>CAYZVM010000070.1:0-26381 GCA_964481485.1 uncultured Saprospiraceae bacterium | reverse complement strand
TATCTTGTCAAACTTGCTCATCCGCGAAAGTTAGCACTTTCGCAAGAAGTCTAATCAATTGCCTTATCAACGATATTTTTGCCGTTTGAATTTTCGTCTTCCCAAGCGAAAGAAAGAGATGGCTCGCAATCATTTTCTACGAAATGCGCATAATAATTTGTCAAGTAGTCAATCGTATTTGAATCTTCCTCTAGTTTAACAGTAATGTTATGTAATGCTTCGATACGGTTTCCATTTTTTTCAGTAAAAGATGTTGTACTGTTAAGTTTAATGACTGCAAAACCTTCTGGAGATACATTTGAAGTGCCTTTTGAAATAACGTTGAGGAGTTCTTGAATCTTTGGCAATTCGTATGACCCACAATATTCACTGTATGTTTTTTCAAGTTGATAGTCATAGTTCCAAGATAAGATTCGAACTGTTTCAGGAAGGTACAAAGCATCTTCAGCCAATATTGAAGCAAAAAATTTGTCATAACGCACATCTGCCACAACTCTTGCCTGTTCGAGAATAAAAAACATTGATAGAGCGATTTTCAATTTTTTCAATTCCTCTGCCCCTTGCTTACGCTTTACAAACAACTTCTTAGCAAAATTGTCTACGCTAGTCCTCTTTACCGCTTCTGCAACCCATTTCATCTCACTAAGCAGTTGATTTTGAAATTTCCGCTTAGACCTATTTGGAAAGCCCTCAAAAAATTCATTCTCTGGTAGCAATAAATTCCTGTTGCGATTTTCACCTTTTATCCAATGGTCCACCAACTCATTTATCCGTTGTGGCAACTCGTTTACAACCGGCAGCGCATTCGCACTCGCCCCCGCCCCAAAGAGATACGTAACTTTTGTCATGGCGTATTTTGATTTTTTTCCAAAGGTCGGAGATTTCTATCAGCAAGTACCCCAGTCGAATACGATAAGGACATTTCGCTCTTCAAACCACACACGCATTTCTTCCCGGGCTTTTTGATACGAATCAAAATCCCTCTTCGAGCGTTTGTCGTCTTTTTTGCCATTCGCATCAAAGTACTTTTTTTCTGAATGGTCATAAACCTTTAACTTCTTTTCCCAGTGCGTTTTGTATAGGCGTTCAATTTCCGCTTTATTGTATTTTTCATTGAAATTCAACAGGTAAACACCCATTTCACTTCCTTCAAAACCTGAAAAAACATAGCCGCCCCAAAACGGGCCGTACTGTAGCATATTCAACATTTCTGGCGTCACGATTCGAAAAGATTCTACTCCGGGTAAAAAACTGCGATAGGGTTCAACATCATGAAATTTGACAGAACGAATTTCTGAAAAATGGACTGAAAAAGTATCAGAAGCCAGTGCCACAGCCAGCTGCATCTCCCGATTCGGCTTGCCGTTTGCATCTGGCAGACAGAAATATTTGGGGTAATAAATATTGCGGTAGCCCGGCCAGCGTCTGTTCCGAGCCACTTCTTTGAAAACCTTCATCAAACCCGTGTCACTACAATAAGGATTCGTCCCTTTATTATTGAGGTAAGCATACTCCTCATATCCGCCAACTATAAAATATCCGGTAACCGTTTTGCCGGATTTCAAAGTCACAGAAGCATGGTACACTACGGCAGAGCCTAAATCAGCCAAACCTGTTTGGCAAATTGTAAGTATGAGGAGCAAGGAGACGAATGTACGAAGCATAAATATTGAATTTACCATAGCGTTTCTTGATTTTCCCCCAAAGGTCGGAGATTTCTAAAAATCCTTCCCCTCAAAACTCCGGCACCTCGCCCAACTCCACGATTTGGTTCGAGCGCACTTGCACCGCCGCGTTGAACATCACGCCCAACTGCCCCGGCGTGAACGTGAAGCGGCGCATATAGCAGGGTGCGTAGTACGACATATAGTTGTGGATGAGCGGGTTGTATTCCAGCCCACTGCCCACTTCTTTCAGCCCTTTCATTTCGCAGTTGGAATAATTGACATAGACCGCGAACAATTCGCCGGGGTCGGCGGGCGTGTCGCAGATGCGGTCGCCGGTTTGGTGGCAGTCGGCGCCGTCCACGCGCTCGATGCCGAACCGGGTTTCCGCCGTGTGGTAGAGGCCGAGGTAATGGCCAAACTCGTGTGGCACCACTTTGAAATCGTCAATGAAAAATTTGTCAATCACCACGTTGTTCGTGTAGGTCTCGAGGATGTTAGCGAAGCCCTGCGTGCGGGAACAGCCAAAGTCGGCGCACAGATTTTCCTCATTGTCAACGACGTAGAGCGTGGCTGTGTCACGCAAATCATGTTGTTGGGAGAAAGCGTAGTAGGGTTCGTAGTAGTTCGCTTTTAGGCTGTTGATGGTGACGGGCGCGTAAATCGTGTCCCAACGCACGGGGCGAACCTGAATCCAGCTATCCACGATGGAGCGGTTGAGGATTTCGATGCCTTTTTCGATGCGGCGGCGGTCGGTGAAGTCGGGCCGGGCGGGATTGACCACCAGCGCGACGCGCAAGGGAAACACCAAATAGTGCATCTCAAATCCTTCGATTTCCTGCAAGTGCCGAATGTCGGCGGGCCGACTGCTGTGCTGCCGCAGGATTTCGATTAAGCGGGTTTTGTCGTGAAAATGCTGCATCGGCATGGTGTGCGAATACAGCGAATCCGACACTTGCTGCGTGGGCGGGTCGGGGATGCGTTTCTCAATCGGCTGGCTTTGCGCGGCAAAAGCGAGGGCGAGCAAAAACACCAGAGCAGCGGCGCGGCAGTGGCGGGGCAGCGGGAAAAAGAGGTGGAATGGACTCATTCCACAAAACTACAAGGAAAGTCGCATTGCTGTCCGGTGGACTTTTGCCAACAGCACACACACCCTGCTTTCGCATCAAA
The DNA here is from genome assembly GCA_964481485.1 of uncultured Saprospiraceae bacterium. Classification (GTDB taxonomy): domain Bacteria; phylum Bacteroidota; class Bacteroidia; order Chitinophagales; family Saprospiraceae; genus M3007. Next base: position 23,547 of record CAYZVM010000070.1, on the reverse strand, counting down.
CCCTACCAAGCAGTTGAAATCGAGACATGGTGGCATCCGGTTGAAATCACCACGCATTTCCCGGATACATCCGCTGCAAATGCTGCATATCGGCGAGGATGTAGCCGAGGTGTTCGGAGTGGCGACCGTCTTTGCCGCCGCTTTGCATCCAGCCGTTTTCGGGTTGTTTCAAAGTAGCCTCTTCGAGGATAGCCGCGACTTTGGCCTCCCACAGCGGTTTTATTTTCGACAAATCTGGCGCGATGCCCGCTTCCGCCATAAGTCGGTCGGTCTCGCTGGGGGTCGTCAGTTCGCCGGTAAACATCCAAAGGTCGTCCACCGCAGTTTGCATTTTTTGGTGGCTGACTTCTGTGCCGTCGCCGAGGCGCACCACCCATTCGGAGGAATAGCGGAGGTGGTAGGTGACTTCTTTCAACGATTTTTCGGCAATGGCGGCGAGGCGTTCGTCGCGGCTTTGGAGCAGTGCCGAGTAGTTGTGGTAATTGAACACATCGAAAAAAAACTGCCGGGCGATGGTGTAAGCCCAGTCCTCGTTGGGCTGTTCCACGAGCAACACGTTGTAGAATTGGTGCTCGTCGCGGAAATAGGCGATGTCGTCCTCGGTGCGCCCCAGACCTTCGAGTTCGCCCGCGTGCGTGAGCAACATTCGTGCTTGGCCAAGCAAGTCGAGCGCGATATTGGTCATGGCGATATCCTGTTCGAGCACAGGGCCGTGGCCGCACCATTCGCCGAGGCGTTGGGAAAGAATGAGGGCGTTGTCGCCAAGTTGGAGGAGATATTGAAAATGGGAATTTTCCATGTTAAACAGCAAAACCGCAGAATGCAAAACCGAAAAATGTAAATTTGAAAACGAACAACCAGAAACCAAACTACCCTTTACATGTGCTTCACCGCATCGGGCAAATCGTAAAAAGTCGGGTGACGGTATATTTTGTCGTTGGCGGGGTCAAAAAAAGCCTCGGCGTCTTCGGTGGAGGCGTGGATGTGTGCCGATTCGACGACCCAAATACTGATGCCTTCGTTGCGGCGGGTATAGACATCGCGGGCGTTTTCAATCGCCATTTGAGCGTCGGCGGCGTGGAGGCTGCCGACGTGTTTGTGGCTGAGGCCCTGTTTCGAGCGGATGAAAACTTCCCAAAGTGGCCAGTCTTTCATGTGTGAGCGGTGTGAAAGGAGTGAGAGAATGTGCAATTTTCAATTTTAACACATAGGCACATAGACCACATAGATTTTAAACCTTTGAAAATCAAAAAACTATGTGCCCTATGTGCCTATGTGTTTAAAAATGTCCAGCAGTGAAGAGAACGTGAAGGGCAGCAAAGCGGGCAGAGCGCACGTTTTGCTGCCGAAACGGCGGCAAAGGTAGAAAACCTTCCTCTTACGGCCTTCGATTTGCGGTTGCGATTTCAGGCTTCGGAGAGTTCGGGAAAGCCTTACTTTTGCCCGGTTTATTTTTCCAAAACGCTATTTTTAGGGTACAATCAAACACATTGACTATGAAAATGAAATACGCTTTTGCGCTTTTGTTGTTGACGACTGCTTGCTCGCTCACTGCCCAAATTCGCTACGGATTCAAGACTGGCCTCAACTTCGCCCGCTTCGACGGCCCTTCGGAAACAAACGATGCCGGGGAATCGCTGGAGAGTTTCGGCAACGTGACCGGCTTCCACATCGGGGCTACTTTTGCATACAATTTTACCGACAACTTCAGCCTGCGCGGCGAAGTGATGTACTCCAAACGCGGCTCGAAATACACATTCGACGGCCAATCATACCGCATTTTCCAGTTCTCTGGCGGCAGCACATTGACCACCGGCGAATCGCGCTACCTCGTCAATGTCAATAACTCGTACATTGACATACCCGTGATGGGCGTGGCGCGCTGGGGCGATTTTGAAATATCGGGCGGCGGATATGTGGGATTCCTCGTCGGAGCCACCGGCGACGGCTCGCTCCGGTATGCTGGCAAATCAGCCCCGCCCCTCCTCTATCCGGTCAAAAACGCAGAAACGGGCAGCGAAGAATTGGTTTTCAACCTGAACCACAACTACCGAAAAGACGATGTGGGCGAAGGCGACGACGCCCAAAAACTGCTGGCCGAAATCGGGCCGCGCACCATCGAAATGCCCAAAACACTTGGTGCCTACTTCGACCACACGGAGGACAAAGGCAGCCTCTACAATGCCCTTGACTTCGGCTTGGTGGGCGGCATCTCCTACTATCTCAGCAGTTCGCTCTATGCTGGAGTGCGCCTCCAATACGGCCTCGCCGACATCACGAACAACGATGCCGACCTTTCAAAAGCCCGCACCGCCGAAGACGGTTCGCTCATTTTTCGCGACGACAAAGACAAAAACTTCGCCATCCAAGTGTCGGTCGGGTTTAGTTTTTAAGGTGATTGGCCATGAACAAACGTCTCTGGATTCGGCTGCTCCTGTTCGCGGCGTTGATCGCGATTACATGGTTTGTTCGCCAACAGCGACACACCTCGAAACCCGAAATCCAACCCGCGCCAACTGCCGTGCCGGGCAAAACGGACACCCGCCCCGCCGCCAATGTGCCGCCCTATGTGCTTGAGGTGCTGGCTTTTGTAGAAAAAAACGGCGCAGCGCCCGAAGGCTACGTCGGAGGGCGCGAATTCCAAAACCGCGAAAGACGTTTGCCGCAAAACGACCCTGCTGGTCAGCGCATCCGCTACCGCGAGTGGGATGTCCACCCAAAAGTGGCGGGCAAAAACCGCGGTGCCGAACGCCTCGTCACAGGCTCTGACCGCAGCGCGTGGTACACGAAAGACCACTACAAGAGTTTTTTAAAAATTGAATAGTCTGGGAAATAGAAGAAGCTCGGTTTAGAGTAGTTTGGATGGTTAAGGAAAAATTTGACCCTGAAAATCAAGGTTTTGAATTTCAAACCTAAACTTTCTAAACCACTCTAAACCTACTCCTCTTTTGCGCTCAATCTGTATCACATGGAAATCACCGAACATCCTCCTGCCTTTTCCTCCGAAGTTTTCGTCGCCGAAATAGACGGCGCGAAAAGCCGCACCCTGCGCGGTTTTTACCCGCGTATTGCCAAAATCCTGCTGTTTCCCGATTATTTTGGAAAAAATCTCGATGCTTTGTTCGACTGTCTTTGTTCACTCGAAGTCACTGGCACGGAAGAGGTTGTGTTGCTCATTCGGAATTTTGACTCCTTTTTGGAAAAAGAAAAACCGGAAAAACGGGAAGCCGCGCTACAAGTGCTGCGCGACGCGGAAAAAACGGAAAATCGCTACGACGGGGCGAAATTTCGGGTCATTGGCGTGAAATAATGGCGGGACGACGACATCGCGCCGCCGCCGATTTAAGCTCAGCCGATTTATATTTGCCACCATCTTGCAAACTTGTTTTATGAAAAAAATACTCTTCCTCCTCCTTTTTACCCCCCATTTCCTTGCCGCGCAGGGCGGAATGTGGATTCCGTCTTTGCTGGAAAAACAAAATGAAAAAGAGATGAAATCGCTCGGCATGAAAATCTCAGCCGACGATATTTTTTCCAACGTCAACCCCAGTTTGAAAGACGCGATTTGCCAATTCAGCGGCGGCTGCACCGGCGAAATGATTTCGCCCGAAGGCCTGCTTTTGACAAATCACCACTGCGGCTTCGGCGCCATTCAGCAACTTTCTTCTTTGGAAAACAACTACGTCGAAAATGGCTATTGGGCAAAAACCCGCAGTGAGGAATTGCCCGCGCCGGGCGCTACGGCCATGTTTGTCAGCCGAATAGAGGACGTGACCGCGCTGGCTTTTATGGGCGTCACCGAGAGCATGGCCGAATCTTCGCGCCAAGCGCAGGTGGACAAAAACCTCGCACAAATCCGCGTGAACACGAAAAAAGAGAAATGGGAAGACATCACGATTCGCCCATTTTACAATGGCAACCAATACTACTTGTTCGTCACGCAGACCTTCAAAGATGTGCGGCTCGTGGGCGCACCGCCCAGCAGCATCGGCAAATTCGGCGCAGACACGGACAACTGGGTGTGGCCGCGACACACGGGCGACTTCTCCATTTTCCGCGTGTATGCCGACACCGCCAACCGCCCGGCAGCCTACTCGACGGCCAACGTGCCTTATCGGCCCAAAAAATTCCTCGCCATCTCGCTCGACGGTGCCGACGAGGATGATTTCACGATGGTGTTCGGCTTTCCAGGTCGCACCGACGAGTACCTGACCGAAGCAGCCGTCCGCCAAACCGCCGAGGTGCTCAACCCCGCCCGCGTCAACGTGCGCGACCGCGCCCTCAAAATCATGGACGGCTTTATGCGCAACGACCCCGACGTGAAAATCGCCTACATCGCCCGGCAATCCAGCATTTCAAACGCCTGGAAAAAATGGCTCGGCGAGATGCAGGGATTGAAAAAATACGGCGCTTTGGAGAAAAAACGTGCCTATGAAGCCGAGTTCACGCGCCGCATCGAGCAAAAAGCCGACTGGAAATACAAATATGGCAACCTGCTCCCGCGCCTCCGCCAACTTTACACCAATATTGAGCCGTACGCTCTCGCGCAGGACTATTACCTCGAAGCCTGTGTGCGGAACAACCAGATTCTGGGGCTGGCTTCGCGCCTGAATTCTTGGATTGAAAGTTACGACAAAAACGGTGAGGCGTTTTTTGCCAACAAACAAAAAGAGGCGACGGCGAGCCTCGACGGTTTTTACAAAGACTATCGCCCGCAGGTGGATGAAGCAGTTTTTGCCGGTGTGATGGAAATTTTTGGCCAAAAAATGCCCGACGAGTGGGGCGGTGCTTTTGTGAAAATGGCTGCCGACAAAAGCGGCGGCTACGCGGGTTTGGCTTCCAACATGTTCAAAAACAGCGTGTTGCCGCACAAAGACGTAATGAATGCCTTGCTCGCCGAAAAGCCCGCCGTCATTGCCGAGGCTTTGAAAAACGACCCGGCCTACACATTGTGGAAAACCCTGCAAGACAACTACGCTGCCAACGTGCAGCCAAAAATTCAAGAACTCCAGCCGCAAATCAACACCCTCCAACGCCAGTACATGGCCGCGCAATTGGAAGTTTTTAAGGAAAAACGATTTTTTCCCGATGCCAACAGCACACTCCGCCTCACCTACGGCAAGGTGGACGAATACTCGCCCCGCGACGCGGTGGAGTACGAAGAGCGCACTTATTTGGACGGCATTATGGAAAAATATGTGCCGGGCGACTACGAGTTCGACGTGCCGCAAAAACTCATTGAGCTCTGGAAATCAAAAGACTACGGCCAATATGCCGACGCAGATGGCCGGATGCCCGTGGCTTTCATCGCCACCAACCACACCACCGGCGGCAACTCCGGCAGTCCCGCGCTTGATGCCAACGGCAACCTCGTCGGCCTCAATTTCGACCGCGTGTGGGAGGGCACGATGAGCGACCTGAACTACGACCCAGCCATCTGCCGCAACATCATGGTGGACACGCGCTACATCCTTTTTGTCATTGACAAATTCGGCGGCGCGGGGCATTTGGTCAAAGAAATGAAATTGGTGAAAGGGGCGAAAAAGCGGAAGAAGAAGTGACACACAATTCGTTGAAAATCCCTTAATTTTGCCCACATAAATCTGGAGCAATGGCAAATTTAAGTTACCAAATCAATGAACGCATCGCCGTATTGCCGCCTGAAATGCAGGTAGAAGTGCTACATTTCATCGAATTTTTATTGTTAAAAAAGAAAGGTGCAGAGCAAAAAGAGCCAGTCAAGCCTGTTTTCAATTTTATCGGAAAAGGCAATTCCAACGGTGCGGTGAACCAAATTGCTAACCTCCGCGACTTCGCTTACGATGACTGACGTTTTGTTAGACACCAATATTTTCATTTACGCCTACGACCGTACCTCGGTACATCATGCCCGAAGTACGGTCGTGTTTTTTGATACAAACATTCGCCTGCACACTACTTCCAAAAATATCACGGAATGCGTTGCCGTAATGACCAAACTCAACTTCCCGCAAGCCGATATTGCGCAAGTTTTGGCCGATATTTTGAGCAATATTCGAGTTTTGTATCCTTCAGACAGCAGTTTTCGTATTTTTGAAAGCCTTTTCAAAACCTACAAACCTCGCGGCAACAAAGTTTTTGATTTGGAAATTGCTTCCGTATTGCTCGAACACGGCATTCTGCAATTGGCGACATTTAACACGAGTGACTTCCAGCACATACCCGGCATACAATTCTACCCACTATAAAATTTGTGTCAGAAACAGCCGCAACTTTCCAGCCTGAATTATCGAGCATGAACGACGTGCCAACCAACAACGAGCAACCAACAACCAATAACCAACAACCATCCCTCAGCGACATCCTCACCCACCTCGGCGAAGACCGCGAGCAATATTTCAACGCCGTCAGCCCACCGGTCGTCCAATCCAGCAATTTCGTTTTCCCAAACCTCGCTGCGTTTCGGGAAGCATTTTCTGACGAGTTGGAACACCACGTTTATTCGCGCGGCAACAACCCGACGGTCGAAATCCTGCGCAAAAAACTCGCCGCCCTCGAAGGCACGGAGGATGCGCTCGTGTTTTCCAGCGGCGCAGGCGCGGTGGCTGCTGCCGTCATCGGCAACGTGAAAGCGGGCGACCATATCACCTGCCAAAAATCGCCGTATTCGTGGACGACGGCTCTACTGCGCAAATTCCTCCCGCGCTTTGGCGTAGAGCACACCTTCGTGGACGGCACTGATATTCAAAACATTGAGGCTGCCATCAAGCCAAATACGCGCATCCTGTATTTGGAGAGCCCGAACACGATGACTTTTGAATGTCAGGATTTGGCGGCTTGCGCGGCGCTGGCGAAACGCCACGATTTGGTCACGATTATTGACAATTCCTACTGCTCTCCGATTTATCAAAATCCTGCCGCGTTCGGCATAGACATCATTGTGCATTCCGGCACGAAGTACCTCAACGGCCACTCCGACGTGGTAGCCGGTGTTCTTTGTGCGAGCAAGGCGATGGTGAAAAAAATCTTTGAATCCGAACTGATGACCCTCGGCGGCATACTCGGCCCGCACGATGCTTCGCTCGTGATTCGCGGCCTTCGCACCCTCCCGCTCCGCCTGCAGCGCAGCGACGAATCAGCCAAATACTTGATAGAAAAATTGGAAAACCACCCGAAAGTGGAGCGTTTATGGTATCCGTTTCACCACAGTTTTCCGCAACTGGAACTGGCCAAACGCCAAATGCGCGGCTGCGGCGGCCTATTTTCCGTGCAGTTCAAAACTGATGCAAAGGAAAAAATGGAGGCGTTCATTCACAAATTAGAGCGATTTCTGATGGCCGTGAGTTGGGGTGGCCATGAGTCGCTCATCATCCCTACGATTGGATTTTACGACATACCTGGCAGGCAAAACCCGCCGATGCCCTGGACGTTCGTGCGTTTTTACATCGGCTTGGAAGACCCAGAATGGCTGTGGGAGGATTTGGAAGGAGCGATGGGGGAGTTGTGAAAAATACCCAAATGTGACATATATGCGCACATAACAGGATTGCAAAACGGATGACACGGATTTAGCAGATTCAAACGGATTTTTTGAAAAAACCAGAGAAAAATAATCTGTTCAAATCCGTTTCATCTGTTCCATCCGTTTTGCAATCCTTCTGATTTGGTATGTCACAACTTGGGTTAAATACCGTACGCACCATCACTTTGTCTCAACCTCAGGCCATCACTAATTCCTCGTACATCTGTGCTTTCATGTTCCGCACCTTGTCGCTGTGCAAATACTCCCCGTATGTCATATTCTGATCTATAAGGCCGTTGGGCGTAATTTCGATGATGCGATTGGCAACAGAGTCCAATATCTGATAGTCGTGGGAGGTGAAAATGATATTGCCTGTGAATTCCTGCATACCATTGTTCAGCGCGGTGATGGATTCCAGATCGAGGTGGTTGGTAGGTTCGTCGAGGATCAGAAAGTTGGGATTGGAAAGCATGATTTTGGACATCATGCAGCGCACTTTTTCGCCACCTGACAACACCCCGGAGCGTTTGAAAACCTCCTCGCCGCCAAACAACATTCGCCCGAGAAATCCGCGGATAAATGACTCGTCTTTTTCTTTAGAAAACTGGCGCAACCATTCTATCAGGTTCATGTCCTGGTCTCCCGAAAAAAAGGCACTGTTGTCGTTGGGAAGGTATTGCGGCGAGATCGTCTGACCGTATTGAAAACTGCCTTCAAAGTTCGTATCTTCTCCGGAAAGGATGTTGAACAGTGCGGTAATGGCTTGTGCATTGCGGCTGAGCACAGCGATTTTTTCACCTTTGTTGAAGCGAAAGAACAGATTTTCGAACAGGTATTCCCCGGCTTCATTCCGCTTCGAAAGGTTTTCCACGGTCAGAATAATATCTCCGGGCTCGCGTTCGGGCTTGAAAGCGATGTAGGGATAGCGGCGCATGGAGATTTGTATATCTTCCAAGTTCAATTTCTCCAATGCCTTTTTGCGGCTGGTCGCTTGTCTGGATTTGGAGGCGTTGGCCGAGAACCGGGCGATAAAATCCATCATCTCTTGGCGTTTTTGCTCCACTTTTTTGTTTTTATCGGCCATTTGGCGCGACAGGAGTTGACTTGTCTCGTACCAGAAAGTGTAATTGCCGGTAAACATCCGAATCTTGCCGAAATCCACGTCCACGACGTGGGTGCAAACCATATCCAGAAAGTGCCGGTCGTGTGACACCACGATGACGATGTTCTGGTAATCAGCCAGAAAATTGCAGAGCCAGTCCGTGGTTTCCGCGTCCAGGTCGTTGGTCGGTTCGTCCATGAGCAAAATATCGGGTGCCCCGAACAAGGCCTGTGCCAGCAGCACTTTTACGCGCTCCGAGCCGTCGAGTTCCTTTACAAGTTTGTAGTGCAGGGACTCGTGGACGCCGAGGTTGCTGAGCAATTCCGCCGCGTCGCTTTCTGCCATCCAGCCATTCATTTCACCAAACTCCCCTTCGAGTTCGGCCGCGCGCAGGGACTCGGCTTCGGTCGCGTCGGGATTGTCGTAAATGGCGTTTTTTTCCCGCATAATCTCATAGAGATGCTTGTGCCCCATGATCACGGTATCCATCACCGGATATTGGTCGAATGCAAAGTGGTTCTGGCTGAGTACCGCCATCCGCTCGCCCGGCGTGATCTCGACCGTGCCTCGGGTGCTCTCCATTTCACCGGACAAAATCTTCATAAAGGTAGATTTGCCGGCACCGTTTGCTCCGATGACACCGTAACAATTGCCTTTTACAAATTTAAGATTGACCTCGTCAAAAAGAACCCGCTTGCCGAACTGCAAGGCAACATCATTAACTGAAAGCATCGAAGTAGTATGTGTTTTTGAAAAAGAGCGCAAAGGTACATGTTTGGGATGGGATTGTGTACTTCCAAATAAGATGAGAAGACCCAAAATGGGTTTGGGAGGATTTGGGAGGGGCGTGGGGAGCTGTGAAATTGGCGGTGAACGTTTGGATGTACGCCCGTGCCGCCCTGCGTTGACCTTGCGGGTTGGGCTTGGGCGGCATGGTCGTGAGTGCTTTGTTAGCGGCATTTATTGTTTTTTCATCCCCACTTTTATGCTCCCCCCAATCCTCTCCTTCACCCTGTCCACTAAATAATACATCATCGGCACCAGAAAGACAGTCAAAATCAATGAAGACAGCAGGCCACCGATGATGACCCAAGCCAGTCCGTTTTTCCATTCGCTGGCGGTGCCTTTTGCCAGGGCGATGGGCAACATGCCGATTGCCATTGCCAACGTGGTCATTAAAATCGGGCGCATCCGTTCTTTGCCCGCTCGTACCAGCGCATCCCGGTAGTGTAACCCTTCGGCTTTGAGTTGGTTGGTGAAATCCACAATCAGAATAGCGTTTTTCGTCACCAGACCCATGAGCATAATCAAGCCCAAAAGGGCGAACAAACTCAGGTTGCTCAACGATAAATTCAGGGCCAAAAACGCCCCAATCGCTGCAACGGGTATGGAAAACAACGCAACAAACGGATAAACAAAACTATCGTACAGGGCGACCATAATAAGGTAAATCAACAAAAACGAAATCGCCAACACCCCGCCCAATGCCCCGAAACTATCGTTCTGCCGCTTGATGTCGCTACCCCAAGTGAGGCCCATGCCTTCGGGCAAGGGGTTTTTGTTCAAATAAGCCACCACTTCATCTGCGACCGTGCCAGATGGCCTGCCCAAGGCATCGGCGGTGAGCGTGACGGCGGGCTGGCGGTCTTTGCGCTCCAAAAGCGAGGGCGTGCGGCCTTTGACCACCTCTGCAAATTGCGCCACCTGCACGGGAAAACCCATCGGGTTGAGGATGTTCAGGCGGCTTACGTCCTCGTAATTGCGGCGGTCGAAATCGGCGAGCCGAATCCGTACCGGGTATTCGGTTCCGTTTTCCGTCAGCGTAGCATCGTCATTTCCAGTAAAGGCAATGCGCAGGTTTTGCCCTGTGTAGGCGGTGTTCAGCCCCAATCGCTGCATACGGTCTTTGTCGGGCAGCACCTGATATTCGGGGCTGCCTTCTTCCACCGAAAGTTGCACGTTGTCCGCCCCGGGGATGCGCTGCACCACGTCTTTCAGCATCTTCCCGGTTTCCATGACTTGCCGTGAATCGCTGCCGCTCAACGTCATTTCCACGGGTGCCGAGCGTGGCACCAAACCCAGCGTTGCCATGGAAAAACGGATGCCGGGATACTGTTTTTGCAGACCCCGCCGCAGTCGGAGCATAAAATCCTCGGTGCGCAGGTTGTTGAGTTCTTTTTTGCTTTTCAACTGCACGGTGAACTCACTTTTATAAGCCACACCTACACCCAAACTGCCGATGCCCGTGCTCGGCCCGCCCACGTTGCTGAACAGGGTTTTGACTTCTGGCTGCGCCAAAATATGTTTTTCAATGGCTCCTGAAACGGTATCGTTGCGCTGAATCGAGGTGCTTTTTTCAAATTCCAAGGCAAACCGGAACTTCCCCTGGTCGCCCGTCGAAATCAATTCTTTCCCGATGATGCCCTGCCGCATGACGCCCAACGTCATGGCAAAAAGCACGAGCACGATGCCCGTAAAAATCAGTTTGTGATTTAAAACCCAGTTCAATTGTCGGCCATACCATTCAATAAATTTGTCCAACATTTTTTCAAAACCAATCAAAAAGCGGTTGAAAAGGTTGGTCGGCTGCAAGTCCTCTTTTTTGCCGATGCGGGAAGCGAGCCACGGCGTGAGTGTAAAACCGACCAGCAAACTCGTCAGCGTGGAGGTGATGACCACCACCGAAAACTGTTTCAACATATCCGCCACAAAAACCTGCAAAAACAAAATCGGCAAAAACACCACCACGTCCACCAGCGTAATGGACAAGGCGGAAAACCCGATTTCCATACGCCCGTCGAAGGCGGCTTTTCTCTTTTCCTTGCCCATGTCCAAGTGGCGTTGGATGTTTTCCAAAACCACCACTGCATCGTCCACGAGGATGCCGATAATCAGCGACATGGCCAAAAGCGTCATCAGGTTGAGCGTATAATTCAAAATCCACATCATGGCAAACGCCGTAATCAAAGAGGTTGGAATTGCCACAATAACAATAAATGAATTCCTGAAACTGCGCAAAAACAGGAGCATTACCAAAGACACGAGAATGACCGCCAAAATCAAATCCACCACCACGCTGTCAACTGCGGCAATGGTGTTGTCGGTGCTGTCGTCGGCAATGATGAATTTTGTTTTGTCCCCGGCGTTTTGCTTTTCTATCTTTTCAAAGGTTCCGCGCACGGCTTTCGAGACGTTCACAGCATTGGCATCGCCCTGTTTTTTGAGCAAAAGCCCAATGCCGTTTTTGCCATTGAAGCGGCTCACGGAGGTCACTTCCCGAATGCCGTCCATGACCTCTGCCACGTCCCTCACATAAATCGGGCTGTTGGGCATGGGCATGGCAACCTGCACGTTTCGGATGTGTTCAAGCGTGTTGAACTTGCCGACCAAGCGCACCGAATTTGTCTCCGTGTCGGTCTGTACGTTCCCTGCGGGCAAATCCAAACCTGCACGGTTGATGGCTTCCACCACTTGCGACAGGGAGGCTTTGTACAATTTCAGTTTCTCCTGATTGACTTTCACCTGTATTTCCCGCTCTTCGCCGCCCAACAGCGTGATTTCTGCGACACCTTTCAGTTGTTGAATTTGCGGCAAATACTCATCCTTCATTTTTTGATAAAAAACGGTGGTGGGCAAATTGCTCGTTGCGCTGATGGACATAATTGGCAAGTCGTTGGGCGATACCTTGCTCATCACGGGGCTTAAAATATCGGCGGGCAAATCTTTTCGGATATTGTCAATATACCGCTGGGCATCCTGCATGGCTTGGTCGAGGTCGGTGCCGTAATTCAGGTTGGCGATGATGACCGAGGCATTGGGCAATGATTTCGTCACCAAATAGTCCACGCCTTCGAGGTTGGACAAAGCATCTTCGATTTTTCGGGAAACCGAAGTTTCCACCTCGTCGGGTGCTGCCCCCGGGTAGCCCGTGCGGATGACGACGACGGGTTGGTTAAAATCGGGCATCAATTCGTAACTCAAATTTTTGTAGCCAATGATGCCGAGCAAGGCAAATACGCTGAACAAAACGATGATGAGCGAAGGGCGGTTGATGGAAATTTCAGTAAGGTTCATGGCCGATTAGTTTTGGTTTGGTAAGGTGATTTTGCCAAACATCCCCGCCCGCAGCGCATGGTCTGGGAGGTTTTTAACCGTGAGTTGCACCGGAAAACTGTTGCCCACATTGGCTTTGCTGGCAATCAGGGTTACTTTTCCAGAAAGCATTTTTTCGGGAAAAACGTCGGCAATGACTGGATGGCTGTGCCCTAATTGGAAATATTTCAAATCGTTTTCGGGCACATTGACCGTGAATTTCAACTGCCCAATGTCGAGTAGGTGCAATAGCGGAACGCCCGGCGCAGCAAAGCCGCCTTCCTCGCTCAATTTGGCGAAAACGACTCCGTTGAATGGCGATTTGATGGTCGTTTTATGGATTTGTTCTTGAATGGTCGCCCGTTGCACCTGGGCAGATTTCAAGCCTAATTGGGCTTTTTCCAATTGAACACCTTGCACCGCATCGGCTTTAGCCAAAATGGAATAGCGGTTCACATCCGCCGTGAGACCCTCGATTTGCACGTCCACCGATTGCAATTGCAATTGCAACAAGGAATTGTCCAACTGCACCAAAGTCTGCCCCTTGCCCACCACGCTGCCCGCATCCACCATGATTTGGTTGATTTTACCCTGCACCTCTGCGCTGATTTTGGTCTCCCGGTTTGGTTCAAAAACGCCCGTGAATTGCAAGTCGCCCGTTGCGGTCGGGGGCAAGGGGTCTGTCGGTTTGCTGTTGGGAACGGGCATTTCGGCGGGGTCATTTTGATATACCCGTTCCACGGAAACCGCTTTGTTTTTTTTCAATTTGAACGCAATGCCGCCAACAATCCCAATCAAAATGACGGCGGGTATCAAGTAGGAGAGTATTTTTTTCATCGTTTAATTTTTGATTGAACCAGATGCTTTTTTGAGTTCCAAATCGGCTTTCAGGTAGTCTACGAGGAGGTTGAGGTAGTTTTGTTGGGCTTCCCGCAAGGCGTTGTCTGCCAACAAAATATCGGTCAGCGTTGCCGTGCCCTGTTGCTGATGCAGGAGCGTTTGCTGATAGACCGATTTTGCCCACTCGATTTGCTGTGAGGAAGCGGGGATGTTGGCGGCGGCGGCGTTTTTTTGCAAAATGGCGTTGGCAAGCATCAGGTCGTTTTGCGCCTGCACGTTTGCTGATTGCAACCGGTTGCTTTGCAATTCAGCCTCTTTTTGGGTGATTTGATAGCGAGTTGTTTTGTTCCAAAGCGGGTAGGTCGCTTGTGCGCCGATGAAGCCAATAGGGAAAACCTTGAAGAACGGTTCTGGCTGTTTGAAATAACCAAAACCCGTCAAACCATAATTAGCGACCAACGAAAGGCTCGGCAACCTGGATTTTTTGACGGTATTCAACTCGTTGATTAACAGTCGGTTTTGGGTCTGTACGATGCGGGCATCCACCGACGAGGAAACGGGATATTCGTTTTTTTCGCCCTGCAAAATCGCTGTTTGCACAGCCAAAGGCACCTCCAAATCTTTGCCCATGAAAAACTTCAAACTGTTGAGCACCTGCACCGATTTGCTGGACAATTGTGAGCGTTGGGTTTGCAGTTGTGCTTGTTGAAGTTCGATTTTTCCGATGTCCGTGCCTTTTGCCAATCCCTGCTCCCGCAGCAATTTAACCGTAGCGAGCAGGCGATTGACGTTGACCAAATTGCTGTCCACAAACAATGTCTGGTGTTGCAAAATTTGGGCATTGTAATATAAATTGGTCACCTCGAAAATGACCTGTTCTTCGCTTTTTTCAACCTGCAAATTGCTCAGTTCACTTGCGATTTCTGTGGCATTTATGCCGCCCCTGATTTGCGGATTGTAGAGCGGCATAGCCAACTGGACATTGATTCCGAGGTTGTGCGGCACGCCGAATTGCGCCTCTTTGTACTGCCCTTCGGGCCCGTTGAACACCGACAGGGGCAAGAGCTGGTAAGGTAGGTTCGTGAAAAACTTGTAGTCGGCCGATGCCGTTGCCTTGGGCAAAAGCATCGCCCTTGCCTCCTGTTGTTTGAGTTGGCTAAGGTTCTGGTTGTTTCTGCCGACTTGCAGGTTTTTGTTGTTTAGCAAAGCCGTTTCGACGCATTGCTGCAAGGTCATGGTCTGTGCTTGTGTTGAATTAAACCCTATTATAAAAAGCAAAAGGATTAAAACTTGTTTGCAAATGTTTATTAATTTCATTGCCTTTTTTTTAATTCATTTTTAAATCATGCTCAAGTATTTTTCCATCTGCCATTTCAATTATCCTGTTAGATGATTTGGCAAAATCATTATCATGCGTTACAGCAATAATAGTTTGTCCGAATTCTTTTGACAGTTGATGAAATGTTTCGAGAACGATACTTGTATTTTTACTATCTAAATTTCCCGTAGGCTCATCACACATGATAATTTTGGGTTCATTTATTAATGCCCTTGCAATGGCAACTCTTTGTTGCTGGCCACCTGAAAGTTTAGATGCCTGTTTCAAAGCCTGGTCTTTTATACCGAGCAGTTCTAATTTTTGATAGGCATGGTGTTCAATTTCATCATAAGAGTATTTGCCCAATTTTAAAGCAGGTATCATTATATTTTTTAAACAACTGAACTCTGAAAGCAGGTAATGAAATTGAAATACAAAACCAATATTTTTATTGCGTATTGCCGCAAGATTATCTTGTTTTTGTCCTGTTACTTTTTCACCAGCTATAAATAACTCGCCTTCATAATCAGTATCCATTGTAGAAAGAATATAAAGTAACGTTGATTTACCACAACCCGACTTGCCAATTAAAGCAACAAATTCTCCTTCATCAACTTCAAAAGAAACATCATCTAATGCTTTAAATTTTACGGGTTCGTAAAAGTATTTTACAATATGATTTGCCCTTAAAATAATTTGTTTTTCCATTACTTTCTGAATATTTCTATGGGGTCAACCTTAGCGGCATTACGGGCAGGAATATAGCCTGCACCCAATGTAACGAGCATGCCAATAACAGACCCCATTATGAAAATTGATGATTCAAATCCGATAGGAAAATACTCTCTGTCACCGCCAATATAAATACCACTTACAAACTTTATTAATACTGCGGCCAAGACCAGACCGATGCTGGTGCCAACAAAACCCATAACTAATGTTTCTTTAATAAATATGTTTATAACATCCTTCCCTTTGAATCCGGTAGCTTTAAGAATAGCAATATCATTTAGTTTTTCTTTAATGGTCATGTTGATAATGTTATAAATGCCAAATGCCGCTACTAATAAAATTGCTACGGAAATTGCCCCAAACATGACCTTTCTGGTTTTATTACTTGCCATAGTCTGTTCATTTGCCGCCTGCCAATCTTCTATTTTATAAACTGTCAGGTTTTCATAGCGTTTTGCATATTCAGGCGCCTTATTGGGGTCTTTAATATTTACTAAAATATCAGTTACATAGCTGGAGCTTTGATGCAGTAACTGTTGTGCCACCGCCAGCGTTGTGTATGATTTTGTTTTATCAATGGAAGAGTTACTTGTTTTAAAAATACCCACAACTTTCATCACTTTAATTACACCTACGGCTGAGGTAATATTTATATTGTCATCCAGTTGGATGTTTAACTGGTCTGCAATGCCCACTCCGATTATTATACCATTAGGGAGTGTTAAAAGATTTCTTACATCACCTGCCAGCATGGTAGATTGAATATTGAACATGGCATTTGCTTCCATAATATTTACACCGGAGGCGATGCCATTTATCTGTGATGTGCCATTGTTGTAAAAAAGATTGGCAGATACCTGCGGTGCAACTGTTACCACATCTTCCTGCTTTTTAAAATCGGCTAATATTTTTTCAGGATTGATAAGGCTTTTAGTTAAGTTGGCAATCTTGGGATTAACGATTGCGGTTTCATAAACTGAATCAATATGAGGCATTAAAGGCCGGCTTAAAATATCATCTTGGTAAATGCGGATGTGTGGTACAGCTTTAAACAGCGATTCATCTGAGTAACGGTTAAAGCCAACCACCAATGAAATCATAAAAATAAATATCCCAATACCTACCGTTACACCCATAGCAGCAACCATTGTTTGCTTCTTACGGGTAAGTAAATGTGTTAACGCTATCTCCGTATTTACTTTTAGTTTCATTTTATTTTACTTTATCCGCTTCAATAATTATTTTCTCATCCAGTCCTTTAAGTATTTCAACCCAGTCATTAGAAATAAAACCGGTTTCCACAATTATAACTCCTTTGCCTTTTATCCTAACTTTGTTGCCATAGTTCAAAAAATTACGGGGTATCACTAAAACATTTTTTTTATTGCCGATAATTATATTCCCCTGCAATTGGGTACCGGAAATTTTAAACTCCGGTTCCCTGCTAAATTCCACTCTGCAATAAAACGATTGTGTTTGTTCGTCGAACGAAGGGTATATCTCCGTTACAACGCCATCATAGTTTATATCCTTATGTGTATTAAATTGTATAATTGCCTTCTGGTTAATTTTAATTTTCGAAATGTTACTTTCGTCAATACTTAAGTATGCATAGATTTTTGCCGGATTACCTATTTCTGCAATCACATCTCCTTTACGAACGTAATCCCCCAATTCTTTTCTTTTTTTATACACCTTTCCGCCCACTACTGTTACTACACGGTTATAAACAACAATTGAATTGTTTACACCACTTTGCTGTTTCTGAATTTCTACCTGCTGATTGGCTTGTATTTGAAGGTTGTTGTATTGTTCCTCTAATACTTTAAGTGCCGCAGTAGAGTTAGCAAGATTTAGTTGCACATTTTCATATTCCACTTTCGCTATACTGTTGCTTTCGTATAATTTACGGTAGCGTTCAAGCTGCTGTTCATCTTGTTTTATTTTCTCTCTGGCTGCTGTTATGTTGGCATTTACCTGCTGAAATAATGGAGAAGATGAACTTGCATTAGACATTGCAATTTGCAAAAGTTTATCAGACTGAGCGGCATTTACCACAGTCTGCATATTGTCTATCACAGCCATTGTTTTGCCTGCTTTAAATTCGTCGCCTTCTTCAAAATAAATGGAGGTAATATAACCTTCTGCCTGTGCGGTAAGATTGTACTCATTATCCGCTTTTAAAACGCCGGTAGCAAATACCAGTTCGGTAATATCCTTACGCACCGGTTGTGTGGTAATTGTTTTTTTACCACAAGAGACCATCGCCATCGTTATCGCAAGTGCGGTTACGATATGTGTTGATTTTTTATTCATCGGATGCCATTATTAATATTGATTTTGGAAAGTTGATATTGCAGGTTTATTACTGCCGATTGATAATTAAGCGTTGCTATCAACGCGTCATTAAAAGCAAGAAAGAGATTGTCAGCAGGATAAATGTTCTGTACAAATAAATTCAGGTTTTTACGGTATGTATCTTCTTTTAAAAACTTAATCTCTTCTGCAACCACTATTATTTCCTTTGCTTTTTTAAATTCCAGGTACAGTTGCACATTTTCTGTTTCCTGCTGCGCTGTTTTATGTTTTACATTCATCGCTGCAATTTGCCAAGTGGTTTTTGCAGTTGCTGTTTGCGATAAACGTCCTGCATCAGGGAATGTATAACTCAATCGCAACCCGATATAATTTGTGGGAATCCATCGGGCATTATTATCAAAAAAATGCAGTTTGCTGTTTTCCTGCCAGGCCCAATTGCCAATGAGAGAAAGAGTAGGGTAATAAGCGGCCTTGTTTGCTTTGTATTCGCTTTTGGCATATTGCAGTTGCAGTTGCGATTGTGTAACGGCAAGTGTATTTAAAGCAATTGCAGGTTGCTGTAAAGTTGTAGTTGTATTATCCTTATGTTCTATTTCAATTACAGTTTCTGCATCTGCATCGCAAAGTAATTTCAGGAGATTGTATTGCTGCTCCATTGCGTTTTGTATTTGCTGCAAACGGTCTTTAATCATCAGCTTATTCACTTTTGCATTGTTTACATCCTGACTGCGTATAATGCCCTGCTCAAATTTGTCTTGAAAGATTTGTAAAATAGAATCGGCATGTAGTAAAGTTTGTGAAGTAATGGTTATTTGCTGTTGAAAAGAAACAATATTGAAATATGCCGCTGCAATAGACTCCGATAAAGTTTTTTTGGTTAATTTATTATTTACAAACGCCAGTTGCTCATTCAGCCTGGCAGATTTTAATTTTTCCCAGGTGGCTGGATTTATCACATCAATCTGCGGGGTTATATATACTGACTGAACGTATTGCTGTCCGCTCTGAACTTCCTTAAACGTACCCGGTGTGCCGCCAAATACTTCGGCAGGGAAAAAATTAACCGGCAGTTGTGTATTATCGGTGGCCGCATAATTTACACTTGCACGGGGATTGAACTTGTTGATTTTTGCATACAGAGTTTGGTATTTTGCCAGCAAGGCCTGTGCATTGCCGGTTTTTATAGCAATGCTGTTATTTTCTGCAAACGCAATCAAAGAATCGGGATTAGTAAAACGAATAACCTGTTGTGCTTTTGCAGGCACTAAAAACAAAATGGAAATGATAATAATTAAAACCTGTTTCATTGTACCCTTGTTAATGTAAACGACTTATTGATAAATAATTTCTTAATACTGAATTTCAGTTTGTTTTCATTGAGAACTGTTAATACTCCGGACGCATTCATGCCGCCGGGGGAATTAATATTTCCATTATATTCTTTTTCGGACGGGTTATAAACGAAATCCAGCAATAGTATGTGACCCACTTTTTCTTTCTTTTCCGTGCCCGATACTTTGATAATTTTTCCATAGTACTTGTTATTCTCCTTGTATATTTCTATTTCACGGGGAGAATCATTGAAAGCCCATTTGCCCGTTATACTTTCGTTAGATTTAAATGATGTTAAAATCATTACAAGAGGCAGTAACAACAGAACAATATTCTTATTCATTTTATGAGCATTTGGTTTAAAAATAGTTTGCGAATATTCACTAACTTCATTGAGCAAATTTTTTACTTGATGAGCAAGAGTTGGCTGTCCTGCGCCCCTTTAATCCAATGCGTTACCATGGGTTCGATTTTGATGTAATCGCCATTGGTGAGGGTTTGCTTGAAGCCTTTTTCGTTTTCAAAAACAACTTCGCCCGCCACACAAACCAAGAGTGCCTCAACTTTGGTGATGTGCTTGTCGAGCAGCCCGTCCTTCTGGATTTGCAAGGCAGCGACCGTGCCTTCCTGCCCTTTGAAAAACGGTTTTGCGGAGACGGGTTTGGTGGCCTCGTGCATGGAACTGATATTGGTCATTGTCCGATTGTTTAAATTATTGAAACTGCCGTTTGACGGATTCTTATTCATGGCGCAACTCGCAATGAAAAGCGAAAAAACGGATAAAACGAGTGTGATTTTCATGCTTGAAATTTAATTTTTGATGAGTGTTGAAATAGCATGGAGCATGTTTTTTTCCTGCCGTTCAATGTCAAACTGAAAATTGGCAATGCGCCATTTGAACATTTGCAATCGAAAACTGCCCATGACGATATGCATCAATTCTTCGGTCGTGATGGTGTTGGTGAAAAATCCCTGTTGCTGTCCCTGCATCAAAACGGGCATGAGGTGTTTCATTTTTACCTGCATGATGCGAAGGATAGCGGCATTGATGTTTTGGCGGTCATCCATCAGCCCATCCGAAAAAATGGCGACCACGAAATGCGGGTTTTTGGAAAAAAAAGCAAACTGGTCGAGGAAAATGCTTTCCAGATTTTCCAAGGGGTTTTTGTGATTTGAAATGACCTTTTGCAACCTTTCGTCCATGTTTTTTGCCAAATACTCCAACATGGCAACGACGATTTCCTCTTTACTTGTGAAATGGCGATAAATCGCACTTTCGGAAAACTTCATTTCCTGCGCCAAGTTTTTTATGGTCAAACCACTCACGCCCGACTTGGAGAGGATTTTACCCGCCGCTTCGATGATTTCTAATTGGCGGTCGGTGATGGTATTTGAAAGCATATTATTCAAAGATTAATTTTTCAAAAAAGCAGAATACATCCACACCTGTTTTTCCTGAAAACGGATATAATCGCTCATCAGGGCATTGGTGCCTTCGTCATCGACATCGGCAGAAAGGGTCAATATTTCACGTTGTAAAATGATGACCGATTTAAAGGAATCCAGAATCTGACGCACCGACTCTATGCCGTCGGATATTTTTTCGCTCTCCTTGATAGCCGAATGTTGGGCGTACTTTGAATAATTGTGCTCTGGGGTAAAGCCCAAGGTCAAAATACGTTCAGCCACTTCGTCTATTTTCAGCAGGAGGTCGTTGTACAGTTCCTCAAATTTCAGGTGCAGTTCAAAGAATTTTTCACCCTTGACGTTCCAATGAAAGCCCCGTGTGTTTTGATAGAAAATGGAATAATTCGCCAATAAAACGTTGAGTTTTTCGGCTAATTTTTGGGTTGCGGCTTCGTTCAAGCCGATTGCATTTAAGTTGCTCATTGTTGAATATTTTTAATTTTTAAAAATGAAACTCCCAACCAAACCACCGAAGCGGTCATGGCGATAGCACCGATAAGCACCAGGGCAGGTGGCAAGCCGAAATAGACTTCCGACAAAATGCCAATTGGCATCAAAAGCCCTGTGAGTGCCAACCACGAAATGGTTTTGACATTGGTCAATTGTGCCTGAAAGCGCATCAACAGGTAGCCAATCAGGATGTTGAGAAATGCAAACAGGTTGCCGTGTACGTGCGCCAATCGGGACTCGAAGTGCTTGCCTACGGAGTAACTGTTCACCCACGCCTCTTTGTCGGGGGCAAAATCCCGAAGATAAATCAGCAGAAAACCGTAGGCCATAAAGAGACCCATGGTGAGGAAGCCGATTGCAATATTGTTTTTACCGTTCATTTTTGAAAAATTTTTATGTTTGTGAATATTCACTCTGTAAAGATAGGGCATGAAGATTTTAGACGAAGTGATGTTCGTCACTTTGGAAGGTGACTTTTGTCGGGGATGGAGGCTGGTTGATGTAAGTACCGGGAGAATGGTTATGATTTTGGGATAGGGCAGGGTTCAGGAGACTAACCGCCGCAAAAGATGAGTCTTTCAGCCCGGTAAGGGGTTTTAAAACAGTTTCTTAGTCGTCAGGTGCGTTTATGCTCGCTTTGGGCGCGGGCATTTTTTGTCCCCGCCCCGGCACAAAAATAGCCATGCCTCCCAATCAACCAAATTCTTTGGTCGAAATCGGTTACTCTTTTTGAAGATTCACCTCTAAAACTTTCCCATTCACCCACCGCGCCACGCCCAAGTTCGGCACCCAGCACAGCCACGCCACCACTTGGTATGCGGGAATAAAATCGCCAAAAATCATGATGAGAATTGGCATCCAGAGCCGCAGCGTCGCAGCACCGAAACAGGCGGCGTAACTGTACACCATCATTTTCTGGTGCGCCGTCACCCGTCCGGCGCGGATATGGCGATACGCCGTGAAAGTCGTGTACACCCAAACTACACCCAGCGACATAAAACCCAGCGCCGCAGGCCAGCCGCCAGTAGCTTGTGTGCCAATGCCGATACCGGCCAGTCCGCCCAGCAAGGCCGACGCGACGTAGATTTTTCCGATGCCACGATGCAAAGAAAGTCGGGTGCGCCGCAGTCGCGGACTGAACTGCACCCAGCCGATGAGCAGCGCCAGCCCGCCAAAAATGATGTGGGTGTAAAAGCCAACGTTCCAAAAAACATCGCTGAGCAGCGCTTCGCTTTTGGTGGCGAGTAAGCCAAATTTTCGGTCTTGCACGAAGTAAATGACCGGGTACAAACCGATGGACACGGCCAGAAAGCCGAACAGAATCCAGAGTGTTTTTTTCATTATTGCCTGCAAATTCATGCGGCAAATATCGCCATCGAAAGAAAAATTCACTGCAGAGGCGCGGAGGCGCAGAGAAGTTTCTTCCAGGACGATAAAAACGCTACGTCGCTGCGGTGAATCTCACGCCATCTGCCCCCCGCAACTCGACCCCGCGCCCGCCGTGCAGCCGTAGCAATGTTGGTTCAGCACGATGTCGCGGCTTTCCAATTCGGTCATGTCAAAATCCTTGAGGTGATTTTTGGCAGCTACTTTCAGGTCGAGCATCTGGTTGAAATCGCAATCGTACAGATAGCCGTCCCAACTCACCGAAATCGTGTTGCGGCACATCACGCCCGCCACCGCCGAGGGGTTGAACGCATCGAGCAGCGATTGCATATACGTTTCGTAATGGCCGCCTTCGAGCAGATAATCGAGAAAACGGCTGATAGGCATATTCGTGATGGCGTACAGGTTGTTGAACTCCACGTCATGTTTACGCTTCAGTTGACGTTTGAATTCCGCTTCCAACGATGCCTGATTGCCTGGCAAAAAAGTCCCCGTCGGGTTATAGACGAGGTTGAATTTCAGACCTGAATCTTCCTTGCCGTAGCCGACTGCATTCAACATTTGCATGGCTTTTATGCTGTCTTCGAATACCCCGTCGCCGCGCTGCGAGTCAGTGCGGAGGGCGGAATAGTGCGGCAGCGACGACACGACTTCCACCTTATTTTCGGCAAAAAACATGGGCAAGTCATGGTATTTTTTGTTCGAGACAATGACCGTCAAATTGCAGCGATCCATGACGTGTTTGCCCAATTTTCGGCATTCCTCCACAAACCATCGAAAGTTCGGGTTCAACTCCGGTGCGCCGCCCGTGATGTCCACCGTCGGGATGTCGTAGCGGGCGAGAATGTCGAGGCTACGCTCGAAATTCTCGCGGCTCATGTTCTCCTCCTTGCGGTCGGGGCCGGCGTCCACATGGCAATGGGCGCAAGTTTGGTTGCAGAGTTTACCCACATTCACCTGAAAAATCTCGATGCGCGTGGGCCGCAGCCGCCCGTCGGAGAAGCCCGC
>CAYZVM010000069.1:4516-26668 GCA_964481485.1 uncultured Saprospiraceae bacterium | reverse complement strand
ACCCCAGATTTCTGGCTCCAAATGACCCTTTCACCTTAATTCATTGATGAGCGAAATTGAATGATATTCAAAGCCTACATTTACCGCTCTTTTCATCTACGCGGAATGTGCGCTTTTTTTCTAAAACGACTGTCAGTTTTGTTGCTGTTGCCGCTGTCCGGCACGGCACAACAACTCTACCGTTTCGAGCAACTGCCCGCTGACATCGGGCTGGTGCAAGGTGCCGTCAACTGCATCAAACAAGACAGCCGGGGCATACTTTGGCTGGGTACATGGTCGGGACTGGTACGCTACGACGGCTACCAAGTCCGCATTTTCCAACAAGAACCGGGCACGTCCGACGGCCTACAAAGTGACCAAGTGACCTCGCTGGTGGAAGATAGAAAAGGCCGATTGTGGGTGGGGACGGTCAGCGCGGGATTCCATCTTTTTGACCGCGCCACCGAGCGATTTACTAATTTCCGGTTCAATCCCAATGACGTTAACTCATTGTCAGACAACGACGTGTGGGGGCTTTTTGAGGACAGCAAAGGCTGTATCTGGGTTGGCACAAAAAAAGGACTGAACCGTTTTGACCCAAAAGCCAACAAATTTCTGCGCATCTACGCACCCGCCACCGACGGCGACCGCCCACCTTCCGACTACATTTATTCCATCTGCGAAACATCCGATGGCTCCATCTGGTCGGCTACCTCGCGCGGGCTGACCCGCATCAAATTCAGAGACGACAATGTGTATGACTTGCGGCATTACGCCCTTGAGCCAGTGGCGGGCGATTCGTTTCTCGCCAACTTCATCTACCGCGTGCGGCCTGTGCTTGATGAGCCGCACACATTGTGGGTCGGTTCAAAAGCAGGTTTGCGCAAAATCCGTTTCAGCGATACGGACACAGATTTTTTACAAATCACGGCCTCATATCAAGTCACGCCCGGCAACCCAAACAGCCTAAGCTACAATGTGGTGTCCGATTTTTTGGAAACGACGGACGGCAACCTTTGGGTGGCAACCTATCACGGGCTGAATCTTTTGGATAAAAAAACCGGGCAATTCCGCCGTTTCCTTGCACAACCCGGCGAGCCTTACAGCCTGAGCAACAATTTCGTCCGCTCTTTATTCCAAGACCGAACGGGCATACTTTGGGTAGGCACCGACAAAGGTGTAAACAAACTCAACCTGCGCCGCAAGCCATTTCAAAGTGTCCGTTTTGACCAGACAAACCTCGCAGCCAACAGCATAGTCAGCAGCATTTGCAATGGCGGTGTACCCGGCAGCCTTTGGGTCGCCACCAATGGAGGCCTCAATCGGCTAACTTGCAACCCCGCCCCGTCCAATCCGGCACATTTTAATTTAACCCCCACGCACCTGGCCGATTTTGCCAATTTCATCACAGCCGTATGGCGCGACTCGGAAGGTTGGCTGTGGTTTTCAACACAGGGCGCGGGCGTGATGCGCATCCGGGAACGCGATATTCCACCCGGCGGCGGCAGGTTGACTGGGCTGGAACAATTTTCCCAAAACGCCCCGCCACTCATCAACGACAACTATGTGATGCACCTCTGCCCATCGGTGGAAGGAGGGATGTGGTTCGGGCTGTGGGACGGCGGCCTTGCCCATTTTGACACCCGCACCAACACCCTGCGGCATTTCCAAAAAGTCGGCAACATGAGCCTGACGGCATCTCCCAACGTGTCGTTGCTCGAAAAAAAAGAGGGCGGACAGACGATGCTCTATGTCGGCACACGCGGCAATGGCTTGCTCAAATTTTTGTTCGACCCGCTGGAGCGCTCTCTGCACCTCGAGCGCCAATATCGCTTCACCGCCGGGCAAAAAGGTTGTTTGAGCAACGACAAAATCAACGCCCTGCTCAATGATAGCCTCGGAAGGCTCTGGGTGTGTACCAGCAAGGGAGTCAACCTGTTAGAAAACGGCGACAACACTTTTCGCGTGTTCACAATGGCGGACGGCCTGCCCAACGACATCGCGCAATCCATCGTGGAGGACAACGATGGCAATATCTGGGTCAGCACCCAAAATGGCATCGCCTGCGTCCGATATTCCAGCGACGGGCAGGCGAACATCCGGTCGTTCGACGCGCTGGACGGCTTGCAGGACAATTTTTTTATGAACAATTGCGCCGCGCGCCTCCCGGCGGGTTTGCTGGCTTTTGGCGGTGCCAATGGCATGAGTTTGTTCGCGCCCGGCGACATTCGACCCGATAGCGTGCCACCGCTAACCCGGATTTCGGATTTCCTTTTGTCCAACCATTCTGTGCCGATAGGGGTAATGGACGACGGGCGGGTTGTGTTAGAAAAAAGTGTGGCCGAAGCCTCCGAAATCGTGCTGGACTATCGCGACAACGTGCTATCGTTTGAATTCGTCAGCCTTCATTTTGCCGAGCCGAAAAAGAACCGTTTTGCCTATAAGTTGGAAGGTTTCGACCCCGATTGGGTCTATACAGATTCCGAAAAAAGGTTCGCCCACTACACTAACCTACCCTACCGGGCATTTACTTTTTGGGTAAAATCCGCCAACGGCGACGGCGTGTGGAGCGAGCCGGTATCGGTGAAAGTGTGCGTGAACCCGCCATTCTGGCTGACATGGTGGGCGTACCTGACCTACGGCATTTTGTTTGTCGGGCTGCTTTACGGCGGCTGGCGGCTGGCGCATTTGCGGGCAGAATATCGCGCAAGCCTCGATTTGGAGCGTCTCCAACACGAAAAATCTGAAGAGGTCAACCGCCTGAAACTCCAGTTTTTCACCAATATCAGCCACGAACTGCGCACCCCACTCACGCTCATCGTAAGCCCGCTCGAACAATTATTGCGCGAAAAAGCCACCGACCGACCCATCGTCGCCACCCTGACGCGGATGTATCAAAATGCCGGGCGGCTGCTGACGATGATAAACCAACTGCTCGATTTCCGAAAAAGCGAGGCCGGGCTGATGAAAGTTCGGGCCGAACGCACCAACCTCGTTTTTTTTCTCCAAGAAATCATTTTGTCATTCAAACCGCTCGCCGACGAACACCGTATCGAACTGTCTTTTTTTCCCAAAAACGAAGAAATCGCGGCGTGGATTGACCTCGACCAAATGGAAAAAGTCATGTTCAATTTGCTTTCCAACGCTTTCAAATTCACACCCGACGGCGGAGCGGTGCGTGTTTTTTTGAACGAAAATAAAACGGCGGAAACTATCGAAATCAAAGTCGCCGACACGGGCCCCGGTATTCCGCCCGAACAATTGGACAAAATATTCGACCCCTTCCATCAAGGCGAGCACCAGCCCCGGCAAGGTGTGTTCGGTGGCACGGGCATCGGGCTTTCTTTGGTCAAAAGCATTATGGAGCAGCACGGAGGCTCGGTGGCAGCAGAAAACCGCGCCGGGGCTGGGGCAACTTTTGTGCTAACGCTCCCGGCGGGCTCCGCGCATTTCAGGCCAGAAGAAATCGCCCCCGAAATGCCCGAGCGCCAACTTGCCGAGCGGTTTGTGCTCGCGCCGTCGGGGGCATCGGGCGAAAAAGCACCATTCGCCGAATCGCCCATATCCCACGCAACCAACGAAACGCCCGGAACACGCCGACACCTGCTCATCGTGGAAGACAACGCCGACATCCGCGCCTATCTCCGCGAAAACCTCGGCCACGAATATGAAATAACGGAGGCCGCCGACGGCCAAGAGGCCCTCGAACGCGC
Organism: uncultured Saprospiraceae bacterium; assembly: GCA_964481485.1. Lineage (GTDB taxonomy): Bacteria > Bacteroidota > Bacteroidia > Chitinophagales > Saprospiraceae > M3007. Next base: position 22,976 of record CAYZVM010000069.1, on the reverse strand, counting down.
CCAGGCCGCGTCGCCCGACTTGGTGCTCAGCGACGTGGCCATGCCGCGTATGGACGGTATCGAACTTTGCCGCCACCTCAAAAGCAACCTGCTCACCAGCCACATCCCGGTGGTGCTGCTCACCGCCCGTAGTTCGCTCATTTACAAAATCGAGGGATTGGAAACGGGCGCGGACGACTACATCACCAAGCCGTTCAGTATGCAATTGCTGTCGCTGCGCGTCAAAAACCTCATTCAAACCCGCGAAAACCTGCGGCAAAAATTCGGCAAATCCTTCGACCTCTCCCCTTCCGCCGTCGCGGTCAGTTCGCTCGACGAGGATTTTCTCCAGCGCATCCTCGACACGGTGGAAAAACATATTGACGAGAGCGAATTCTCCATTGACGACCTCGCCCGCTCGCTCGCCATGAGCCGCATCCAACTTTACCGAAAACTAAAAGCCCTCACCGGCGAAACGCCCAACAACGTCATCCGCACCATCCGCCTGAAACGGGCAGGGCAACTGCTCGCCACGCGCCAATACAATGTGTCGGAGGTGGCGTACAAGGTCGGGTTCACCGATTTGAAGTATTTCCGGGAGCGATTCCGCGAACAGTTTGGGGTGAACCCTGGGGAGTACGGGGGGTGAGAGGCATAAATCAAAATTTTTATCCCTTCTAAATAGCCCACATTATGGTGGCTTTTCCGAACGAAAATTCGGCAGCCCCGTTCCACAAAGTAGTTTTGTTCCGCTAAAAAGAATTTTGCTCTGGTTCAAAACTCCCGGCAAGTACCTTTCTTTGCGCTTTCCCCCGAAACACCGGGGTCAACGTTCAAAATTCATCATTCCCGAATGAGTTGGTTTACCAAATTTCTATCTTCTTCCCTCGGCCAAAAAGTCGTGATGGCTCTGACAGGGCTTTTCTTGATGCTCTTTTTGGTCATTCACCTGCTCGGCAATTTGCAATTGCTGGCCGACGACGGCGGTGAGGCGTTCAATACCTACGCCTTTTTTATGACCCACAACCCGCTGATTAAATTTATTTCTTATTCGCTCTATGCCTTCATCCTTTGGCACGCTGTGCAGGGCATCCGCCTTTGGCAAAGCAACAAGGCCGCTCGCGGCACCGCCCGTTATGCGGTGAGCCACAGCCGCCCGGAAGAACGCTCATCGAGAAATATGGCTTGGCTCGGCATCGTCATTTTGGTGTTCATCGTGCTGCACATGTACCAATTCTGGCTGCAAATGAAACTCGGCAAATTGCCGCCAGTGGAGGTGGAAGCATACTCACATCCGGTGCAAGACCTCTACAAGCCAGTGGCAGAGGCGTTTACCAATCTGGGTTATGTCATTTTTTATGTGGTGAGCATGGTCGTTATCGCGTTCCACCTGTGGCACGGCTTCTGGTCATCATTCCAGACGCTGGGGCTGAACCATCGCCGCTACACCCCACTCATCAAGGCCGTTGGTTACATTTACAGCATCGGCATTCCGGCTGGATTCGCACTGATTCCCTTGTGGATGTATTTTTCACGCTGAGTTGTTTGACTTGGGCATTCGCACATTTTCCTCATTCGCACATTAGCACATTTTTAAAAAAATATGGCAAAATCAACTGCCCTTGACTCCAAAATCCCCTCCGGTTCAATGTCCGAAAAGTGGGAGGATTACAAAGGCCACGTCCCGCTCGTGGCCCCCAACAACAAACGCCGCATTGACGTCATCATCGTCGGTTCAGGGCTGGCGGGTGCTTCGGCGGCGGCTTCGTTGGGCGAATTGGGCTACAATGTGAAGTGCTTCACTTTCCACGACAGCCCGCGCCGGGCGCACTCCATCGCAGCGCAGGGCGGCATCAACGCGGCCAAAAACTACCGCAACGACGGCGACTCGGTCTATCGCCTTTTTTATGATACCATCAAAGGTGGCGACTACCGCGCCCGCGAAGCCAACGTGCATCGCCTCGCCGAAGTCTCTACGCTGATAATTGACCAATGTGTGGCGCAAGGGGTGCCGTTTGCCCGCGAATACGGCGGCTTGCTCGACAACCGCTCTTTCGGCGGCACACAGGTGTCGCGCACATTCTACGCACGCGGCCAAACCGGCCAACAGTTGCTCATCGGAGCCTATCAGGCGCTTAGCCGCCAAATCAGTCTCGGCACGGTGAAAATGTACAATCGCCACGAAATGCTCGACGTGGTGACGATAGACGGCCAGTGCCGGGGCATCATCGCCCGCAATCTTGTCACCGGCGAAATCGAACGCCATTCGGCCCACGCGGTCGTGCTTTGCACGGGCGGCTACGGCAACGTGTTCTACCTCAGCACCAATGCCATGATGTGCAACACGACGGCGGCTTGGCGGGCGCACCGGCGCGGGGCATTTTTTGGAAATCCCTGCTACACGCAAATTCACCCAACCTGCATCCCCGTATCGGGCGATTATCAGTCGAAACTCACGCTCATGTCCGAGTCGCTCCGCAACGACGGGCGCTGCTGGGTACCAAAAAAAGCAGAAGACCGGCTGAAAGACCCGCGCCAAATTCGTGAAGAAGACCGCGACTATTACCTCGAACGCCGCTACCCTGCTTTTGGCAACCTCGTGCCGCGCGACATCGCCAGCCGCGCCGCCAAAATCGCTTGCGACGAGGGTTTGGGTGTGGGCAAATCTGGCCTCGCCGTGTATCTCGATTTTGCCGATGCCATCAAACGCAAAGGCCGCGCAGCGGTGGAAGCCTCTTACGGCAACCTGTTTGAGATGTACGAAAAAATCACCGGCGAAAACCCCTACGAAGTACCGATGCGCATTTACCCCGCCGTCCACTACACGATGGGCGGCTTGTGGGTGGATTACGAACTGATGACTTCTATTCCGGGGCTTTATGCCTGCGGCGAAGCCAACTTCAGCGACCACGGAGCCAACCGCCTCGGCGCTTCGGCGCTCATGCAGGGTTTGGCCGACGGCTATTTTGTGCTGCCCTACACGATTGGTTCTTATTTGGCAAAAGAAATCCGCACGGGCACGATTCCGACCAACACGCCGGAGTTTGAAGCAGCCGAAAAAGACGTGCGCGAGCGTATTGCCAAATTGCGCGGCATCGGCGGCAAACAAAGTGTGGAGAGTTTTCACCGCCGCCTCGGCAAAATCATGTGGGACAAATGCGGCATGGCCCGCAATGCCCAGGGGCTGGAACAGGCTATCGGCGAAATCCGCGAACTGCGGGCGGAGTTCTGGCGCGATGCTTTTGTGCCGGGCAGTGATGCAGAATACAATCCCGAACTTGAAAAAGCGTGGCGCGTGGCCGACTTTATGGAACTCGGTGAACTGATGTGCCAAGATGCGCTGCACCGCCAAGAATCCTGCGGCGGCCATTTCCGCGAGGAGTACCAGACCGAAGAGGGGGAAGCCAAACGCGACGACGAAAACTTTATGTACGTAGCGGCTTGGGAATGGAAAGGCGAGGGCGCAAAGGCAGAATTGCACAAAGAGCCGTTGGAGTATGAGGAGGTGAAAGTGACGCAGCGAAGTTACAAGTAGGGGCGTTCCGTATTGTATTGTTCACCCTTTAAATACGAAACGCTATGTCTTACACCACTCCTTTTTTTCAGAAAAAAACGAAATTGGTCGCTAGTGGTTTGTTACTGACTTTGTGTTTGGCGACTTTTTGCAAAAATGAGCCAATTGACGACACCATTGACCCCATCGAAGACCCCGTGGATACCATCCCTCCTGCTTCCGTTTGGGATACCATCTTGGGGCAACATACCGGCACATGTTATTATTATTATAAAAATTATGCAACAGGTGCAGAAGAGTGGGATACTACTTTGAACAGTATTCTCGAATTGGCTAAAGCAAGTTCTGATTCCACCCGAGTTCAACAACTTCAAGGTTGCGGCCTTAATCCCTACTATTACTTTAATCCTCCTGAAAACCTGGATACGGTTTATCATTATTCTGCTTATCAGGTCAGTCAAAGCCATCTTTGGACGATTGAGATCAATCCTTTTGCCCGAACAATCGTCACGAAATATTCTTACTACTACCCGATGAATATTAGAGAATATACTGGACGATGGGAATATTGAAAACTGCCCATGAAAAATGTGATAATCCTGCTGTTTTTTGCCTTAGTTGAGACTGCTCATCTTCAAATGCGAAACGCCATGACTTACTCCAAGATTTTTTTTCAAAAAAACCAAGTGCTGTTTGCTGGATTTTTAATGCTCGTATGTGTAGCGACTTTTTGCAAAAATGACCCAATTGACGACACCCTTGACCCCATCGAAGACCCCGAAGACTCGACGACTGTAACCCTTCTCCCATTGGATTCCATATTTGGCGCACATTCGGGAGAATGTTATTACTACCGCAAACAACTTGACACAGGAGTCGAAACATTCGACACGACTCAGGCAAGTATTTTAGAAATCGCTCGTGTGGATTCGATTTGGATTCGTGCTACCGGCTGCGGCGCTCCAAGTTACTACCCCTGGAATCTACCAAGTGGGAGCACTGACACGGTATTTACCTATTCCGCTTATGTGGGTAGCAATCATTACACGATGGAAATCAACCTTATTGACCGAACGATTGCTACATTTCATTCATTTTCTGCCGTACCATTCGCGCCTTATTTTGAAGAATGGACTGGGAAATGGAAATTATAAAATTGAGCCTATGAAAAGTGCGGTGATCATCATGTTTTTGTTGTGGCTGGGGAGTTTTCAGGCCTTTGGGCAAGAGGTTTTCACTTTGAAAAACCCCTCGTTCGAGGACGACAAACCGACCCATAGCACGGTGCCGAGCGGCTGGCTCGACTTGGGCGCACCCGGCGAAACGCCGCCTGATATACAGCCCGGTCAGTTCGGTGTGAACCTGCCAGCACAGGACGGCAAAACTTACCTCGGCCTGACGGTGCGCGACAACAATACATGGGAAGGTGTGGGGCAGCGGCTGGACGGTTATTTGAAAAAAGACTCGACTTACACATTCAGCGTCTGGCTGACACGGTCAAATTCATTTTTGTCAATGTCCAGAACAACCGCCCAAGAAGCAAAATACAACAACCCCACCATCCTGAAAATATGGGGCGTGAACACGGAGACGAGGGAAGAAGAGTTGCTCGCTGAAAGCATCGCAATCAGCCACTCCCAATGGACCTCTTTTACATTCACCCTGCAACCAACCGTGGCCGACTTTGACGAGATTGACTTGATGGCATATTACGCACCGGGATACGAAAAAACAAACGGCAACTTGCTGATTGACAATTGTTCGGCGATAGTCAAAATGCAACAATGAAGGTTTCTATTTGGCCCAAACTCTTTTTGCCAATGCTTTTTTTGGCACCGGCAGCATCCGCGCAGGAACGCTCTTTCAACATCCTCGTGGGCGCCAATTATCCCATCGAATTGGGAGATGCTGGCGCGTTGTCACCAAAAGCAGGGTTTGTGCTGGGGTTGGATTATTGGGTAAAAAATAAAAAAGGGCAAGTGTGGTCGGCGGGGGCTTCGTTCAATTCCTTCCGGCGAAAAGGCGAGGTGACGGTGAACGGCCAGATTATCCCGCAAAATGAGACCTTGGAATACCTGAACCTGCACGGTGCGCCGCTGATATGGATGTTGGGCAAAAAGGAAAGATGGTATGCCGAAGCGGGCGGTTTTGTCAACTACTTGCTCCGCCAAGAAACCGAATCAAGTGGAAATGTGACAATCAACACCGAACTTTTCCAGCGTATCTATTTCGGTCTCAGTGCCGGAGCCGGGGTGCGGCTGGGCGACGACGACAGTTCAAAACTGCTCATTGGCTTGCGCAACGATTTGGGGCTGCTGAGTTTTGGCGCAGGGCCGAGGTCATTGAAATTCAACGCCGTCAGCCTCTTTGTGGGGCTGGGCATTTGATTGAAAATATTGATTGTTGATTCATGCCCGCGCACTGCGGGATTTTTGAGGTCAACATGTATCGTTCATAATTCATCATTCAACGAAAATGCGTCTCACGCTCAAAATCTGGCGCCAAGGCGGCCAATACAAAGGTGAATTTGTCACCTACCAACTCCCGGACGTCAACCCGGACATGTCTTTTTTGGAAATGCTCGACGTGCTGAACGAACAACTCGTGGACCAGCGCGAGGAGCCGGTCGCCTTTGAGCACGACTGCCGCGAAGGCATCTGCGGCACCTGCTCGCTCGTGATAGACGGCCGTCCGCACGGCCCGATGAAAGGCACCACCACTTGCCAAGTCCACATGCGCCACTACCACGACGGCGACACCATCGTCATCGAGCCGTTCCGCGCCCGCGCCTTCCCGGTGCTGAAAGACTTGGTGGTGGACCGCTCTTCGTTCGACCGCATCATCCAAGCAGGTGGCTACGTCAGCGTCAACACCGGCCAGGCACAGGATGCCAACGCCATACCCGTCGAAAAAGAGCAAGCGTCCCGGGCTTTTGATGCCGCGGCTTGCATCGGCTGCGGTGCCTGCGTAGCGGCTTGCCCCAATGCTTCGGCCATGCTTTTCACCTCCGCCAAAATCTCGCACCTCGCCCTGCTCCCGCAAGGAGCGGTGGAACGCCAGCGGCGCGTGTTGTCCATGGTGGCCCAAATGGACAAAGAAGGTTTCGGCAGATGCTCCAACGTGACAGCCTGCGAGGCCGAATGCCCAAAAGAAATTTCGGTGGAAAACATAGCCCGCATGAACCGCGAGTACCTGTCAGCGGTGTTTGCGGGGGAAAAGGAAGTGATTTGAGTTAGACGCTTCGACACGCTGTTCATATTTTAGATCTGAACAGGGTTGAATTTATTGCTCTTATTTCTCTTTTCTCTCATTTACAAATTTCGAGGTAAACAAGATGGCAAACTCGGTTTCCGTGTCAAAATTAGCATCCCAACGGGTGGAGATTCGGAAACCGAGTCCTGAGCCGAAAAAACTCTTCCCTCGCAGACCTGAAAAAGTGAATGTCGCGTCGAAAGTGTTGACAAGAGGCCTATTGCGAATAAAGTCGGGTGGCATAGTCGGGTCAGTGTTGAGGTTGCGTATTTTTTCCTTGAAATTGTAGTACCCATATCTGAAAATAGCGGTCAAGGAATTCACGGGCGGAACGTCGTCCAAGTCTAGAACAACGCCAGCACTTGCCGTGAAAGCATTGCGCAACACCGCAGCGCTTTCTCGTGGCGAGATAAAATGGAATGCCCCGCTAAAATCCCAAATACCTTTACCGCGAGCGAATACAGTGTACAGGTCGAACACATCAATATCGGAGGATTCTCCCAAGTCCGTCAATCTGAAATTGCCACCTGCCGTCCATCGGAATTTGCGGGCTTTTTCGCGATATAATTCCCAAACAAGTTGGCTTTCTTCTTCTCCGATTTCCTTTAAAAGTTTTGGGTCGTTTCGGGCGTTCTCGTATTTTGCAGCAAGTGCATCCAGTTTTCCTTTTAAGGGAGCAAAATCCTCATCTTTCAGCGGTTTGGGGCGCATGAGAATCACCCCCAAGCCTCCTATCCAGCTTGTTTTCGTCTCCGATTGAAGAAAACGCTCTTCAAGACTTAAAACAGTGTCGGGATAAATCCCCGAAAGCCCCGGCGTAAACCAATTAGCTACGCTAAGATTGAGAAAAATACGGCTGCCGATATTGTTTGTCCCCGGAACCCATCGGGCATTAAGCGAGAGGGCATCGTAGCCAAAAATCTGTTTGCTTTCCGTCAGGCCGAGGTCGCTGCTGAGCGTAAGCCCTTTACTGGAAACAGGGTCAGCTGAATAGCCTCCCTGTTGCAAGGAAACGCCTTCCACATATTCGATCGAATCAGCCTTTTGAATTATATTCTCAGCGTCAGGTTCCCCCTGACCGAACGAACGGCTGCAAATGCCAGCTGCCAATAGCAAGGAAATGGCAAAGGGTATGGAAGATTGTTTCATATTTCGTCAGCGTTTGAGGTAGTGGTAAAATCAACATATACGACGATTCTGTCGGGACGCTGCAGCACACCTTCTCGTTCATCCTGCTTTTTAAGGGAAGAACCGTTGGGCAAAAGAATCTCCAGCGACCAAGGACGCATACGAAAACGAAAGGCAAGGCGGATTTTACAGGGAAATTGCCCCACTTTAAAAAAGCCGTGAGGTGGCGTGAGCGGCACCGCGTTGGGTGGCTCGCCAATCACAATAGAGGTAGAGATAGGCGGTTCCACCTTTAAGGCCAGCATGGCATCTGCACCAGCCAGCCCCGTCATCGAAAGGACAGGATCCATGTTAGGAAATTGATGTTAAAAAGAGATTTAATTGACTGCGTAAAAGTATGGGGGCGACAATGTTCTGACCGTATAACCTTTGTTATACCAATCGAGACAGCCTCAAATCTGCGCTAAAAACCACTCTCGCTCCGTCAGGTGCTCTTCGGTCTCGATTTGTTGGCGGAGCGATTGTACAGCCGCCCCGTCCAAGTGATTGAGAGCCAACAATTTTTGGCAGTAGCGCACGATGTTGCGGTAGTTCTGCTTGTGATAGCTGATGATTTTTTTGCGGCGCAGGAAAATCGTCATCGAATCGAGCAGCGCGTCGAGCAGCCGGAGTTCGTCGGCTTCGTAGTAAATTTTCAGGAGCAAAGTTTTGGCTGCGAGATTGAGCAGCAGGTCGTGGTAGTCGGCTTTTTGCAGCAGCAGCATGGCCTCCCGGTAGCGGCCACGGCTGTATTCGAGCCGGGCGCGATTGAAACTGACCATACTCTCGCGGTGCGTCGGCGCGATGCGTTCCCCATAATCCGTGATGAACTGCTCCACCCAGTCGAAAGCTTTTATCTTCAGTCCCATGCCCACCACATTGCGGAAAGTGAAGCGAGAGAGTTCGCCTTTTTCCAGCAAATAGCCTTTCTCCAAAGCATCTTTATAGAGTTCCAGCCCCTCGTGCGCAAAAGTTTCGTCGCCCTCGTTCAGTTTTCGGATACAAAAATTGAGCGCCAACAGCATGACGTCGCGGCACTCTTCAGGCTGAAAAATCTCCTCCACGCGCAACAGCAGCGGCTTCAAGTTGCGGAAATGCACCGTCTCTGCCGGATGAAGCAAGGCCAAACAGCAATGGTAGTACAAGCTCACCTCGGGCGCATTCGACAAATCTGAATCGCTGCGCACGTGCGCCAACACCGCATCGAGCATACCAAAACGATATTCGGCGCGAAAAACGGCTTGGTGCGAAAGCAGTTCGCAGGCTAATTTCAACTTGCGCAGCACGAACGATTTTTCCAATTGGTCGGACAGCCCCTGCAAATTCAAATCTTGGGTGCGGGCCGTGCCGGGATTTTGCCGCAGCGCCTCAGCATGAATTTGGAAACGGCGCTCCTGCACCCCCGGGTCGCCGTGCCGGTCGGTATTGTCCAAAGATGTACCCGCGTTTTGCAGCACCGATTGGGCGAGATGTTCGAGCGAGCGTTGGCGCAAGGCTTGGGCGAGCAACAGTTCCTTTTGCCCTTTTTCGCGCTCAAGTTCTTTCCAGACCAAGTATTGCCGCACGATGTCGGTGAGGAAATGTAGCACCAACCGAAACTGCGCCCCATCGTATTTTTTTTGGGGAAAAACGGAGGCAAAAGCGGCTTCGCGCGTCGGCTCCTTTCCCGTTTGCAGACACTTTTGCACATATAGATAAAGCGCCCGCACGTCGTCGCGTTGATTGAAAAACGGGGAAGCCGTCATTTTTTCCAACTCTCGGAGCGCGGGGCGAGGCAGGGTGCTGAGGATTTGCCAAAGTGGTGTCTGTTGCATTTTGAATTAAAAAACAATTTTGGATAAACGTTTTTTCTTATAAAACATTGAAAACCATTTTTTAAAAAAATATTTTTTCAAATTAAAAATAACGTCGTGCAAAATTTGTCTTTTTATCCGAATGCAAAAAGCCGAATGTTTGTACCGTCAAATTTTCTCTGCAACACTCTTAATCAAACTTGTTCCCAATGAAAAAAGCAACAACATGGCCTGTAGTCGCAATCCTTCTTTTGCATACCGCCCTTCTTTCCGCCCAAACTCAGCAGGTTTCAATTCCTTATTTTTCTATCCTCTCTCCGAATTTTTTGGTCAACCTGTACCAAGAGGGCGACGGAAATTACTCCACCGCGTTGTTCGGCGGCGACTTGTCGAATGGCGACGTGGTGGGCGATGTAATCACGGTGGATGATGGTACCGCTAATCCGACAATGGGCTGCAATCCTATTGTTAATGACCTGACCGGAAAAATTGCCCTGATTGACCGCGGTACCTGCATATTCAAATTGAAGGTGTCGAATGCAGAAGCAGCTGGAGCAATTGGTGTGATTATCGTTTCTTTCGACAACACCGTGGCCAATATGGCTGATGGAGACCCCAACCTTCCCAATCCCACCATCCCGGTTATCATGGTGACAAAAACGATTGGCGACGCTGTCAAGCAAGCCATGACACAGGGAGAAACGGTATCAGTGGCGTTCAGCAACGCCCCGGCTGGCTTCGGTCTTGTGGAGGGCAATGTCTCCCGCGACGATGACGACGATTGTATAGCAGATCCGAACGAGCAGCCCATGAAAAACTGGCTGGTCGGTGTGCAGGGCACATCTGGCAACACCATCATCCGGACTACCGACGCTGCCGGTCGCTACGCGATTTATGCAGACACGGCGAATTCGCCATACACCGTTTTCGTCATTCCGCCCAACGCCGCTTGGGCACCTTGCCCGGCTTCTACCACCGTGGACGTAGCAGTGGGCGACACGGCGCATGCTGATTTTGCGGCACAAGTTGTATTCGATTGTGCCGAATTGCAGGCCGAAATTTCTTCACCTTTTTTGCGGCGGTGTTTCGACAATACATTCTACGTCAACGTCTGCAACGCCGGGACGGTCACTGCCACCGATGTTTACTTTGACGTGACCATGGCTCCGGAATTCGACCCGATTACGAATGCTTCGATGCCCTATACCATGCTGTCCGCCGGGGTGTATCGTTTTCAGCCCGACACCACGAACTTGTCCATAGCCCCCGGCGAATGTTTAAGTTTTTCATTTCATGCGGTCGTAAATTGCGACTTGACGGTGCTCGGACAGACGCTGTGCTACTCCGTCCATGCTTACCCAGACACATCTTGCACTACTACTTCGTCGGCATGGAGCGGAGCCAGCGTCTCCGTCACCGGCGAATGCCAGGGCGATTCGGTGCGGTTCACGATTGCGAATACTGGGAATGGCGACATGACCTCGCTGCAGGAATTTGTCATCATCGAGGACGACGTGATGCGGGAAGAGGGCGAGTTCCAATTGGCTGAAGGGCAATCACAAACATTTACAGTGCCGGCTTCGGGCGCTACTTGGCGTCTGGAAGCTGCACAGGAACCCCAACACCCGATACCCGGCTCACCATCGGCCACTATCGAAGCTTGCACACAAAATGGCAACTTCACCACAGGCTTTTACCTCATGTTCTCGCAGTACGATGCCGGCTCGGCCATTGACGAAGAGTGCCAAGAAGTCATCGGGGCTTATGACCCGAACGACAAACAGGGCTTCCCAAAAGGCTTCGGCGACCAGCACCTCATTCGCCCCAACACGGGGTTGGAATATTTGATTCGTTTCCAAAACACTGGCACCGATACTGCTTTCACGGTGGTCGTGCGCGATACGCTCCCGGCGGCTTTGGACTTGACGAGCATCCGGCTCGGCCCGGCCAGCCATACTTATGATTTTGAAATAGCGGGACAAAATGTGCTGGTTTTCACATTCAACGACATCAAATTGGTGGACAGCTTTACCAACGAGCCAGCCTCAAACGGTTTTGTTTCTTTCAAAATAGCGCAGCTGCCGGACAATGCTATCGGGACACTCATCAACAACAGCGCGGCGATTTATTTTGATTTCAACCCGCCCGTCATCACCAATGAGACATCGCACGAAGTCGGTTACGTCATCGGCACGGTGACGCTGACAAAAGAGCCGGGGAAATCAGCTGCGAATATCCCCGTCGTGTTCCCCAATCCCGCGCATCCGTCGGCAATGTTGCAACTCAAAGGAGAAGGCATAGAAAATGCGGCATGGCGGCTGTTCGACGGGGCAGGTCGGCATTTATCGTCGGGTCAATTGGACGGCACGCGCCTCCGTTTGCCGCAGACAGGTTTGGCCAAAGGGATGTTGTGGCTCGAAATACGGGCGCAGTCGGGGCAGGCTTATTTTGTAAAATTGGTGGTGGAATAAATTTTCACAATAGTTTGCCATTGCAATTTAGGGTCATTGCGTCATTGCAAATCGCCATTGAGAAATGGCGGCGATGGCGCAATGGCTTTTTTTTGCGGCAAAAAATTAAAAAGAATCAAAATCCAACACAGAACGGCCACAGTGACTTTTTATCGCTCAAAAACCCCCGATTTCTGTCACTTGTCCGACGTTTACCCCCCTGCTGCCTTACCGCTTACCTGTTATTGGCATCCGTTTTGTTTTCTCGTGCAAAACATTTAATAAAATAAGATGAGAAAACTTTCCTTGTTAATCCTGTTGGCTGTTTGTTTCCGATTGCAGCCCATCAGTGCCCAAAACAGCGAGTTCCCCAATGCCATTCATGCCAAACTCAATTTCCTCGATTATGGCCTTTTGAATGAAGACAGTTTCCGTTTTAGCCAGGGGTTTGAAATTGGCTATTTCCGCAACATTGCGCCATTTTTGAACGTCGGCGTGCCGCTCAAGCTCGGCCTTGCCAAATTACCCGGCGTTACAGGCAACACCGTCACCACCAGCCTCGATGTGCTTTTCCACATTGGCAATATGCGCAGCGACGCCAAATTGTCGCCCTATTTGTTCGGTGGCGCAGGTTATTTTCTGGAAGATTTTGATGCCGGACATCTCCAATTCCCTTTTGGGGCCGGGGTGAACTTCCGCATTTCAAAATATGCTTTTATCAACGTGCAGGGTGAATATCGCAAAGCAACGGAGGATTTGCGCGACAATATTCAGCTCGGCATCGGCTTCGTCTATCTCTTGCACAAAGCCGACCCGCCGCCCGTCGTTCCGCTTGCGCCCGCCGACAGAGACAAAGACGGCACACCCGATGCGCTCGACAAATGCCCCGACAGCCCCGGACCTGCCGCTGCACTCGGCTGCCCCGATACTGACAGCGATGGCCTCGGCGACCACGAAGACGACTGCCCGAACGATGCCGGCCCGCTTGAAACAAAAGGCTGCCCCGACACCGACGGCGACGGTTTTGCAGACAAAGATGACGAATGCCCCACTGTGGCTGGCCGCTGGAATGGCTGCCCCGACACCGACTTCGACGGCATCCCCGACAAAAATGACAAATGCCCCAACGAGGCTGGGCCTGCTTCCAACAACGGCTGCCCGGAAACGGTGAAAGACAGCGATGGCGACGGTGTGCCGGACGACCGCGACCAATGCCCCGAGCAAGCTGGCACAGCCGCCAACAATGGCTGCCCTGAAGAAAAAGACAGCGACAACGACGGCGTGGCCGACAAAGACGACAAGTGCCCGAATACCGCGGGGCCGGCGAGCAATTTTGGTTGCCCGGAAGTGAAAGCCGAAACAAAAGAGCGGCTCGCATTCGCCACCAAGGCCGTCCAATTTGAAACCGGCAAATCGGTGCTCAAAGACCAGTCTTTTGCTGTGCTGGACGAAATGGTGGAAATCCTGCGCCAATACCCGGACTACACCTTGTCCATCAGCGGCCACACGGACAACATCGGCGACGACCGCAGCAACTTGCGCCTTTCCGAAGCCCGCGCCAAAACCTGCTACGATTACCTTATGTTCAGGGGCATCAAGGCCGACCGTTTGCGCCACGCAGGTTTCGGCGAAAACCGCCCCATCGCCGACAACGATACCCGGGAGGGTCGCGAGCAAAACCGCCGCGTGGAGTTCGAGTTGGTGTTGACAAAATGATTAGAAGCCAAATCAATCTATACAAAACGAGGGGTTCGCTGACTGCGAGCCCCTCGTCGTTTTTTTTGGGCAAACAAAAACCGGCAGTTGGGTTACCAATGCTGCCGGTTTAGGCCATACTTCAAAATTGGGCGGATTACGATGTAAGTATTGTTAAAAAAATCCCGCGGGTAGGAGAATCTTGTTGTGTGAAACAAACAGCCTCAATGAGGGATGCAAGTTTGTGCAACAAAAGTAAAACAAGAGTTTGATTCTCTGCCCTATTTTTCAAAAAAAGTGTTGCGGATTAACGTTGTGGCGCACTGCCGACAAACGCATCGCGGGCAAAAAGCCCCGTCAAAGCACCCATCCCTGCCAACATACCGCCCATAAATCCGGTCGCGCTCAGCAATTGCCAACTCTTCAACCCCTGAAACAATTGGCCGACTTTGGCCGACAACGCGCCCGCGTTGTCGGTGTCGAGCAAATAAGCATTCAAACACCACAGCAGCAAACCACCGGCAAAAGCAGCGCTGAAAGCTTTGCCCGCCGTCGTCGGGAACAGCCCCCCGGCCAATGCCGCTATCAGAACAAGCATCCACCACGGCAGCCCAAAATGGCTCAAATTGCCAAGTATCAAAATTGAAAGCAGGAGATATAATGCGTTTTTCATGATTAGTCTCAATGACTTTTAATGGCTTTTGACAAAGTTTCAATTCCCCGGCGAGAAAGTTTGTTTTCCCAAAATACGGTCAGAAGTTTCACCTGATGAGGACAAAAACAGCAAATCGTTGTACTCGCCCTTTGCCCAAGTGTCCACCATATTGTCGTAATACCGGCTGCCGGGATTGCCCGATTGCCCGCCGGGATAGACTCCGATGGCCCGCACTTTTTCACCCAGCTCTACAATCATCCGCCACGACGGGCCGTGCGTCCGGGTCATCGCGTTGGGTGCGGAGCCATGACCGCCCACCACCACATCCAATCGGCTGAAAGCATCTATCTGGGCAATATGCTTCAAAGTAAAACCTCGAAATTGACCCCAACCCACCCGTTTCTGCGGGTTTTGGCGGAAATAATCTTGCATTAGGGCAAATGCCTCGTTCACGATATCGCGGGCGGTCTCGCGACGCGGCGTGGTCGGGTGGTCGAAGAAAATGCTCGCCGTATCTTTTTCCAGCAGTTCTATAAAACGCCAGCGCTCTGGAATGAGGACTTGCTTTTTTTGCTCGCGAAATGCCGCCATTTCATCCCATGTTTTCAAATAACAGGAATCAAACCAAGCCTCGTAGAGCGGGGCGGCGGTGGCTCCAACCTCGTACCTGAAATCCCAAGCAGCAAGTTCGTCGGCCATTTTTTGCCCATCGGCATCGAGGCGGCTGCGGTCGAGCAAGCGCAGCATGACGGGCAAAGCATCGGCGGCGCGTTGGCTGAAATTGTCCAGTTGAATCGTTTTCATGCTGTCCGCCGTTGCGTTTTTCATCGCCGCCAATCGGTCAAAAATGTGTCGCCCGCGATAATCGTCGAAGTCACGGCTGAGGTAATAGTAAGGATAGGTCGGCGGCGTGGAATGTTGATTGGCAGAAAAAACAAAACCGCGCGCGGGATTTTTCATGGAGGGCACCCGGTCGGCAGGGATGAATTCGTGCCAGGCATTCGCCCAGCGACTGCCGTCCTGCACAAAACGGCCTTGCTCGGGCGCGCGCACGGGGAATCTGCCTTGCACCGTGATGGCGATATCGCCCGTCCGGGTGGCGAATACGAAATTTTGAGCCGGGCAATCGAACGTAGCCAAAGCCCGGCGGTAGTCGTCGTAGTTTTTCCCGGCATTCAGAAAAATGAAAATATTGGGAGCATCGGGGTCGGGCTGGTCGTGTGTTATCCAGCGAAGAGCGCAGTCGCGCAGCGGGTGTTCTGGTTCAAAATCATACACCACTGGCCCCCAAACAGTGTACCGTACCGTGTCCACGAGGGGCTTTTTGCCTTTTATTTTGATGACTTCTGGCTTTTTTTGCACTTCGCGCACTTCGCCATCGAGCGAATATTTGGTGCGTTCGGGGTTGGCCCATTGCAGCCGATACCAGTCGGACACGTCTTGCCCCACATTCGTGATGCCCCACGCGGTATCGTCATTAAAACCGATGATGATGCCGGGAAGTCCTTGCAGCGACACGCCATAGCAATTTTGTTCGGGTGTGTGCAATTGGATTTGAAACCAAATAGAGGGCAAGGTCAGATTCAGGTGCGGGTCGTTGCTGAGGAGCGGATGGCCAGAGGCCGTATTTGAGCCGGAAAGTGCCCAGTTATTGGATCCCACGATGTAGTCGTCGGGAGGCAGCATTTCATTTTGAGAAAAGAGGGGTTCTTTTTCGCGCCAGATACCTGTCAAAGAAACATTTACCGGCGACGCGGGCGGCAGCACGACTTTCCAATCCTTCCATTGCCCGGTGTCGGGGATAATCGGCTGCTGCTTCGAGTTCCATTCGGGATACAAATAATTAAAGGTGTCGCGGCCAAACTGTGCCAGCGCGTTGGTGGAAGCCAAGTCGTTTTCGCCGGCGCAAAGAGTCTCGGCCATGGCTTCCACAATGAGGGCGGTTTTTAGGATTGACCAAGGTTCGGGGGCGTAGTTCAGCAATTTGAATTCGATGGGGTAGTCGGCGGGCGAAAGTTGGCTGATATAGGCGTTCACCCCCTCGGTGTAGGCTTTCAGCAAACGCATTCCCTCGGCTGATTTGCTCCAGCCAAGCACGTTGTTTTCGGCGGCGAACACCATGCCCCGGCGGCGCGCCATGCGGTCAATATTCAGTGTGCGCTCGCCGAGCACTTCCGAAAGCCGACCAGAAGCTTTGCGCGTGGCGATATCCATCTGCCAAAGACGGTGTTGCGCAGTCACATAGCCTTGCACGCGCACGACATCTTCTTTGTTTTCGGCAAAAATGTGGGGGACAAGCAAATCGTCGTACACAACTTCGACTTTGCCTTTCAGCCCCGGCAGGTTGATATTTTCAGAAGAAAAACCCGTGGCGGGTTCGGCATTTTTCCAAAAACCAGAAAAAGGGTTGAAAAAAGCACCGAGCGCCGGGAGGGTGTTGCCGCCCACGGATTGGGGCGTTTGCAAGAGCCAGACCACCGCGCCGGTCAGAAAAAGCACAAGCAGAAATCGAAATATACGCATGGAAGGGGAGTTTTGATAGGCAAATGCAGCGGGCAACACGCCATTGGCTGGGTCAAACCCTCCCTCGCAGGTGTTGCATTTTGTTGCTTTCGCATTTTGAAATTTGGGATGGGGCGAAGGTAAAAATTCATTCGACTTGTTCGTTCCCCTCTCTGAAAACCAATCTTTTTTTGGAGAAAACACCTTTTTGCGCCGTCTATGTTTCGTCAAAAATGGCTTCTTCCAACAACCTGTGAAAATTTTGTTAAAATTTCCCCGAAAAAATTTGTCCGTACTCGAAAACTTGCCTTAAACTTGCAGCAAGTAGTTTTTGTGTTTATTTGTTTGGGTTAGAGTCCCTCGTCGTACCGGCGAGGGATTTCTATTTTAAGCCACCTCTAGCTCGCATTTAGATCCGACAGGTGGTCTGTCCGGCTCGAACAAAAAAATCTCCGGCAGAAATGGTGGTGGTGTCCTTTTGTCCACCGTACCGCTCCTGCCGGAGATTTTTAGCCTTTGATTCGTACAACTTGCCAGATACTTATTTCAAAAGTATCATTTTCCGCACGGCGCTGTCTGTTGCCGTTTCCAACTTGTAGAACAATACGCCCGCATCGCCAATCAGGTGTTTTTCCAACGAAACGGCATTGTAGCCCCGTGCGTAACTACCTGATTTTGTAAGCAAAACACGCCCGGCTTCATCAAAAACGGTCAATGTCGCGTCGCTGTCTTCGGGCAAATGAAAACCGATAAGCGTATTGTCCGTGAACGGATTGGGTTGGTTTTGATACAGTTCGAAGCCCACTTTTGAGATGAGGCGATTGTCGAAAAGGAGTGCCACGTCCAAGAGGGAGAAATTAGAGTCATTACTTGAATGACTGTCACCACCCTTAATTACCCTATACGCTTCGGCGCGGGTGATGTGGCTGGAAACTCGGAGCATTTCGCTCAGTTGGCCGGGCCGTGTGGCGCGGAAGGTGACGGCAAATGCCCCGGCACCATTCTCGACTGCGGCGGTGACGGCGTTCAGGAAAATCCCAAAATTGCCCAGTTCCATGCCTTCGCCGGGCGCGACCTCCACCACTTCCAGCCCATCCACATTCAAGGTGAATTGGTAGCCCAATACTTTTTCTGCCGCGCTGAATTGCACGGTGAATTCTTCGTCGCGCTGCACAGCGCGGTCGTTCAGGTTGAAAAACAAAGTTCCTTCTGCCCGGTCGTCCGCGCCAAACAGACTGTCGCCTTCCACCGAAAAGTTTACGTCGCCGACTTTGACGCCCACAAAATCTTCGACCAATTGGTCGTCCAATACATTGGAGCGGGTGATGGATTCTGGGAACGTGGATTGGAACGGGTTGGCGGGGTTGGGGAACATGAAACCTTTGTCCACAAATCGCCAAGAAGTGTTGTCCGGGAATTCGTCGTAGATGCCGAGGATGAGTTTGCGGATTTC
>CAYZVM010000069.1:0-4416 GCA_964481485.1 uncultured Saprospiraceae bacterium | reverse complement strand
AGCCGGATGTGTGGCGCTGAGAACGACATCTGCTTTTAAAACAGCATCGTCCGCGCCCGTCTTCAAAGTCCCGGCAATGGTCAGCGGCAAACTGGTGCAACTGCTGTCAGTATCTTCGGCAAAAATGACGGTTTTGCAAAAACTCGTGTTGCCCGCCAAATCTTGCACCCAAAGTTCCACCGTGTCAATACCCAAATCCATACAACCATACACGAAAATGGAGTCTCCGTCCACCGGGAATCCGGCGCCCGTGCCCGCTATGCGAGCGGCATATTCCAAAAATGGCGGGGGTGTGTAATTATCCATCGCATTTTGGAGCAAATCCGCAATCAGGACAGTATCCGTCAGCATAAACGGTATTTCAACTGACACGCTATCCACGCACGCAATGGTGGGCGCTACGGCATCTTTCACCGAAAATTCATATTCGCAAATGGTCGTGTTTCCACAACCGTCTGCGATAACCCATTGGATTTCATGGGTGCCGTAGGGCAATTGCGGCATCACGCCCGGCAAATTGAAAGAATCGGCTTGCGCCAAAGTTTTCCATTGCAAACTTGCTGTACGCTGGCCAGTGCTGTCCACTGATTGATGCGTTGCCCAACGATATACCTCACTGGTCGGCACCGAACGGCTGTCGAACACCTGTGGTGTGCCTCCCATGTAGTTGGGATTCATCACGTTATTGAAATTTACCGTGCCCGGGGCGGGCGGGTTTTCGCTGTCCACCACCGTTTCCATGGCATCGTCGCCATCCAAGTCAAGAAAGAGCAGGAAACTGATATTCAAATCGCTGCCAAAGCACGAGTCCGAGGCAGAAATATTCAGCGATACAGCCCCGTCCGCAAGGTTGTTGCTGTTGGTATTGGCATCCATCCAATAGGATTGGTTCCAAAGTGCCGTGTCATTGGAAGTAATGTCGTCAAACAACAAAGATGCTGATGGGCAGTCGTTCACGACTGGCTTTCCGGTATCAATAACTTTGATGATTTGTGTGAATTGGTAGCCGGTAGCATCCAGCGACCAAAATGTGGAGTAATTGGTTGGTATCGTGTCAGTTGGGCTGATATTTATTACCGTGGGGCTCCATGTGCCGACTGTCGTGTCGGGCATCACAGTCGGGCCAAACAGGTTGTCTGGGTGGTTCGATATCGGGTTCGGATTGGGGTTTGGCACCACGACGAGCGATGCCAAAGAATCATAAGTGCACTGATTGTAAACTTTCCATGTGCGCTCTATTTTGAAACAAGCATCGGGCACAACATCGAATATTTCGTCCTCGAATGTCACAATCAGGATTTCACAGCCGTTGCTGACAAATTCCGGCACGCCAAAATCATTGACCCCGTCGCACACCGTCGTCACCACGTCGTCGGGGAATTTGATAAAATAGTCTTGCACATGGCTGATGGTAATTTGCTGCACACACGCCGAACTATCGCCATTAGCACCAAATACGTGGAACGTGCGCATTGCAATCCCTGACTGGCAAGCTGAGTCGTACTGTGAGTAGCTCACAGTCATAGCCATGGAGTCTACCGCGCAGTTGGCCACCGGCACACCATAATCCGCAAGCGGGTCAAAGTCATTGCAGCCGACTACCACATCCGGTGGGGCGGCACATCCTACAGCCAATGTGTCCAGCACTTCTACTTTCACCGTGCAATCGCTGAATTGGCCCGCCGCAAAATCAGGTGCCACCGGGCCATCCGGCACAGCCACATCATAGACCCGGCGCGTGAGTTCAATCGTGTCGCCGATGTCGGCACAGCAAAACAGCACCTCATCGTAAAACTGGTCATTTGCCTCGCACTCGTTGGCGAGTGTGCGCCGCATCTTGAACCACAATTCTTGACTGCACGAATCCTTCGAGTTGATGTCAAGTGTGTCCACCCCTACTCTGAATTGACCTTCGGGCGACAGCAAGACAGTCAAGAAAGTAATACACCCTAGTGTCGGCGGATCCATGTCCCAAACCGTGATGCTGATGTCGCAACTGCCTGTGTTGCCGCAAGAATCCGCCGCCACATAGCGTACCGTCGTGGTGCCTATCGGGAAATCATCCACTATTCCCAGCACGCCCAACGTGTCCGGCACGGTCAGTGTGCCGACCAGTGTATCTGGCAATCCTTCTGCCGTCCAATATGCCGCGATGGAGGCAATAGGAGAACAATCGTCGTCCAGCCGCACATCTGGCAAATCCACAGCCCCTCGGCAATCGGTGCCGTCAGTGCTGACCGTCACGCTGGAATCGCACTCCAGCGTCGGGCCGTTTTCATCCACTATATCAATGATTTGTGTGCCAGTGAAAGGGTTCGTGGCCGATGGGGGCAGACAGAGGTCAAATATTTCCCAAGTGCGGACAATCTGGCCGCCGCACCCCGTAGTCGCGAGCGAGTCGTTGTAGTTCAAGTCCAGTTCGCAATAAGAAGCGGGCCACAAGGGGAATGCTCTGTTGCCAACTTTCACTACCGGCGCCCCGCTGAGCCCGATATTATCGGTGTCGGCGCAGCTCACCGTGTCGTTCGGGGGAAATTCAATACCGTTAAAACTGCGTTGCCGGAAAATCGTCTGCTGGCAGGTTCCTGTGTTGCCATTGTCATCCGTCACTGTCCAAATACGGTTCACAGTTCCACTGATGCCGGTGAAAGGATTGCACGGCAGGTTGCTCGCAAAGTCAACGTGCATCAGAGAAAATCCCGGGCAGTTGTCCATCACTGCGGGCATGCCCGTCGAAATGCCCAAGCTATCCACGAGAAAAGCGGGAGCAAGATTGTCCACCGCGCAATGAACCACCACATCCTCGCAAACGAGGCTCGGCGCGGGGTCAAGAACCTTGATTTCCCCCAAACAACTGTTGCCATTTGAAGTATTCACGACCCTATAAACATAAGTCTTGTTGATGTCGGCCTGCCCCACACTGGCTGGCATCCACGGGCCATTGCCAAAAGGTGGTGTCTTGTCAATCTGTACCGGATAATTGTCCGTACAGCCGTAAATGCCAATCAAGACATCTTCGGGCAAAACCGTAGCAAAGCAGTTGGGACCCAGTTCAATATCGGTGAAGTCGTCGCAATTCAAATTTGCGGAGGCCTCCACCACCGTCACAGAGAACGAACAAGATGCCGTGTTGGCAGATTGGTCTGAGACAGCCCATGTATTGACCACCACCCCGATGGGAAATTCGCTGCCCGACGCCAAGCCATTAAGTTGGAAGACCATGAAACCCGGCTGGTCGTCGTCGGCAATGATGGTGTAATTGAAAACCGACCCACATTCACCCGAAGCGAGATTAATGGTGGTATTCGGCGGGCATTCAATAGTAGGCGGGATGGTGTCAACGAAGTAAATTGGGAAAAGAGGCGGATTTGGGGCGTAGTTGCTTAAAGGCGGTGTGCCCTCCCCGTAAACATTGATGCTTACGAGTAGGCAAAAGAGTAGTAAACGGTTCATAGGAAACAGTTTGGAAAAGAACGATGGTAGTTTTTCACAAAAATAATACCACGAAAACTACGTCGCCCCCAGTTTCGAGACAATTTCCTGAAAGAAAAATACCAAAAACAGGTAAGAAAAAACAGGGCGGAATATCGGCAAAACCCCGTTCAGCCTACTTGTTCATCTTTTTGGTCATTTTTTTGGGGAACAAACCCGAGGAACTCTTGCTCTTTTTGAACGATCCCTTTTTGCTCATCTGTGGTTTCAGGCTTTCGTTGGCCTCACAGCCGCTTTTGGTCTTGCAGGCCGGAGCGAGCATTGCAAAAAACAGCAGAAGGAGGAATAATGCGATGCGGTAGTTTTTCATGTCAATCTATTTGTAACAACAACAAAAATTCTGGAACGAAGGTACGGCTGGTTTCATTGCCAAAATGGCCAAACTGAGCACCGATGCGCATAAGACGTTTATCATTTGCGGGTTTTCGCAGGTGGCCCCAGTGGGCAATTGTCCAGCACGGGCGTTTTCAAAATAAACACTTCGCCGCGCACAGATTTTTTTTCTTGAACAAAAATGCCATCCCATTGGAGGCCACACGCGTTGTGCAGCCGCACACCATCCAGCCAAAGTCTGCCGCCGGGTTGCACGGTGATGCGACCTCCGGCGGGGACGGACAACCGGCACGACAGCCGCAGCGAGCCGCCGGGCGCGATGGTCAAATTGCCCTCCAAATCGCGGGCGCCCGTCCAAGCCACCGAATCCCTGATAATGAGGTCTTTGACCGGGTCGCGTGAACACCATGTCGGCACAAGGCAGCGTCGCAAGGGGCTTTTTTCGTTGGCAAAAACGGCATGGACGCGCCCGATTTGGCAGGGTGTGATGGCGATTTGGTAGGTGTTGTAGTCCATCATGTTGTTGGAGGCGATGTCGCGGCAGGGCGGCTGCTCCGACCATGTCCAACAGGTATTGGAGTGGTTGTTCGT
>CAYZVM010000068.1:0-26702 GCA_964481485.1 uncultured Saprospiraceae bacterium | reverse complement strand
AAGGTGTTGCAAAAATTTTGGCTGCGGTATCGGCAGCCAGAAATCGAGGGGATGTGAGTTTAACTTTTTCAAAACAAACTAACTTCATAACATGTCAATTGTGGCTTCTACATTCGCCTAATAAAATTATTCACTATTAAATGAATAACACATGAAAACATTCTTGCAGTACTTACTTCTCTTGCTTGTTATTTTCCTTTTCGCTTGCAAAAAAGAAGATATCAAAGAGCCTCAAGACAATATCGTTGACATAGGCAGTTTCAGTCTATTAGAAAGTTCTCGAAACGCGGTGCCGTACAAAGGAAAAAGTAGCGCGATATTCCTTGACAGCGTTGGCAACGAACTGACTTTTCCAATCTCTCCTTTTGTCAACAGCAACTTCGAGGGATGTTATTGGAAATATGATGTGTACCAGACGGGCGATACTGTGCAGTATTGTTACAAAAGTCAAGGCGACAATTATTGGCTGAGAAATGACACCCAAAGCCTACACATTCAGGTAAGACTTGAACCCAGACCTTATTATGATGACCCAGAATCCGGCAAAGTGAAAGATGTACTTGATATATCCATGCGAAGCGATGTGCAACCCAATGTCAGCCATCAAATTTTCCATCAGACGATGGACGACCGAAACAACCCGGGCCCTGCCGACAATAACATAGTTTATCCTCAAATCACTTTTTGGGGCAGAGAATTTTTCAACGCGTACCGCACGAATCTTACCACGCCTTATCGCCTTTTGTACTACAATCAAGAATTTGGAATCATTGCCTTCATTGACCACAGTGGCAAATTATGGCGTTTCAAGGAAATGTACTGAACTTGCTTTGCTTGTCAATTTTTTGATTCACGGCGTTTTACATAAAATGGGTGTTGCGACGTGCTTGCAACACCCATTTTTTATTTCCCGAAACCAAAACCCGCCGCCAACGTTTCCTGCCAAACAAATGTGCAATGGGAAAAACGATTCTCCTCGCTGGCGGCACTGGTCTCATCGGCAGCCGGCTTGCCGAAATACTCCACGAACAAGGCTACACCGTGCGCGTCCTCAGCCGATCGCCCAAAGGCGAAGGTCAATTCGCTTGGAATCCTGCCGCCGCGTCGCTGGATGATACGGCGCTGCAAGGCGTTGATATTGTGGTCAATCTGGCAGGGGCGGGCATCGCCGACAAACGCTGGACAGCCAACCGCAAACGCGAACTCGTGGACAGCCGGGTGCAGAGCGCCCGCACTTTGCGCGACGCATTTATCCGCACGGGATTCCGGCCCAAAGCATACCTGTCGGCCTCAGCCATCGGCTATTATGGAAATTCGGGCGAACGGGTGATGACAGAAACAGACGCGCCCGTGGACTCTAATTTTTTGGTAGAATGTTCCCAAAAATGGGAGCAAGCCGCCGATGGGGTAGCCGCGGTTGGCATACGCACGGTGAAATTCCGCATCGGCATCGTGCTCGCCAAAGAAGGCGGCGCGTTGTCGGAAATCGTGAAGCCGCTCCGTTTTGGCATCGGCACCTACTTCGCCGATGGGCAAGCGTGGTGGTCGTGGGTGCATCTCGACGACGTGTGCAGGATGTTTGTCTGGGCGATTGAAAATCAGCAGATTGAAGGGGTGTTCAACGCAGTCGCGCCCAATCCTGTTCGGGGCATCGAGTTGGTAAAAGCAACCGCCAAGGCCATGCGGCAGCCCGCCGTTTTTGTGCCTGCCCCTGCATTCACGCTGCAAATAGCGCTCGGCGAGATGTCAGCGGTGGTGCTGAACAGCAATCATATTTCGGCGGAAAAAATCCTGAAGGCGGGTTTTGAGTTTCGGTATCCCGAGTTGGGAGGAGCGTTGGAAGCCATTTTTTGAGGGGAGCCCCACCTAAGTAGCAGCAAAAATTTTAATAAAAGTTTGTTAAATTGCTGGTCTGCCAAGTTCTCCGACACCAAATCATATTTTCCAAAACAGGGTTTCGGGCTGTTTCTCCAAAAGTTTGTCGCAAAAAAAGGTTTCAAAAAAAATGTAGTTCCATTACAAACAAAAAACTCGAAACGGGGTGGCGGTTCGTATCGTACTTTTGCGGTGACAAAAGGGCTGATTTTGCGTTTCTTTTTGAACACCTCACACTCCGCCGCTATGCTACTAAAACATTTGTTGTATTGCTCTCTGCTCACCTTTCCCCTTGTACTCGTCGCTGACGACCCGCCAGCCGACCGCTCCAGAGCCGATGTGGATGGCCCTCATGTCTTCTATCGGGGCCAAAACACAATAGTCAAAAGTATAGAGCGCCGCGATACCTCGGTGATAGTACGCACCCAAGTTTATGACAATCGAAAAATGGCGGTGCTGAATTGCCGAATCCCAGAGACGGGCGATGCGTTCGGTTTCAAATTGCGCGACACTTTTATCATCGAACCCGACCAATACGCCATGCCCGCGCGGATGCTTGTGCTGTCGGATATTGAGGGCAACTTCTTGGCTTTCAAGTTGATGTTGCTCGGCGCAAAAGTCGTGGATGAAAAATTCAACTGGACATTTGGCAATGGCCACCTCGTGCTGGTGGGCGATTATTTTGACCGGGGGCTGAACGTCACCGAGTGTCTGTGGCTGATTTACAAATTAGAAACCGAAGCCGAAGCAGCTGGAGGCAAAGTGCATTTTATCCTCGGCAACCACGAAATCCTCAACCTTGAAGGCAACACCCAATACGTTCGCCGCAAATACCTTGAAAATGCCGAACTGCTGGCCGAAGACTATAAGCGTTGGTTCGACAACAACAGCGAACTGGGGCGTTGGCTGCGCACCAAAAACGCTATCGAAAAAATCGGCGACTTCGTGTTCTGTCATGGCGGCATTAGCCCCGACCTCGCTCGCACAGGATTGAGCATTTCGGACATCAACCGCCTCGCACGCCGATACCTCGGCAAGCCTTTTGAATCTATAAAAAATGCCGATGCCAAAGCCGTTTATGATTACAAAACAGGCATTTTTTGGTATCGGAGTATCGCCAAGTATTTGCTTTCAAATGAAGAAGTCACCTTCGTTTTGAAATCGGTAGGCGCTTCCAAAATGATAGTAGGGCACACGCTCCAGCCCGACATAACGACACTGTACGACGGCAGGGTCATTTGCACCGATGTCTATCACGAGGAGAATATCCGGCAGGGTTTTGTCAAAACGCTGTGGGTGGAAGATGGCATCTGTTATGCACTCGACAACAAAGGCATGAAATCTTCGCTGTTGCAATTGAGCAAATAACAGCACCGCACAAAACAGCGGTTTACGGTTTTTGCCTATTCCAATATCTCTACCTTTGCCCTATGGAAGATTGGGAACTTGACTTTGAATGGCTCCGGGTGCAACACACGGTGAAAGAAACCATGCGCCGCGAGACTTTGCCCGACTTGAACACCGTGTTGTTCCTCATCGGTATTCAGGAATTGGGGCGTTGGAAAAAGAGTTTTACAAAAGAAGAAAAACAGGATTTGATGCACATCGCCGTTTGCCGACTGCTGAGCCACGACGGGTATTTTGAATTTGTGGGGCGCGACGAAGATGGCTGGCCGCATTACCGCCAGATGTTAGAAATGCCACAGCAAAGCACCATGGAGCAAGAGAAATTCCTGAAAATCAATGTCGTGCGCTATTTCAAAGAGTTGGAAACCGAATATGTCAATGAAGATTGACGGATGCCGCTCTGACACTGAGCAATCACACATTGTGTAAGTCACAAATTGTTTTCCCGATAAAAACGGGACACGATACACCATGCCACTCTTAGTCGAACTTGTACTCTTGCCTGGCGAACGCCACGACGAGGCCCGCCTCCGGCAAAAAGCCGCGTCGCAAACGGGCCTCCGCCCCGACCAGATTTCCCACCTCGAAATCCTGAAATCATCGCTCGATGCCCGCTCGCGCCAGCCCGTGTTCCGGGTGCGTGCGGAGGTGTATCGGCAAAATGAAATTTTTACGCCCGAACCCGCTATCCTCGCAGGTTTCAAGCCAGTGGACGGTAGAAAAAAAGCCATCATCGTCGGTGCGGGACCAGCAGGATATTTCGCCGCGCTGGAACTCATAGAACTTGGTATTCAGCCGATTGTGCTCGACCGGGGCAAGGACACCCAATCGCGACGGCGCGATTTGCGCGCCATCCAACAGTTTGGCGAAGTCAACCCACATTCCAACTATTGCTTCGGCGAAGGCGGCGCAGGCACCTATTCAGACGGTAAACTTTACACCCGCTCCGTCAAGCGCGGCGACGTGTACAAAGCCTTGAAACTGTTGGTAGAACACGGTGCCAAATCCGATATCTTGTCGGAAGCCCACCCGCACATCGGCTCCAACAAACTGCCCGGCGTGGTGCAGAACATCCGCGAAACAATTGTGCAGTACGGCGGTGAAGTTCATTTTGGCCAATGTGTCACCGATTTTATTTTGAAAAATGGGCGAATCCTCGGCGTTGTCACGGAAACAGTAGAGGAACAAACAATTAACAATCAACAACTAACAACGGAGTGGCTTGCCGATGCTGTCATCCTCGCCACCGGCCATTCTGCCCGCGATATTTACCGGCTGCTGCACTCAAAAGACATTCGCATTGAGGCCAAACCTTTTGCCCTCGGCGTCCGTGTGGAGCATCCGCAACCGCTCATAGACGGCATCCAATACAAACAAAATCAACGAGATGAACACCTGCCAGCGGCGAGTTACAGTCTCGTGTGCCAAGTGCAGGGGCGCGGTGTATTTTCCTTCTGCATGTGTCCCGGCGGGCTAATTGTGCCGGCAGCCACTGCGCCCGGTGAAATCGTGATGAACGGCATGAGCATGAGCCGCCGCGATTCGCCTTTTGCCAATTCGGGCATGGTCACGTCCGTGGAACCCGAAGACCTCGCGCCTTGGGCGAAACACGGCGTTTTCGCGGCGTTGGAATTCCAAGCAGAGGTGGAGCAACGGCTTTTCCGCGCGGGCGACGGCAGCCAGAAAGGCCCGGCGCTTCGATTGCCCGATTTCATTCAGGGAAAAATGTCGGCGGATTTGCCAACTTCTTCCTACATCCCCGGCCTGTATCCGGCACCCCTGTTCGAGTTGCTTCCACCGTTCATTTACAAACGATTGCGCGACGGGCTTGCTCAGTTTGGAAAAACGATGCGCGGTTTTTACACCGCCGAAGCCAACGTGGTAGCGACCGAAAGCCGCACCAGCGCCCCGGTGCGGATTCCCCGCGACCCTGCCACGCTGATGCACCCCGAAGTATCGGGATTGTTCCCCAGCGGAGAAGGCGCGGGCTACGCAGGTGGCATTATTTCGGCGGCGATGGATGGGCAAAATGTGGCGCGGGCGGTGGGCAGGATGTTGGATGTGGAGGTGTAAGCAAATCATTCGGCCATCCATATATTGTCTGAAACAATCGCGCCGGTTGACATCCCATCATTCATTACCCGCTCCTGCTGCTCGATACCCTCCTGATGAATGGCCTCTAAAAAAAGACTTGTGAACCCCCGGCTCAGTTCGTTTTTGTCCGCCCGGCGGCGGCACGCTTCAGCCAATGCCCGCCAGCGTTCGGGTTGAAGAATGGCGACGTTCTTGTCTTTTTTGACATAGCCGATTTCGCGCACGAGGTGCATCCGTTGTGCAATGAGATGAATTATCTCCTCGTCCAGTTCGTCAATCTGTTGGCGGAAATTTTCGATTTTGAAGTGATAATCAGGGTCATCCGTCGTCACCGCCCGGCGGACGAGGCTGCGAATCATATCGCCGAATTGCTCCGGCGTTATTTGCTGTGAAGCATCGCTCCAAGCTGTATCGGGTGTGGGGTGCACCTCCACCATGAGGCCGTTGAAGTTGAGGTCGTATGCTTTTTGAGCCGTTTCTGCCAAAATATCGCGCCGCCCGCAGATGTGCGAGATGTCGCAAATCACCTCTATGTCGGGGAATTCCTGCATCAGGTCAATCGCCATTTGCCAACGCGGCACATTGCGGTATTTCGAGTCGCCATAGGTTGAAAAACCCCGGTGAATAGCCGCGATGCGCCGCAAACCGGCTTTGTGCAGTCTTTCAATTGCGCCGACCCAAAGTTTGTAGTCGGGGTTCACGGGGTTTTTCACGATGACCGGGATATTCGTGCCTTCCAGCGCATCGGCGATTTCTTGCACAGAAAATGGATTGACCGTCGTGCGCGCGCCAATCCAAAGCACGTCCACGCCATATTTCAAGCATTCATAAACGTGCTGCGCGTTGGCGACCTCGGTGGTGATGCGCAGACCCGTTTCTTCCTTCACGCGACGGAGCCATTTCAATCCGGGGGCGCCGATGCCCTCGAATGCGCCGGGGCGCGTGCGGGGTTTCCAGATACCGGCGCGGAAGAGGTCAATGTTTTGATTGACAAGGCCGTGTGCCGTTGCCAGCACCTGTTCTTCCGTTTCTGCGGAGCAGGGGCCAGCGATGAGAATGGGGCTTTTTTTATTGAAAATAGGTTGGAATTGCATGAAAAGTGATTTGAAGTTTTCGGGTTGAGTTTTTTGGTGTTGATTCAACTTTCAATTTTTTTTGAAAACAAAATTCACACATGCTCGGTTGCCGCCGCGAACACAATTTTAAGTTTCTCCAAATAGGCCTCCAGCTGCCCCTCGCGCTGCGCTTGAATGAGCGCCGAGCCGATTGTCGCCTCTTCTGCCACCAGGCGTGCCTGTTCGGGAGAACCTATACCAACACCAATTCCAACCCTGGGCGAGTGACGATAGCATCGGCTCAATCTTGCACCGTCACACCTTGCCGAACCGCCTCCCGGCAGGCCTCCGTTATGTGTGTTTAAAAACTTAGTTCACAGAGCATTAAAGTTGTTTTAAATTTATTTTTTTGATAGAAACAGCAACGCTGTTAGCGAAATCAAGTCTCGAATGCAACAGATTTAAGGTTTATGTGGGCGAACATAGGGAAGCGATTCAAGTTGCAAATGCAACTGTTTCGGCATCGCGCGGGCAGGTACCGTCCCTTCCCCCCTATATGCAGTAAGATTTTTTGTTTTGAAAAACAGATTTTTGCACAAAAAAAAAGCCTCGTGCTTCACCGCTCACTCCTCGCACATGGAACTTACCATCCAAACTCCCGCCCTGCTTTTTCCCGCTGTGTCGTTGCTGCTCATCGCGTACACGAACAAGTTTTTGGCGATAGCCAACCTGATTCGCAAACTCTACTCCGACTACGAGGAAAAAAAGCACGTCGCGCTGCTCAGC
This sequence comes from uncultured Saprospiraceae bacterium, assembly GCA_964481485.1. GTDB lineage: Bacteria > Bacteroidota > Bacteroidia > Chitinophagales > Saprospiraceae > M3007. The sequence continues at coordinate 19,485 of CAYZVM010000068.1, read as the reverse complement.
CAGATACACAGTCTGCGGCGGCGGTTGTGGCTCATCCGTTGGATGCAGGTGTTCGGCGTGGGCAGCATTTTGTTGTGCGTGGTCACCATGTTTTTTGTGTACGAGGGCTGGCAAGTATGGGCCAAAATCCTTTTTGCGCTCAGTCTCCTCATGATGATGGCCTCCTTGGTTATCAGCCTGATGGAAATTTTTCTTTCGGCGGGCGCGCTGCGTGTTTTGCTGAAAGATTTGGAGGAAAAGGAATCGTGACACTGCTGCCCATTCACCTGCCAGATATTCCATGTTTCAAAAACATGGAATATCTCCGGCATCACATCACCATCTCTAAAATCTCCGGCGTATTTATCTCTGAAAACCCTGGAACATGGAGTTGATAAAACTGCAATAACTTCTGCAACAGCGATTTGCGTTCTGCACGGTTCAATATCACCTCATGGCACCGTTCGAGTGGAGTGTGGAGCAGCGCGATGAGTTGGGCGGTTTGCTCCGGCTCCAGATAAAGTGGTTGGAGGGGCGGCACCGGGTGGAATATGCCTTCTTTCAAGTCGAAAAACAGCTCGGTGTTTTCGGGAAAATCCGTTTGCGGCTGAAAGCCGAGGAAGCCGGACAATGCCAGCAGGAAGTGCAAATGCAGGTTGGCAATCGGGTGCGGCGTAGTGTCGAGCCAGCGCAAGTTTCCCAACAAAAAATCGAACAACTCGCGGTTCTCTTCTGCCTCTTGGATGCTTTTTCGACATATTTCTGCTATGAACAACGCAACCGCCCCATACCGAATATCGAACGGAATATGGCTCCAAACTTCGGCGGCGCGGAGTTCTTTCAAGCGGTTGAGCGCGCCAGCGTCATCCCGAAAATAGCTCACCATATCCACCGCCATCATGGGCTGGAAAAGGCTGTACGGCATCCGCGCTTTGGCGGTACGCACACTCCCGGCGATGAAGGTGTGCAGCCCTTTTTCTTCGGTGAAAATGTCGGCGATGACACTCGTCTCGCCATATTTCACCGTGCGAAAGACGATACCGCGCGTTTTTAGCATCATATCGGATGGATAAGTTTCAATGCGAAAAATACGCGCTGCGAAGTGACAATTTCAGGAAAAGTGTCATTTCTCGTTTTTCAAACGAAAAACCTACCTTTCCGCTGTAAAAAAACCTGCCACGTCATGATATTCAATCTCGCCGAAAAAAACTCCATTGCCAACCAGTTCATCGCCGAATTGCGCAACACGGAAATTCAAAAAGACCGCTTCCGGTTCCGCCGCAACCTCGAACGGGTAGGCGAGGTGATGGCCTACGAAATTTCCCAGACGCTTGAGTATGAATTGTTTGAAGTGGAAACGCCGCTCGGTGTCGCGCCCATCATGTTGCCCGCACAACGGATTGTGCTGGCCACCGTGCTGCGGGCGGGGCTGCCGCTCCACCAAGGCTTGCTCAACTATTTTGACCAAGCCGACAACGCTTTCATTTCGGCTTATCGTCGCCACCACAAAGACGGCTCTTTTGAAATACAACTTGACTACATCAGCACCCCCGACCTCAACGGCTGTACCCTCATCCTGTGCGACCCTATGCTGGCCTCCGGTGCCTCGGTGAATGTGGCGCTGCACCAACTTTTGCTATTTGGAACACCTGCCGCTATTCACGTCGTCACGGTCATCGCCAGTGTCGCGGGACTGGATGCCGTGCGCCGCCGCTACCCGGTTGCCCGCATTTGGGCGGGCGCCATTGACGAGGAATTGACCGCCAAATCGTACATCGTGCCGGGGCTGGGCGATGCGGGCGATTTGGCGTATGGAGAGAAGAAATAAAGATTTTTAACCGCAAAATTTAAGACCGCAGAACCGCAAAATGTGAAACCGGATATTTCGGTGGGTACACATTTAGTCAATTAAAAAACCGGCCGAATGTTCTTTGCCAAGTCGGAAAAGAAAAGTAGAGCGCTGCTAAAAGTCTTGTCCCAGCACTTTTGTGCGATGGCGATGAAGCCCATACTTTTCACTTAGTCCTTTCTGACAAAGGTTTCAAGCATAGCAACAGGGATGTTGGATTTGATGAAGCATCCCATGCAGTAGGTGAAGATGAAGGCCGTGGCCGCCACAATATCTCCCAGTCCACCCACTTGTTGCCCATCCAGCGCTTCGTCTGCTGCAGAAAACTGTTCTTCTTGCCCGCCGAGTACAGCTCGCGAGGCTGGCTGAGACTTTCCAATGTGCAGTTCTTGTGCCGCACGCAGCCGTGCACGAGGCTCGCCAATCCCGAAACCATCGGGAAAGGCGGCGAAGATGGAATCATCCATATTACCCAAATTGTCAGTTTCCTATAACCAACTTGCACAGGAGACGTTCCATGTTTAACAAACATGAAATGTCGGGCACTCGAGGAAAAAACGTAGCCGAAAGGTCGAAATCTCGAACCTGTTGCCACACTTTATTTCGCAAAAAGAAAATCTCTACTCTTTCAAAAACCATCTCAACGCCTCTCAAACATTTCAACTTTCTAAACGACGCAACACTATGAACTCAATTGGTCTCGACAAGAAAAAATCCACAAAACTGGTAGCGCAGCTCAACAACCTGCTCGCCGATTACATGATGTTTTACCAAAATAGCCGTGGGCTGCACTGGAACATACGGGGCGAAAAATTCTTTGAATTGCACCTCAAGTTTGAAGAACTCTATACCAACCTGCTGCTCAAAGTGGACGAAGTGGCCGAGCGCATCCTGACTCTTGGCGGCACCCCGCTGCACACTTTCGACGATTACGCCAAAACCGCGTCGGTGAAAAGTGTGAAAAACGTCTCGAAAGGCGACGAGGGCGTCAAAGCAATTCTGACTGCATTTGAAACCATCCTTGTCAAACAACGCGCTTTGCTCAATCTCGCCGCCGATGCCGGCGACGAAGGCACCAACGCGCTGATGAGCGACTACATCCGCGAGCAGGAAAAACTTGTGTGGATGTATTCGGCTTATTTGAACAGGTAGGCTAGAAAAAATCTACAAGCATAATTTAGAATACAGTTTTCGTCGAGAGCGTCTGTCCACAAACAGCCGCTCTTTTTTTGCTTGTGACAAATGTCACGTCTCACAAATGACGGATTGCCGACCTTTGTATTGCCGTCGAGATATAGCGACGGCACATACCAAATTTCATTCATCAAATTGAGACCTTTTATGCAAAAAATGCTTTTCGCCCTGCTGTTTGGCTTGTTTGCCTGCACACAGCCCAGCCCAGCCCAAACCGTGCTTGACGCTGCCCAAACGGAAGCCATGCTCAAAGCCGACAAAACGGTACAGTTGGTAGACCTGCGTACGCCCGCAGAATTGAAACAAACCGGCAAAATCGAGGGCGCGAAAATCATCAACTACAACAGCCCGGATTTTCAGGCGCAAATCGCTCAATTGGACAAAGAAAAGCCCGTCATCGTTTATTGCGCCGCCGGAGGCCGCAGTCCCCGTGCCGCCGCGCAAATGGTGAAAATCGGGTTCAAAAAAGTCTTTGACTATACAGGCGGCATGAACGACTGGATGGCCAAAGGCAAAAAAACGGTCAAATAAATCATGGACACCAGTGTCTATTTCCCAATTTTGTGGTTAGTCATCGCCGCGCTGGTGGTCGGCATTTTTGCTGTCACGAGCGGTATGGCATTTTTTCGGCACAAAATGGCTGGCGACTCCATTGTATCTGACCAATGCCGGCGACAACTTGCTTTTTTGCAACGAGCGCGTTGGATGCTTTGGTCGGCAGCGTTGTTGATGGCCGGCGCAGGTTTAGTGGCTTGGTACAAAGATGTGCGTGCCGATAAAAAGGCATTGGCTGAGGCGCGAGCACGCCTGATGCCGGTTTTTGACAAAAACAAAATGTGGGAAGCCCCCGATCCCTATCTCGCCGAGACGGACGCAGAAGCAAAACTCATCGCGTATGGCCGTGACCTCATCGCCCACACGCAGGATTATTTTGGCGAAAATGGCCTCGTGCGCCCAGCCATCATCAACGCCCTAAATTGTCAAAACTGCCACCTCGACGCGGGCGGTAAACCTTTTGGCAATAATTACTTCGCTGTCGCCAGCACTTATCCGCAAATGCGAGCTCGCTCCGGCGCGCTCGAAACCATCCCCAAACGGGTGAACGATTGCTTCGTGCGCAGCCTCAACGGGCAGCCTTTGGACACCACCAGCCGCGAAATGCGGGCCATCGTGGCGTATATGAACTGGCTCGGCACCAACGTGCCAAAGGGCGAAAAACCTCAGGGGGCGGGTTTGATGGAAGTGCCGTTGCTCGCGCGTGCCGCCGACCCTGCACTCGGTAAAAAGGTGTATGTTGAAAAATGCGCCTCCTGTCATGGTGCCGACGGGCAGGGTTTGCCGATGCCCGAAAGCGCCCGGGAATACCCGCCGCTGTGGGGCGCACAGAGTTACAATGAAGGAGCGGGGCTGTTCCGAATGTCGCGTTTTGCAGGTTATGTAAAAGCCAATATGCCCTTTGGGGCGAACCACCAAAATCCGCAGCTCAGCGACGAAGAAGCGTGGGACGTGGCGGCTTACGTCAATTCCCAGCCGCGTCCGAAACACCCGTTTTTGGACACCGATTGGCCCAATATCGCCAAAAAGCCTTATGACCACCCGTTCGGGCCATTTGCCGATACCTTTCCAGAACGACAGCACAAATACGGCCCGTTTGGCCCAATCGTGGCTTTTTACAAAACTGCTCGGAAGAAGTAGGAATGGTGAATTATGAGTTATGAATTATGTACAAACCAGCAACGATCAACCAGCAACCGAGAACCAACAACTAACAACTACTGACCATGGCTACCAACCGTCGCAACTTTTTACGCAATTCTCTCCTGACTGGCATCGGCGCCAGCCTCTCGCCTTTGGCTGTCGGAGCAACCCCGACCACCAAGTCAGGCGATGACTCGGAGTCATCGCCTGACTTGGAGTCACCGCAATCCGGCACCCTAACAGTGCTGCAAACCACAGATGTCCATTGCCAGATACACCCGCACGACGAGATGTTTTGGGAAAATGAAAAAATGGTTTTTCGGAAAACAGCCGGGTATGCGCAACTCGCCACCATGCTCGATAAAATCAGGAAACAAAACCCCAACACGTTCACGATTGACACGGGCGATATGTTTCAAGGCAGCGAACTTTCGGTGAAAACGACGGGCAAAGCCTTTGTGCCAATACTGAATGAAATCGGCTACGACCTTTATTTGCCCGGCAATTGGGAGGTGATTTATGGCAAAAAAGCCATGCAAACCCTGCTCGGCGGTCTCGATGCGCCAAAGGTTTGCGCCAATATGTACCACGATTTGGGAGAAGGCAAAAAAGGCGAACTCGTGTTCCCGCCCTATTACACTTGGTCGCGCTTGGGAGTAAAAATCGGATTCATCGGCCTCACCGACCACCTCGTGCCGCTGCGCCAGTCGCCGAATTATTCCAAAGGAATTATTTACACAAAACCTGAAGAAAGCCTTGCCCAGTGGGTGAAAGTATTGCGTGAGCAAGAGCAATGCGACTTTGTCATCATCGTGGCGCACATCGGGCTTTCGCAGCAAATCAATTTGGCCAATCTGCCTGAATGTGAGGGCGTTGACTACATTTTCGGCGGCGACACCCACGAGCGCGTCCGCGAGCCGATTGTTTGCAAATACGCCAAAGTGGTGGAGCCGGGCGCGTTTGGCTCCTTCGTCGGGCGGCTCGATTTGGAGGTGAAAGACGGCAAAATCGTCGGCGAGAAATATGAATTGTTGGAAGTGGACGCGAAAAAATACAAGCCAAAACCAGCGGTTCAAAAATTGATTGACAAGCTCGAAGCACCGTTTGCAACCGACATCAACAAAATTCACGGGTACAGCACCGTGCCGCTCTATCGCTACTTTGTGATAGAAAATACTATTGATACCATGATACTTGATGCGCTCGATTGGCGCATTGACACGGACATTGTGTTGTCCAACGGTTTCCGGTTCTGCCCGCCGCGCAATGTCGGCCCCGATGGTCTCGCGCCCATTACCGAAGGTTATATTTTCGATATGCTGCCGGTGGATTCGTACATCCGCACTGCCAAAGTGACCGGCCAACAGTTGTCCGACTGGTTGGAAAAGGAATTGAACAATGTTTTTGCCAAAGATGCTTCCAAACGATTCGGCGGCTGGGTGGTCAAATTCAAAGGCATGGAAATCGAATTTTTGGCTTTTGGTGAGCCAGGAAAACGGGTGAAGAAAGTCACGATTGGGAGCCAACCGCTTGATTTACAGAGAACTTACACTGTCTGCGCTTGCGAGCGCGACGGCGACCCCGACACGATGCTCTGCCGCATCCCGAACGTGAAAGAAGGCAAAAACACGCCCTATACTTTGCACCAAACGATGCGCGATTACTTGTCGGCCAATTCGCCCGTGACACCCACGCCGCGCGGATATGCCAAGGCTTTGGACGCTCCGGCGACTTTGCTGACGCAGGTGACGGGCGTGCCGTACACATTTAGGTAAACCCATTTTAAAACATTGACGATGAAACGTTTATTTTCAATATTGATGCTTGCAAGTTGGAGCGCGAGCGGCCTATTCGGGCAAACACCCTCCAACGTCAGGGTCATTTTAGAAGAATTCCCCATTCCCAATTTGCCCGGCTTGCAGGCCTACGTCATTGGTGAATCTGCCGGAAAATGGCTCGTTATCGGTGGGCGGAAAGACGGCCTGCATCAGCGCCAACCTTTCGCGGCATTCGATGTGGCAGGTATGAACAACAGTATGTACGTACTCGACCCAAATACTCAAACGGTGTGGTCGAAGCCGCTCAGCACGTTGCCTACTTCGATGGTGGAGCAATTGCAATCTACGAACATGGAGTTTCGGCAGGTGGGTAACACGCTCTACATCATTGGCGGATATGGCTACTCCAATACCGCCGGCGACCACGTCACTTATCCCTATCTGACGGCTGTGGACGTGGCCGGTGCAATAGATGCGATCGTGAACAACCAGCCGTTGACGCCGCATTTTCGGCAATTGCAGGACGAACGGGTGCGGGTAACGGGTGGCTACCTCGACCTTCTCGGAGATTATTTTTACCTCGCTGGGGGGCAAAATTTTATGGGCCGTTACAACCCGATGGGGCCAAATCACGGGCCGGGATTTTTTCAGGAATACACCAACGAAATCCGCCGGTTCAAAATCGTGGACGACGGCAACACGCTGACATTGACCAACTACGAAGCATGGCGCGACACGCAAAATTTACACCGGCGCGACTACAACATGGTGCCGCAAATTTTCCCCGATGGCAAGCAGGGTTTCACAATGTTTTCGGGTGTTTTCCAATACGGCCAAGACCTCCCGTGGCTCAACACGGTGGACGTAGATAGCATGGGATTTTCGGTGAACAACGCGTTCAATCAGCACCTCAACCAATACCACACCGCGCATCTGGCTCTTTACAATGCTGCTGAAAATCAAATGCATACGATTTTTTTCGGCGGCATCAGCCAATTTCAGGTGGACGACGTGACCGGTTTTTTGATTGAAGATGTGGAAGTCCCGTTTGTAAAAACTATCAGCATGGTGACGCGTTTTTCTGATGGGCAAATGACGGAAGTAAAAATCGGGGATATGCCCTACCTGACTGGTGCGAGTGCCGAATTTGTCGCACACCCAGATGTGCCGCGCTACGAAAATGGCGTGTTGCGATTCGACGAAATTGACGCTGACACCATACTGGCAGGCTATATTCTGGGCGGCATTCAGAGCAGCCAGCCAAATATTTTTTTCATCAATACCGGCGTAGAAAGCGTGGCTGCCAACCGACTGTTCAAAGTGTTTTTGGTAAAAAATGCTGCGAGCGCGGCGCACGAGGTGCGGGCGGGCAGTGCGCTCCGAGTCGCCGCTGTCCCCAATCCTTTCCGCGACGAAGTGCAGATTTCTTTTGAAACAAATCTTCGGCAAAAAATCGGCATCCAAATATTCGACGCCAGCGGAAAACGAGTGCTGCGAATACCCGAGCAAGAATACCCGGCAGGGAAGCATCAAATCCCTGTCACGCTCAAATGGTTTCCGAAAGGAACCTACACCGTCTTGCTCAATGAGCAGGGCAACATTATCGCCAATTGTCAAATCATCAAACAATAATACACAACATGAAGACTTCATTTCAAGACCTCATCGCCTCTCCGACACCCACCGTCATTGACTTTTTCGCCACATGGTGCGGTCCGTGCCGCATGGTGACGCCCATACTGGAAGACTTGAAATCCGACTTGGGTGAAGGGGTGCGCGTGTACAAAATTGACGTGGACCAAAACCCCAACTTGGCGGCTCAGTTCAAGGTGATGAGTGTGCCCACGCTCATGATTTTCAAGGACGGGAAATTGCAATGGCGGCAAGCGGGCGTGCAGAGCAAAGCGACATTGAAAAATGCTATTGACTCGATAAAGTAGTGGTTGTCAATATCTTTTGCTAAACTCTTTCAAGCCTTCTTAATCATCATCAACGACACAATGGAATCTTACTGGCAAACTTTCGTCAATGGTTTCACTGGATACGCCAATTACCTTGCCCACGAGGTGTTGAACCCGCATTGGGGCAACTATTTCTATTGGCTCATCGGTATTTCTGCTTTCGTGTATGTGCTGGAGTTGTTGTTCCCCTGGCGCAAAAACCAGCCCACCATTCGGGAAGATTTTTGGTTGGACACATTTTATATGTTTTTCAATTTCTTCTTGTTCGGTTTGGTAGGCTATGCGGCGGTATCGGATGTAGCGGTCAAGGCATTCAATGATGTGTTGGCCAGCGTTTTTGGCATCCGGAATCTGGTCGCCATCAATGTGGCTACATTGCCATATTGGGTGCAATTGCTCATCCTGTTTGTGGTGCGCGATTTTGTGCAATGGAATGTCCACCGGCTGCTCCACCGCGTGCCGTTTCTATGGGAAGTGCACAAAGTCCACCATTCGGTGCGCGAAATGGGCTATGCCGCCCACCTGCGCTACCATTTTGGGGAAACCATCGTGTACCGCAGCATCGAGTATCTCCCGTTGGCGATGATAGGCTTTGGGATTCAGGATTTCATTCTCGTGCACCTGTTCACCATCGTCATCGGCCACCTCAACCACGCCAATCTTTACTTGCCGCTCGGCCCCTTGAAATACATCCTCAACAACCCACAAATGCACATTTGGCACCACGTCAAAGACCTGCCCAAAGGAAGTTATGGGGTCAATTACGGCATCACGCTGTCGGTCTGGGACTACCTGTTTGGCTATGCGTGGATACCCCGCGACGGGCGCGACATCAAACTTGGCTTCGACGACGTGGACGAATACCCGCACGGCTTTTTTAGTCAAATGCTAAAACCCTTTCGCAGAAAATGAAACCGTGGAACGACTGGAAATTGGTGCTGATAGCTTGCCTCACGCTCGGGCTGGCGCCATTCGTGCCGGAGCCACACCTCTGGGGCAAACTCCGCTGGGTGGTAGGTGGCGCAGTGGGCATGAAAGCAATGGACTGGTTCGATTTGGCAATGCATGGGCTGCCGTGGGTACTTTTACTGCGTATTTTTGTGCTAAAGATTTTTGCAAAAAAATGATTCAACTTCGCGCCATGAAAAATGTCCTTTTGCTCTGTTTAGCGGTGCTGTTTTCCCCGCTTGTTCATGCTCAAACTGCTGCGCCAGTCGTCACGAACAAAAAACTCAAAGTTGTTTTCCAACTGACCACCGGCGACACACTCGCCCACAAAGCATTGGTAAAACAACTCAATAACTTCCTCACTGCTGCGCCCAACGCAAAGTTGGAAGTCGTGTGCCACAACAACGGCATCACCTTTTTGCAAACCGACAAGACCAAACAGGCAAGTGGTATCAGCGCCCTCAAAGCCAAAGGTGTGGATTTTGTGGCTTGCGAAAACACCCTGCGCGAGCGCAAAATCAAGCGTGAAGAGTTGATGTCCGAGTGCCGCACCGTGCCAGCCGGGGTGGTGGAAGTGGTGCTAAAACAAGACGCGGGTTGGGCATATATCAAAGCCGGTCTTTGATAGTGAAATCCCAAGTAATGGTCGCCGTTTTTTCCAGCATCCTGCCCACACTGCAATATTTTTCGACCGCGAGGCGCAGGGCTTGCTCCACCTTTTCGGGTTTGAGAGGGCCGGAAAGGTCAAAATGGAGGTGGATTTTTTTGAACACGGCGGGCACCTGTTCCGTGTCGCGTTCACCTTCCACCTCCACTTTCATACCCTCCAATGGCTGCCGCATTTTTTTTAAAATCGTCACGGCATCCATGCTGCTGCACGAGGCGAGGCTCATCAGCAAAAGTTCCATAGGCCGGATGCCTTTCCCTTCGCCGCCGATATCGGGGCTGCCCTCTGTTACAACTGTGATACCCGCCGTGTTCTCGCCTTCAAACCGGACGGCTTGGTTGATTCTCTGCAATGTTATTTTCATAAAACAATCTGCACAAAGGCTGTTTGCGCCTTCGACGCCCCGCAAAAGTAACCCAACTTTTACCTGTCATATTTGTGCAAGTCGTACCGCTCGATGATACCGATGAGTTTTTCGGCGTAAGTGCGATCGGTGGCATACCCGACTGACTTGAGGCCATACGCCCATTTTCGGTAGTTGCGACCGTGCTTTTTGAGTTTGGCATATCTGCCGGAAGCCAGCAATTGGCTGTGGGCGCGCCAACTTTCCCAAGGGGATTTGAATTTTCGGAAAAAATCCTTGTGTGTGTCGTCGGTGAAATTGGAACAATGCCCTTTTCCACAGCGGCGCGAGAAACATTTGATGCCGAAATGATTGTTGTTGTTCACTGCCAATTTGCTCAATCCTGCCCGGCTTTCTATCAATCCTTGTGCGAGGCTGATGCTAGCCGGGATGCCAAATTTTTCCATTTCGCCGATAGCGATTTTGTGGAATCGCTCAATGTAATCCCGTGTTTGTTCCGTGCTGAGGCCAGATGCTGGCACCGGCGCAGCTTCGTTTTTGCCTTTCCATTTCACAGGTTTTGTTTTTGCTTCTTCTTTTTCGTCGTTGCCCCATTCGAGCGGCGTGGTGATGCTTTGATAGGTTTGCTGCGGCGTACTCGACAACAATGTTGGGCCTTTTTCAGAGAGAAAAAGAAAGTACCCGGCAAAAGCCAAAAAACCCAATTTCATCACGGCTTGTCGGCGAAACGCACCTAATGTGTAGCGATTGGCTTGGAACCGCAGCGCAATCCAAGAGCGTTGCAACCGAAACAAAATCTGGCGCAACAGCACTGGCATCGGCAGCGCATCTTGCGGCTCGTGCACGATGCGCCCCGGGCTGACATTGGGACGACGGTGACGGCTGCTGCCGGTGGTGTGGCGGTATCCTTCCTGCGTTTTAAAGATTTCCGGCTCTGTGTACTTTTTAGTCTGTCCCATGGCGGAGAGCGGAATACGTTTTTGAATATTCAGTTTTTGTTTTCACCGCTCAAAGCGGTAGGGCAAATGTAAAACAGAAGTTTGGATTTTTAAAACAAAAAATTTTTTAAAAAATTGATTTGGTTTTTTTTGTGAGAAAACCTTGTTTTTTTATTCAAAAAATAGATTTTAAAAAAAACAAAAAGTTTTTAAATTTGTGCCGCCTATCTTTCAAACTGTCAACCCTCTCCCTGTGCGAATCAAAATCCGGCACAATTTTCTATCGAGATGCTCACCAGCCGAGTTTGCGCAAATGGCTGCAAAATCTACGGCCATGTCTTCATTGCTTTCTCTCCATCTTTGCATCAGAATGAAACTTGCTGAAATCACACGATTGCCACGCCGGATGCTCTGGGCATTGGTGATGGAGGGCGTCGAGACGACCCAAATGCTCAAAGTATTTGCGCGGCACGGCTCGGGCAAACTGCGTCTCACGCCGGCACATCGCCACCCCACGCCGGAAGAATTGCGTGTGGCAGTGGAGCAATTGAAAGACATCCCCCGATTTCTGCCGTTTTTTATAGTGATAGTGGTGCCAATGCCGGGTGTGACTGAAGGTTACGCGTTAGTGGCGGTGACGATGGAAAAATGGTTGGGCGATAGAGTTAGGCTGTTGCCGAGCCGGTTTCGGCACATTTTGCATCCCGAGGAAAAGGAGGAGGAGAAACCAAAGGCCGAATAATTGGGCTCTTTCCTTTTGAGTTTACCCTTTCGGTCGGCACGATGCGGCCCTGTTTCTATCCCGAATTGGCATTTTCTGAGAGATGTCTATCTTTGAGACCGCCTAAACTTGAACTAACGACCGTGCAATCCATCTTTTTCGACCACCCCAATGGCCGCATTCACACCCTCCGGTTTGGTCAAGGTGAACGTTTGCTCATCGCCCTGCATGGCTTCGGCGACCGGGCGCGGATGTTTGCTGTGTTGGAAGAGGCACTGGGAAAAAACTACACGGTGGTGGCTGTGGATTGGCCATTTCACGGGCAGACGGAGTGGTCGAAAGAAACTTTCACGAAGGAAGATATGCTCGGCATTATTCGGCAGATTCTTGCCGCGAATGACAAAACGAGGTTTTGCCTCATGGGTTTTAGTTTTGGTGCGCGGCTCTCGCAAGCCATGCTGCCTGAACTCGCCTCCCAACTTGACAAACTCTATCTTTTTTCCCCCGACGGTGTAAAAACAAAAGGCATGACTGTCTCCGTGCATACGCCGATGTGGGTGCGCCAAGTGTTGTTCAGGATTTTGAAAAAACCGGGATGGTTCATCGGATTGGTGCAAGCCGGGCGAAAAATCGGCCTCATTCCGCCGCTGATTCACCATTTTATCACCAACAACCTCAACCGTCCGGAGCGGCTGCAACGCACTTTTGGCTGTTGGCTGGCGCTCGATTCTTTCTATTTGCGCCGCCGCAACATCAAGGAGGTTTTGCAAAAAACTGGCCTGCCAACGGATGTCTATATCGGCTTGCACGACCGCTTTTTGCACCAAAAAGAATTGAAGAATCTCTACGAAGGTTTGCCCAATGTGCGCGTATTTTGGCTCGAAGAAGGCCATCGGATAGTGGGCGAAGAATTGGCAGCGGGTATTTTGGCGGCGGTGAAGGCGTAGCCCGTTATTAAAGCCAGTTGCTCACCACTTTTCCTTCATTTTCAAAAAAACGAATTTCCATCTCCTGTCCGTCGAACACGGCGTAGGAGTTGTAGTGCAGCCATTCCCCCAAATTCAGGTAGCGGCTTCTTCCGTTTTTCAATCGCCAGTCAATCGGGAGGTGGCGGTGGCCAAAAATGAAATAGTTCGGCTCCACGCCTTTTTCGATTTTGCGGGTGCAATATTGGAGCAGCCATTCGCGCTCTTCGCCAAGCCAGTCCCGCTCAGCAGGCGGCGTGGCGGCACGGCTTTTTTGAGAGGAAAAATTGGCGAGCCGTGTACCCCAATCGGGGTGCAGCCAGCGAAAAAGCCATTGCGACAACGGGTTGCTGAAAACCTTTTTCATGCGTTTGTAGCCCCGGTCGTTCGGCCCGAGGCCGTCGCCGTGACCGATGAAAAATTGCTTGCCATGAATTTCCCGCTGAATTGGTTTTTTGAAAACGGGTATGCCCAATTCCTGCTCGAAGTAGCCAAACATCCACAAATCGTGATTGCCTGTAAAGACAAAAATGGGTAGCCCGCCGTCGCGCAGCTCGGCCAATTTGCCCAATAATCGAGAAAAACCTTTGGGCACTACTGACTTGTACTCGAACCAGAACTCGAACAAATCGCCGACCAGATAAATGGCCTCGGCTTCGGGAGCCGCCGCGTCGAGCCAGCGCACCAACTGGCGCTCGCGCTCAGCGCTCGTGAGGCGGGCATCCACGCCGAGGTGGAAATCGGAAGCGAAAAAGGTTTTTTTCATGACAGCAGCCGCAAAGGTATTTTGGCGAGAGCAACTTTTGTCCTGGGAGGTTGAGCGCAAATATTTGGGAATAGCCTAATGGCTTATTTAAAGAAAGAAATAGGGGCTGGTGGAAAACCAACCCCTATGTTAGAAAAGAACAATGTTTCGTCCAGAAGCCACCACTGTTTCAAATAAACTCGCAACTGTCGTTCAAGGTGAAAGTCTGGCAACCAGTCGCCGGAATGAACACAAAGCCAGTGTCGTCGTTGGCGGTGACGAACCTGACCCATATCCCAAACGGTGCGTTGGTGGTCACAGAGAAGGTCAATGGTGCGGGCAGTGTGATAGTGCCACCATTGCCGACAACAACTTCTACTCCCTTGGCCGAAGGGGTGGTAGCACCACAAGGGATACAAGTTTGAGCATTAGTTTGGGTACCGCAGAGGATGATATTATGGACGTTGTCAGCGAAGACTTGAACATCACAAGTGCCAAGGCCGCCACCGCGTTCGGTAACTTCGGCAGTAGGATTCACAGAAAGGGCATCTTCTTGTACGTTCGTTTTATTGCAAAAGGTGAATAGGAGGGCCAAGGCCAGTGTAGGCACAGCAAAAAGGACTTTTTTCATGTTTTTAAAAATTTAATCGGTGAAAAACAAATGAGAGAAATTGCGCTGAAAACGAGGATTGTTTGGCAGCGTTAGGGCAAAGGTGGGCTCATAGGTTTTCGTCCGAGAACTATGGTTTTGTGCCTTTTTCCCAAAAAGGAAAGCCCCTCTTCCCAGTCAATACCGAGAAAAAAGGCCTTCGCTTTTTGTGTTGAGATGCCCTTTGAAAAAACTGTTATTCGCGTTTCACGAGTTTGAATACTTCGCGTTGCTGGCCAGTCGCCATAGACAGGAAATACACACCTTCTGGAAGTCCTGCACCGTCAATCATGGCCTCGTATTGACCCGGCTCATGTGGTGACATTTTTTCTACCACGCGCACCAGTTGCCCTATAGCGTCGTATAGGTTGATTTCTACTAAGCCTGCCTCGGTGATCTTATATTGGAATGTGGTGGATTCGTTGAATGGATTGGGAGAGAGCTTGGACTCGAGAATTATATTTGTGGCATTAGTACTTTCGCCCGCTTTGTTTTCTCTACCCATGCTGCCCAACCCGCCGCCTTCTGTGCAATTGGTGCAATAACTGAAATTGCCGTAGTCGCCTTCGAAGGTGATGGTGAGATTGATTTGGTCAAAGGAATTGCCAAAATTCAAGTTTGCAATCGTGAAAAGAGGTGTTCCATCGTATTTGCATACAGCTTCTGAACCGCCGTTAATGGCTTCAAAAGTAAAGAGTTGGCCGCCACTGATCTTGCCTGCATGCACCTTATAGCCGTCAAGTGCAATGCCGAAATTCAGGTTGGAGCCGTTGTATTGAATCCGACCGACAAGACCGTTGTTAAAGGGGGGGGGATTCGGGCTGGTGGACTGTAATACGCAAAAATTGTGCGACACGCCGCTTCCTGTCGTCCTTGTGCTGGTTGGGGAGCAGGCGTCTTGAAGTCCCATTACTATGTCAATAATGATGATGGAGGTAGATTCGTCGTGGTCTCTCTCATTGCCGTAATCTCCGTCGGGACAACGTGAGGTACTCACATAGAATCGGAAGTCATGACCCGGTGGAAGCGAATCAACGGTGATAAAAGGAGCAGATGTATAGCGTGTGGGCAAGGAAATATTATCGGTAAGGTCTTCCACTCTCACCTTGTAATACAGATTTACTTGCGCTGCCTGCCACAGAAGCGATATGCTCGTTGGGGTGACGTTTGTCGTGATAATCCAGTCAGGAGGTGGGGCGGGGCAAGTGTCGGTGACAGCCGTAAGTGTTGCGTTGTTGTTGCCATTGGAATTGGCGAAAAAAACGGTTGACCACAGAAGAGCCGGGAGCAGGAACAACAGATACCGAAAGGTTTGCTTTTTCATTGTACTTTTTTTGAATGAGTGATTAAAATTCCTCACAAATTTTGCGCAATGTTGCCGCCACTTTACCTACGTTTTTTTTCGTTTTTCCAAAACCCGGCCAACCAGGCCGGATAAATTTTAACAATTTACTGCCTTCTGCCTTCATGCTGAATCGGAAACTTTTGGAAGTGTTGAAGCACTTGACAACTTCAGAAAGAAAGCGGCTGCGATTATTCCTGACCTCCCCTTATTTCAACAACGGCTCCCACGCTGCCGATATCGTGCGTTTATACGACCTCATCATTCGGTACGATGTCATGGAAGAACACTCCGCATTATCCAAAGAAGCAGTGTTTAAGATGTTTTTCCCCAATAAACAATATCAAGAAAAAGCAAAAGGTCCGCTCGATGCGCTGACTACCGAATTTTTCAGGCTGACACGGCGCTTCCTGTCCCAAACGGATTTGGAAAAGGAAAACGGCGAACTCTACGAACACCTGTCATTGGCTCGGTTCTACCGAAAATTTGCCTATGAAGAGCGGTTTTGGCAGACGATGCAAGCGTTGCGCAAAATTCAGCACTACACCCCATTGCGCGATGCCCGGTATTTTTATGACCAATTCAGGGTGGAGGAGGAAGAGCTGTCATTCAGAGGCCTCTACAATTCATTTGAAGATGATGTAAACCTGAATGAAGTACATAAGAACCTTGATCTTTTTTACAGCACTCTAAAATTGGAATTTACCTGCGCTTTGGAGCATCAAAGGCATGGCGCTCAGATTGATAAGTATCCTCCAACTCCATTGTTTGAGGCTATACTCAATCTTTCAGAACCGGCTGGCCCACTTGATATACCTGTCAATCGGATTTATCGCCTACTGTTAAATTTGATTCAGAATCCAGAGTCTGAAGAATCCTTCGAAACGCTCGAACACCTCCTTGACCAATATGAGCCTTCGATTTCCATTGAAAAATATAAAAATCTGAGAGCACTGCAACGTTTTCTCTGGGTACAGCGGTATTTAAAATCCGGCGACAAATTTTCTCTCCGTCAAACTTTTGACATATACCGTGAACACCTTGCAATGGGATATTTTTACTTCGACGGCCTAATCCCGCATTCTACTTTTCGCAACCTGGTCATCGGGGCATTGATATTGGGCGAATTTGATTGGGTAAAAAACTTCCTCGACACCCACCCGCCCGAGCGCATTGGCAGCACCCGCTACCCGGTAGAAATACACAGCCTGAATCTTGCAGAGTATTATTTCTATCTGAAAAATTACGACGAATCTCAAAAAAAGTTGGTTTATCGTCATTTTGAAAACCCGATTTTTAGCATCCTCGCCGATGTGCTGTTGGTCAAAATCTATTATGAAACACAGAATGAACTGCTCGACTCCCGCATGAAAGCGCTCGACCAGAAAATCCGCCGCTCCAAACTGAGTGGCGAAGTGAAAAGTCGCTACTACAACTTCCTGAAAAAACTCGACAAAATCATCAAATACGGCTGGCAGACCAAAAACCCGAAACGTGCCCGGCTCATCGAAGAAATCAAAACTACCCAAGAAATCATCGCCCGCGAATGGCTGCTGGAAAAATTGGCCTGACGCAATTCCAGCGTGATTTTCTCGCCGTCTTGTCGGAACTTCGCCCCATGACTGCCATCCGCGAAACAAACTTCCAACTCCCCGGCCAAACGGCCTTCTACCGCGGCAAAGTCCGCGACGTCTATACCATTGGTGACCGGCTCATCATGGTCGCCAGCGATCGCATCTCCGCGTTCGACCACATCCTGCCGCGCCCCATCCCACACAAAGGCGCGGTGCTCAACCAAATCGCCACCTACTTCCTCCATGCCACCCGCGACATCTGCCCCAACTGGCTGATTGCCACGCCCGACCCCAACGTCGCCATCGGCCACCGCTGCGAGCCTGTACGCGTGGAGATGGTCATCCGAGGCTACCTCGCTGGCCACGCTGCCCGCACCTACGCTGCCGGATTGCGCGAGCTCTGCGGCGTTCGCCTGCCCGAAGGCCTCCGCGAGAATGACCCATTCCCCCAGCCCATCATCACCCCCACCACCAAAGCCGAGGAAGGCCACGACGAGGACATTTCCAAAGAAGAAATCCTCGCGCGCGGCCTCGTGAGCCGGGAGGACTACGAACAAATGGAAACCTACACGCGGGCACTCTTCCAACGCGGCACCGAAATGGCTGCCGCACAAGGGCTTATCCTCGTGGACACCAAGTACGAGTTTGGCAAAAAAGACGGCCAAATCCTGCTCATGGATGAAATCCACACACCCGATAGTTCGCGTTATTTTTATGCCGATGGCTACGCCGAACGCCAAGCACGGGGCGAAAAACAACGCCAACTCAGCAAAGAATTCGTCCGTGAATGGCTCATCGCCAACGGATTTCAAGGAAAAGAAGGCCAGATGATGCCAGTGATGCCCGACGAATTTGTGCAGGAAATCACCGACCGCTACATCGAGTTGTTTGAAAAAGTGACCGGCAGAAAGTTTGTAAAAGATAAATCCGACGACGTGCTGGCGCGGATAGAACAAAACATCCTAGCCCATCTTTCTCAGTGACGCCCACTTCGGTTGAAACTTCGATGTCCATACCCAACTTTCCGAAAGTTACCAACTTTCGGAAAGTTTGTGACCAATAACAATGCCTTATCAGCAGGAAGAAAAAATAAAAGTCCCGCGTTTCGAGGAAGCGGCGGGTTTTTACACCACCGAAAAGGTGTCGCAGCTGATGCGCAAAATCCGCACGGCCAACACCAAAGCGGAGGTGGCTTTCCGAAAAGCATTGTGGCACGTTGGGCTGCGCTACCGATACAATTACAAAAAAGCCCCGGGCCGCCCCGACATCGCTTTTGTGCGCTGGAAAATCGCCATTTTTATTGACGGCGACTTTTGGCACGGCTACGATTGGGAAAACAAAAAAACGGCCATCAAATCGAACCGGGCCTACTGGCTACCCAAAATAGAGCGCAATATCCAGCGCGACCGCGAGGTGGACGAATTGTTGGCGCAGGCAAATTGGAAGGTGCTGCGCATCTGGGAACACGAAGTCAAAAAGGATTTCGGTGCGGCTTTTTATCGGGTGCTGCGTTTCATCGAGGCGAACACAGACGACTGGGTGGGGATTGTGGTGGAATGAGGTGTTTCGGTCAACTTTTACTTTTTCAACTTTCTACTTTGTCAGATTAAAAAAGGAGCATTTAGCGTGATGAAAGCGATAAACAGGGAGACCCCAAATAGCCGCCGGATAACACCAAAAGAGAGGGCTTTACACCCTGCGGGGATCTTTAAAACAGTTTCTTACCCAATCACCTTGTCAAACTTCGCAATCACACGGGGCAGACACTCCTGCAAACTGAACACCGGCGTGTCGGGGAATTCAAAAGCAATCAACTCGCTTATTTTTTTCCGCCACGCGGCAGAGGTGATGACGGGGCGGATTTTGCCTGCGGCGGTGAGATAATGCTCTCCAATCTGGCGGTGCATCGTTTCGCGCAGGTCAGATTGCTCGACCTCGCTCAGGGTATCAAAACGGGCGATTTTTTCTAAAAAACCAACATCAAGGAAAAGGCAGTTCAGCACGAATGGCTCATCAAAATGCGGCAACGCCCGGTTGATAATGGCGTTTTTGAGGTTGAGGCGCACCAACTCCGCCCAATCGGACACCTCCAATTCTTCAGGTTTTTTCTTCG
>CAYZVM010000067.1:21392-27325 GCA_964481485.1 uncultured Saprospiraceae bacterium | reverse complement strand
CATAGTTCCTAATTCATAATTCCTCACTATTCAAAGTCGCCAATAGTGGATGCCCAAATCCACATTGTCGTACAGTGCTTTCAAATCCATCAAAATTGCGTTTTCGCGGGTGATAGATTTAAAAAATGCGGCGTCGTATTGCTTGTATTGTTGATGCGCAACTGCTACGACCACTGCATCGTAGTCATCGGATATTTTATCCACGAGCGTGAGTTTATACTCGTGTGCCACTTCGTTGGGCGAGGCGTGCGGGTCGGCGATGTGGACATTGATGGAGAAATCTTGCAGTTCGTGTACCAGCGCCGCCACTTTTGAATTGCGAATATCGGCCACGTCTTCTTTAAAGGTGATGCCAAGCACGAGGACCTTTGCCTTGCCGGGGCTTTTGTCTTTTTGGATGAGCAGTTGCACGAGTTTTTTCGCTATCCACGCGGGCATACCGTCGTTGATACGGCGGCCACTGAGTATGACCTGCGGCTCGTAGCCAAGTTCGACAGATTTGTGGAGCAAATAGTACGGGTCAACGCCGATACAATGCCCCCCGACGAGGCCAGGATAGAACTTGAGAAAATTCCACTTGGTGCCGGCGGCTTTGATAACTTCTTGGGTGTCAATGCCCATGCGGTCAAAAATCATCGCCAGTTCGTTCATCAGCGATATATTGAGGTCGCGCTGGGTGTTTTCGATGACCTTGGCGGCCTCGGCGACTTTGATGCTGCTGGCTTTGTACACGCCTGCTTCGATGATGTGCCCGTACACTTGGGCGATTTCTTCCAATGCTTCAGAGTCGGAGCCGCTCACGATTTTCAAGATTTTGGTCAACGGCCGCTCTTTGTCGCCGGGGTTGATACGCTCAGGCGAATAGCCGATTTTGAAGTCGCGACCCATTTTCAGGCCGGATATTTCTTCTAAAATCGGCAGACAATCCTCCTCTGTGCAACCGGGGTAAACCGTTGATTCATAGATGACATAGTCGCCCTTTTTCAAAGCCTTGCCCACACTGACGGATGATTTTTTGAGCGGGTTGAGGTCGGGGACTTTGTGCTCGTCAATGTCTGTGGGTACGGCGATGACGAAAAAATTGGCCTTGCGCAGTTCGTCAATGTCGTCGGTGAAAGTGATGTCGGTGTTGTGAAACGCTTCCGGTTCGAGTTCGCGGCTCGGGTCTTCGCCCCGGCGCATCATGTCCAAACGGGATTTGTTGATGTCGAAACCGATGACGCGGAAGTGGCGGGCAAATTCCAGCGCTATCGGCAAACCCACATAGCCGAGACCGACGACGGCGAGGGTTTTCTTTTTGTTTTTAAGTAGTTGATACATGCTGTTGTTGATTAAGAAGATATTGCATTTAGTTATTGAAAAAAATGGGGTTGGTGAAAGTTGAAAAAATCTGATGCGGGTAAATAGAGCCTATAATCGCGCATCAGATTTTTCCGTATGCTGGCTCCACAAGAGGAGCGGTTCTGGGTCGTATTTTGTCCAGTCAATAGTGCTAGCATCGTCGCTGTCGTAGAGCAAATAGCGGATTTTCCGGCCAATCTCTTTTTCTGCTTTTACTACCAGTGTCGTCAGGTAACTTTTATCAAAATTGCCGATAAATACCAGGTCAATCACTTGACTGTCCATGCCTTTTGAAAAATCGCCAACAAGGTACACGCGCTGCACATCGCCCAACCGTTGAATGACATTTTCAATCACTTGGTCGAGGCCGACGTGCTTCATGATGATGTTGTGAATCTCTCGAAAAAGGGGGTGGGAGGTATTGGCGCGGAAGATTTTTTTGTTACCCTCACTGCCAGAAGTAAGCAGCCCCGCATTCTCCAATCTGTTGAGTTCCAACCTGATGCCGTTTGACGACTCACCAAATTCGCTCTCCAAACTGCGCAGATACGCGGTCGCATGGCTGTTGAGGAAAAACTTCAACAACAACTTGATACGTGTTTTGGAAGAAATCAATGCGTCTATCATGCTCAAAATTGAGCAGCAAAATTACTCAAAGTGTGGAAGCTGCAAGGCGTGTTGACAAATTTAATGCCGGAGTGCATCGAAAAATCAGATTACCCCAAACGGGTAAAAACCATGTTTGTCAATACCGAATTTTTGTCGGCTACTCTATTTTGAAAAACTCATACGAAGCCCGCTCTGGAAGCGTCGCCGCCGTATCATCTCCTTCTGCCACAACGTAATAGTGTTTTACCAAATCGGCTTTCACCGAGGCGGTGAACACGCCGTCGCCAGCAACAGCATCCCCGTTGGTGCCATCGTCGAACATGGCCGTGCGGGTAAACGCAAACATCTTGTCGCGGCGGTACATGAACCAGCCTTTTGTGGCGCCGGTCATCTTGGCGGTGACTTTTATTTGAGCGCCTTCTTTTGTGTGCTTCGCGTCACTGATGACGGGTTGTGGCCGCACCATCAAAGGGTGTTTGAGGAGCCACTCGGTGCGTTTTTCCAAGAGCTGGCGCAGGCCTATGACATTGTCGGGGCCGGACTTCATGGTTTTGTCGTACGAGTTTTGGAAGTCGACGTAGGAGTACAGTTTGAGCGAATCGAGTTTGACCCAAGGGTCTATTTCGCGGGTCATGGCTTGTGCGCGGGTGAGCCACTGGTTTTCTTTCATCCAATCGTTCAGGATGGTGCGAAAGTGCGCAACGTAGATTTTGCGGTAGAGCGGTTGTTTCAACAATTTGGAAATCAGCGGCCTTTTCGAGTTGTCTATTTCCGCAAATGGGGAGTATTGGATAAGCGCTGCGTCTTTCATCTCGGTAAAACTGAAATCGCGCCGCCAACCGCCAAAGGCCATATTGAGATCCCAGATAAGCGGGTGGCACACGCCAGTGGTGTCGGCCCAGAGGTAGTAGTTGTGCGATAGAGAACCATTGTAGCTGTCGAGGTTGACGGTGGCATTGTTGATGGCAAGCATCCACAAGGTTTGATCCACATCGAGCACGGTCTCGATTTTTTCGGGGTTTTTGTTCAGCACTTTTATGAGCTGCATGAGCGGTTTCCATGCCGCTGGGTCGTCCACTTCATAAAAGGCATCATAGCACCCGATGACATCGTTGAGATAGACGAGTGAGGCGTTTTCGCCTTTTGGGCATCCGCTCTGGCTGCGCACACGCTTCCAGTTGTCGGGGTCACATTTGATGATGTGGCCTTTGCTGGTGCCAAAATGTTTTTCCAAAAATTTCTCGTCAATGGATTCCGTATTGATATACAGGCCATAATATTTGCCATTGACATATAGGCGCGTAAAATTGCACAGCGGCGCAGGCATGTATTTGCGAATAATCTCATAAGCCAGCGGGTCGCGGAGAAAACTGGGGTCGAGAAAGGCGTTGGAGAGTTTTACCGAGGTGTGGCCGCCGGGCAATTTTTGGGTTTTGATTTTGTAATCAAGTTTGATGTTGAAAGGCAGTTTCTTGTACGTCTCGTTGCGCGTGCGGTGATAAGAACTGTTGCCTTTGAAACGGATGCCCGCACTGTCGAACCGGATACCGTTCACCCATGCTGTGCCGGCCACACGGGCATCGGGATACGCCCGTTTCAATGAGTCAAGTTTGAATTCCCAATTGCGATAGGGAATTTCGATGCGCACTTCCTGTACGCCATTGCCATAGAAATCCTGCGTTTGGGCAGTAACAGCATTTAATATTACAATCAATACGATTGCGGGGAGAATCGGGAGGGTTTTCATAAAAAATCGCGCGCGGGTTTGTCATGTTGCCAACATCGCCCCCCGCTCCACAATAAACTTGGCATAGGCGGAATGTGCAGCGGGCGGATATTTTTTCACACGACAAACCCCTTTTGGTGAAAACGTTTGTTCGACAAGGATTACTTGTTCAAATCACTGAGTTTGATGCTGTAAGGCTTGTTCATGTAGGTCGGCGGCGCAAAGGCTACCGAGCCCGCATTTTCTGCAATGATGTAGTAATGAAGCACGGCATCGGCACTTTTCGCTTCCACGGCGGCGTAGTAGGCTTTCGTGCCAGCCGACAAATTGACACCCGGGTTCATGTCTTCGTTCATGGGCATCATGGTGTACGTCTCGCTGTCGGCGAAGCGATAGCATAGCAACATCCGGCGCGGGAAACGGTCGGCGCGGGCGGTGATGTGGAACGTGTTGAGTTTTTGGTTCTCAAATTTGCCGCGTCCTTGCACCTTTACCTCCGTGATGGCCGACGGGAGGATGGTGAGCTCGGGATGCTCTTTCAAAAATTTGGTGCGTTTGCCCATGAGGTCAACGATGCCGGGTATTTTGCTCTTCCGGCCTACCGTTTCGCGGAGGCTGCGCTGAAAATCGTCGAGGCTGTAAAGTTTGTTTTTGTCGTCGTTGAACGGCACCACGATGGCACCCTGCAATTCTTGGGCGCGTTTTTCGTAAGAGCCGTTGGCAAAGTTTTCCTCCACAATCTGCCGCACGTGCGAGAGGTACATTTTTTTGTAGAGCGGGTCTTTAAGCAATTGACTGATGAGCGGCTTGTAAGGGTTGTCGGCATGGAGCAACGGGTCGAGGTTTTGCAAACTTTTGAGCCCCAGATCGCTGCCGCCGTCGGTGTTTTTGTAGCTGCCAAACGCCAAATTCAAATCCCAATGAAGGGGCTGGAATCGGCCATTGTTGTCGCGGTAGAGATAGTAGTTGATGCTGTGGTTGCCGGAATAGCTGCTGAGGTTGACCATCACGTTGTTGAGTGCCAGCATCCATAGGGCGCGATCCACATCGAGCACGCGCTCGATTTTTGCGGGCTCGTTGTTCAGGATGCGGGTCAGTTCCTGCAATTCGGCCCAGCCGCTGGAAGATTGCATCTCGAAATTGCCTTTGTAGCAGTCGAGATTGTCCTCGTATTCGAGTGAGCCGTAGATGTTCTGTTTGCAGGTGGTGGGCACCTCGGGTTTGTAGTCCACGCCGGCCTTGAAAAATGCGTTGCCGCTGGAGCCAAAGTGGGTTTCCAGCAATTGTTTGTCCACACTCTCGATGTTGACGAACACGCCGACATACTCATCGTTCACATACAATTTGGTGTAGCATGCTTGCGACGCGGGCATATATTTCCCGGCAATTTCATAAAACAACATTTCGCGCACCATACTGGGGTCGCGCAGCGACGAGGAAAGTTTGAGCGACGCGTAGCCTTGGTGGTTTTGCTCACCGTTGGTATGGTTAAGTTTGATGGTGAACGGGTTGCGCTTCAAACCTAACTGATACGATTTGTCGCCGCGAAACCGGACGCCCACGCCGTCGTACCGGACGCCGTCCACCGTGGCAGAGCCATTCATCAGCCCCATACCATAAATACGCATGGAATCAAGCGCGTCCACCCAGTTTTGAGCAGACAAGGTGAGGCGGATTTCGCCAATGGATTTTTTGTCGAAAAGCGGCCGGGCTGTTTTTGCGTTTTGAGCCAACACGGCCAGCGGCAAGATTGTTATCAGGGCAAAAAGCAATTTTTTCATGTTAAACTGCTAAAGGATTTTGAATGATGATGTCTTTAAAAGCGGTGCAATGATACGGAAATATG
Source organism: uncultured Saprospiraceae bacterium (assembly GCA_964481485.1). Lineage (GTDB taxonomy): Bacteria > Bacteroidota > Bacteroidia > Chitinophagales > Saprospiraceae > M3007. Next base: position 21,803 of record CAYZVM010000067.1, on the reverse strand, counting down.
GTTATTGGTTGTCGGTTATCGGTAATTGACGAAGATTGCCCAACGAGGGCAAAATTGGGCGAATGCACAGATATTCAGTGCAATACAAGTTTTTGCAGGTCTCTATTTTTCAAAAATGATGGCCCAGGACAAAATAACAGCAAACCATACTTTTCAAATTATCTCTTCAAAAGCAGCACCCGATTCCACGGAGAACGCCCGCCCAATCGCCGTCATTTTTGCTTGGTGCATTTGTTGGAAATTACCCGAAACCCGCTCCAAAAACGCGGTATCTACCAGTTTTTCGATAGCCTCGACGGATGCAAACCGCTCGTCGGCCCCCAGTTTGAACGTCTGCTCGTACAGCGCGTTTTCAAATTTGACACTGACGCGGTTGTCCATTTTGAAAATGGAGATTTTAAATTGCGGGTG
>CAYZVM010000067.1:4519-21292 GCA_964481485.1 uncultured Saprospiraceae bacterium | reverse complement strand
CCAAATATCTGCCCAATTGAACATTCCTGCCAATGAAGCACCTACCGCCACTGCCGGATTGAATGCGCCGCCAGAAATGCCGCCCAGCCCATAAGTCGCCGCCAAAACTGTGAATCCGATGGCCAGCCCGTAGTGCGAATTGCCGGCATTGCTGCGCGTGGTCGCCACATTCAACACCACATACGCCAGCGCAAACGTGCCAAAAAACTCAGCCAGCACCGAACAAATACCACTTTTGTGGACGTGCATCTGGGTATCCAAATTGTACCCGCACTTCAGCAAAAAACCGCCGATGATAGCCGCTACCGCCGCGCCGAGTATTTGAACCACGACATACCAGAGCGCGTCGTCGCGCTCTATTTTGCCGCGCATCAGTACCGCCAGCGTCACTGCGGGGTTGTAGTGTGCGCCCGAAATATGCCCCCCGGCATAAATCATCGCCATGTAAACCGCGCTGATAGCCAGCGGCGCCAGCGGGGCGATGCCGGGATTGTTGGCCGCCAGCAGTATCGTGAGTACAAAAAAGAAGGTGCCAATGCCTTCTGCGAGGTACTTTTTCATTGGTTACTTGACTTGAGTGGATGAAAAGTGCAATTTTTGCCGCCGCAAAATCGCAACTCTTCCTCATTCACAAGCATCAAAAAATGATGAATCGTCCCCTGTTTTTTTTCTCCTATATTTTAGCATTATCAATTTCCATGCAATCGAACGCTCAAAATGCCCATAAACTCAGCCCCGAATCGCTCTGGAAAATAGGCCGCGTGGGGCTGGACTGTGTTTCCCCCGATGGCCAATTCGCGGTGTACGGCGTGCAGCGCTACGATGTCCCGAAGAACAAAGGAACCCGTGTGCTTTATGTGGTCAATATAAAAACCGGCGACACCCGCGCTCTTACCAGCCCCGACCAGACGGCCTCGGACGCAGAATTCACCCCCGACGGCAAGCGCATCGGTTTTTTGCGCAACGGAAAACTCTGCGAAGTCAACCGCGAGGGTTCGGCTATCGCGCAAATCAGCGACTTGGAAATCAGCGGCTTCCATTATTCGCCCGATGGGAAAAGTGTTCTTTTTGTGCAGGAGGTAAAACACGACAACACGACCGCCGAGAACAATCCCGACCTGCCCAATACCACCGGGCGCGTCATTGACGGGCTGTTTTTTCGCCATTGGAAAAGTTGGCACGAGTACAAATACAACAACATATTCTACGCGAACTATACCGAAGGCAAACTTACCTCGAAGCCCGTCAACATCATGAACGAGCGATTCGACAGCCCGCTCAAACCTATGGGCGGCATGGAACAAATCACTTGGAGCCCCGACAGCCGTTTCATCGTCTATACCTGCCGCAAACTGAACGGCACCGCTGAAGCCCAAAGCACCAATTCCGACCTGTACATCTATGAAATGGCTTCCGGCAAAACCCTCAACATGACCGCCGACTTGCCCGGCTACGACCTCGACCCTGTCTTTTCGCCTGACGGCAATTATCTGGCTTGGACGAGCATGGCGCGACCAGGCAATGAAGCCGACCGCACTCGGCTGATGGTATTGAACACCCGCACCCAACAGCGCGATGAACTCACCGAAGGTTGGGATTTTGAGGCCAACCATCCCCAGTGGACTGCCGACGGCAAATCTTTGTACTTCCTCAGTGCCGAAAATTTCACTTACCAATACTACCAAATCTCCGTCGCTGACCGCAAAATCCGCCGCATCACCGACGGGCAGCACGACTATACTTCCCTCAAAGTCGCTGGCAATGAACTCATTGGCACCCAGAATTCGATGGCGGCACCTGCCGAACTTTTTGCGGTGAATCCTAAAACCGGCGCCGCCCGTCAACTCTCTTTCGCCACCGACGACCCGTGGAAAAACGTCTCAGTCGGCAAAGTGGAGCGCCGCACCGTGAAAACCGCCGACGGCAAAAACATGAATGTTTGGATGATTTTCCCGCCCGATTTTGACGCGGCGAAAAAATATCCCGCGCTGCTCTACTGCCAGGGTGGGCCGCAGTCGCCCTTAAGCCAATATTTTTCTTATCGCTGGAATTTTCAACTCATGGCCGCCAACGGCTACGTCGTCGTGGCGCCCTGCCGCCGGGGGATGCCTGGCTCCGGCTCGGCTTGGAACGACGCCATTTCCGGCGATTGGGGTGGGGGAGCGATGCAGGATTTGCTCGCTGCTACCGACTACGCCGCCAAAGAACCCTACATAGATGCCGCCCGCGTGGGTGCGGTGGGGGCCAGTTTTGGCGGCTACGCGGTGTATTGGCTGGCGGGGAACCACCAAAAAAGGTTCAAAACCTTTATCGCCCACTGCGGCATTTTCAACTTGGAAAGTTTTTACGGAGAAACGGAAGAAATCTGGTTCCCGAACAACGACCTCGAAGGCGCATATTGGAAAAGCCCCAAGCCAAAAACCTACACCCAATTCAGCCCGCACCTGTACGTCCAAAATTGGGATACACCTATACTAGTAATACACAGCGAGCTGGATTTCCGCATCCCGGTCACGCAGGGCATGCAAGCCTTCACGGCAGCGCAACTGCGCGGCATCCCCTCGCGCTTGCTCTATTTCTCCGACGAAGGGCATTGGGTTCAAAAACCGCAGAACAGCGTGTTATGGCAGCGCACGTTTTTTGATTGGCTGGAAAAGTATTTGAAGGTGTGAGTTGCCATTTTCAATTTAAGCATAAAAAACAGGCCGCATCGGTTTTGAAAATTTGGAACCGATGCGGCCTATTTGCCTTTGTATTCAAAAGTCAATGGCATTGGTGGGTTACTCCAAATCCACATAAATCGCCTCCCTGTCCACCTTGTCGGGCAGGGGGCCGAACTGCACCAATTTCAGTTCGGCCATGCGGCGACCCGCGATGGCACATTCTAATAGGCTCTTTTCGTCGAGGCGGGCAGTGAGATAGCCTGACCAAAATGCGTCACCTGCACCAGTGGTGTCTTTTACTTCTACCGGGCGCGCGGGCAGGTAGTGGCGCTCGTTGTCGTTGCCGACCCAACAGCCTTCGGCCCCCAGCGTGAAACACACCTCTTTGGCACCCATTTTCAGAAAATGGTCTATCACAAAATCGGGGGCGGGCGAGTCATCCTCATACAGGCGCCCCCAATCCACATCTGATATTTTCACCAACGCGCCGAGGCGGGAGAGTTCGGCCAGAATGCGTTGAGCCTCACGGCGTTCGGGCCATATTTTTTCAGAATAATTGGCATCTATGCTGAGCAAGCAGCCCGCGCGTTTGGCTTTTTCGGCAGCCTGCATGATGACGTGTTGGGCGGGTTGTTTGCTCAGCGCAAAACAAGTAGTGTGCAAAATGGAGATTTCCTCAAAACGGCTGAACGGGAACTGGCGAATCGAAAGAATCCCATCTGCGCCGCGGTAGGGCTGAAAATTGGACACCGCTGCCGAGCGGGTCACGAGGATGAGCGTCGTCGGTTCCTCCACTTGCACCACGTTGGTCACGTCCACGCCAAGGCGGGCTACATAGTTGCGCAATACCGTGCCCATGTCGTCATTGCCGACACTGGCAGCCAGCATTGTTTTGTTGCCGAGTCGAGCCATGTTCATGCACAAGTTGGCAGGGCTTCCGCCGGGAATGCGCTTGAACAAGGTGGCCTCATCGAGGGTCTGCACAAATTCTGCGGTGATGAAATCAACCAGCAATTCGCCGGCAGAGAGGATGTCTATTGGTCTGCGCATAAAATTGTAACCACGAGATTTTAAAAGGTCGAAGCAGTGGGAGCCGGCGCACTACACAATTGACATTCAGGTGTTTGGCCGCATTTTCCCCAATTCGAGTTGTTCCGATACGGGGGCAATGATACGGCGATTTTAATAGTTTGGGGTTTGAAGTTCGGAGTTAACTTCAAACTCATATCCTCGTCGTTTCGATGTAGCGGACCAACGAGCGTTTGGCGACAGGCAACAAGGTTTCTTCCACCGGGTAGGCCAATTTTGTTTCAATCGTATAAACCGCCGGAGTGGTAAAGCTCTTGTTTTGGCGCATCAAGTCGGCTTTGATGCTCTCGTAAGTATTGGTGAAATTGCGCTCCCAATCGCTGACATATTGCGAGCGCAAGGCGCGGTACTTGTCGTCCGAGCGCTCGATGATGCTCATGCGATATTGGTAAACACGGATGGATCGAAAATGGCCGTCGCAAAGAAAAAAGTAGCCCTCTTCCACATCCAAAGGCAAGATGCCGACCGGCGCAATGGTCATGTTGTTTTCGATGTAGTCGTACAAATCCGTTCCGCCAGAGATGGTCGCCTTCATTTGCTGCGTGGCATAGTAGGTGATTTGCTCGATTTCGGCCATCAGTTCGTCGTCGGCAATCATCTCCTCATAAATCAGCTCCAACTTTTGCAATTGGATGCCAGTGAGTTTGCGCGGGAAACGGTTTTGCATCAGGCGTTTTGTCTGCTTGAACGTCGTCAGGTTGTTGAAATGAAAAATCACGTCTGACAACTCCGGGTACAATTTCTTCTCGTTGAAGCAGGCGTTCACTTTTTGCAAATAAGCCAGCAACGTGTATTTTTTTGATTCAAAATCAACATTGCCTTCGATGAACCAAGTTTCGGATAATGCGCTCATAAGGTGGAAAAATTAGTTTGAAAAACTTTTCACGGACGAATGAATCAAAAGCAAAAATGGCAAAAACAAGTGAGGCAAACAAATATCGGGAGTGAATTTTTTTGCCGTAGCCTACACAATCGCACATTCGCTGAGTCGCCTGCCCAAGTGCTACGGGCATTTTGTCTGCCAAGCTTATGCCAACCTGACAATCCGTGTGACATCCGGCTGAAAAAATGGCAGGAATAATCGCATGGCACGAAGTCTGATACGGGGCAGATGCCAGCATAATATTCTGTTTTGCGGCCTCTATTTTACTTTCACCAAAACAAAAATATTTCAGAGTATGAAACCAATCGCAGACCGTGTGCTTATCAAGCCTGCGCCCGCCGATGAGAAGACCAAAGGCGGCCTCATTATCCCCGATACTGCCAAAGAAAAACCACAACGCGGCGAAGTCATCGCCGTCGGCCCAGGCAAAGACGGCAACCTCATGACCGTTTCCGTGGGCGATATCGTGCTGTATGGCAAATATTCCGGCCAAGAAATCAACTTCGAAGGTCAGGATTACCTCATCATGCGCGAGGACGATATTCTCGTTATCATTTAAGGTTTCTGGTTTCAAGGCTTCTGGTTACGGGTTCTTAAACAACTATAAACCAGAAACCCGCAACCTCGAAACCTTTTTTCCAACTCACCATTTCCACAAATCAACATTCAATAGATTATGTCTGCAAAGCAAATCTCTTTCAATACCGATGCCCGCGAAAAACTCAAAGAAGGCGTTGACGCATTGGCCAACGCCGTGAAAGTCACCCTCGGCCCCAAAGGCCGCAACGTGGTCATCCAAAAATCATTCGGCGCACCCGCCATCACCAAAGACGGTGTCACTGTCGCCAAAGAAGTCGAACTCGAAGACGCTATCGCCAACATGGGCGCACAGATGGTGAAAGAAGTCGCCAGCAAAACTGCCGACGCTGCCGGCGACGGCACCACCACCGCCACCGTTTTGGCACAAGCAATGGTAACTGCCGGCCTCAAAAACGTAGCTGCCGGCGCCAACCCAATGGACTTGAAACGCGGCATTGACAAAGCGGTAAAAGTCGTCGTGGAAAATCTGAAAAGCCAAACCGAGAATATCGGCGAGGAATTCAGCAAAATCCAGCAAGTAGCGGCTATTTCTGCCAACAACGACGAGGCAATCGGCAAGCTCATCGCCGATGCTATGAAGCGCGTATCGAAAGACGGCGTCATCACCGTCGAAGAAGCCAAAGGCACCGACACCCACATGGAAGTGGTGGAAGGTATGCAATTCGACCGCGGCTACCTCAGCCCCTACTTCATCACCGATGCCGAAAAAATGGTGGCGGACTACGAAAATCCGTACCTGCTCATCACCGATAAAAAAATCAGCAACATGCAGGACTTGGTGCCTGTGCTGGAAAAATCGCTCCAAACTGGCCGCCCGCTCCTCATCATCGCTGAAGATGTGGACAGCCAAGCATTGGGAGTGTTGGTCGTCAACCGCCTCCGTGCTGGCCTCAAAGTGGTAGCCGTGAAAGCACCCGGCTTCGGCGACCGCCGCAAAGCCATGCTCGAAGACCTCGCAATCCTTACCGGCGGTGTGGTCATCAGCGAAGAGCAGGGCTACAAACTCGAAAATGCAGGCCTCGAACACCTCGGTCAGTGCGAGCGCGTCACTGTTGACAAAGACAACACCACCATCGTGGGGGGTAAAGGCAAGTCAGCCGACATCAAAGCCCGCGTCAACCAAATCAAGCAACAAATCGAATCCACCACGAGCGACTACGACCGCGAAAAACTGCAAGAGCGCCTCGCCAAATTGGCTGGCGGTGTGGCAGTACTCTATGTCGGCGCCGCTACCGAGGTGGAAATGAAAGAGAAGAAAGACCGCGTGGACGACGCCCTGCACGCTACCCGCGCTGCCATCGAAGAAGGTATCGTGGCCGGTGGTGGTGTCGCCCTTGTGCGCTCGCTCGAAAGCCTCAAATCGCTGAAAGGTGTGAACGAGGACGAAAACTACGGCATCCAAATCGTGCGCAAATCCCTCGAAGCGCCCATCCGCATCATCGCTGAAAATGCAGGTGTGGACGGCTCGGTGGTGTTCCACAAAGTGGCCGACGAAAAAGGCTCTTTTGGCTACAACGCCCGCACGGACAAATACGAAGACCTGAAAAAAGCAGGCATCATTGACCCGACGAAAGTGACCCGCATCGCGCTTGAAAACGCGGCTTCGATCGCTGGCCTCGTGTTGACAACCGAATGTGTCATCAACGAGAAGCCGGAGAAAAAAGCAGCGGGCGGCGGTCACGGCCACCCAGGCATGGGCGGCATGGACATGATGTAAAAATTAATGGAGGTAATGTGATAATGGGGTAATTTGATAATGGATATTGCTCCTCATGCACATTGTTTGGTCTTACAAGTTTTAACAGCAAAACCGCGAAACCGAAAATTTGAAACTTGGAGGTGAGCGGTTTAGTATAGATAAACAAACAGAAGGCACTGCCGCACGGCAGTGCCTTTTTGTTTTTGTGAAATTTGGAAATATCAGGTTCAGGATTATCCTATTACCTCATTACCCCATTATTCCATTATCCTAATTGTTTTTCAAAAAACGCCAGCGTCCGTTGCCAAGCCAATTTTGCCGCTGCCTCGTTGTAGCGAGCTTCAGAGGTGTCGTTGTGGAAAGCATGGTTGACACCTTCGTACATAAAAAGTTCGTAGTTGACCTTGGCATTTTTCAGCGCCACTTCAAATGCGCCGATTCCGGCGTTGACCCGCTCGTCCAAAGAAGCATAGTGCAGTTGCAGCGCGGCTTTTATTTTTGGCACATCGGCAGCATCGGGCTGCCGACCGTAGAAGGCGACAGCCGCCCGGAGCGACGGCACATTTACGGCCAAGTTGCCCGCCATCAGTCCGCCCCAGCAAAAACCCACACAGCCAAACTTGCCGTTGCAATCTTTCCGAGATGGCAGATAATCAAAGACTTTGATAAAATTCTGCAAACTTTCCTCCGCCTTCAAGGTGGTGAACAGCTGCCGAGCTTCGTCCGAGTCCGCAGGAGTGCCGCCTAACGGTGCCAGCGCATTTGGCGCGACAGCCAGATACCCGGCCTGTGCTACCCGCCGGGTCACGTCTTCGATATGTGCGTTCAGTCCCCGGTTTTCATGGATGACCACGACGGCGGCGTAAGGTTTTTCCTTTTTGGGCCGAGCGATATATGCCTTCATTTCGCCGTTCACGCCAGGGTAGGTGATGTATTCGGTGAAGAGTTCGCCCGATTGGGTTTTCGCCGGTGTCGAGCAAGATTCGAGCAGCGGCAGCAGCGTCATCGCCGCCGCAGTGCCTCCCGCCAATTTGGCCAAACGTTCGATAAACTCCTTGCGCGTCAGTGGTTTGTGGGTGTACTCGTCGTAAAGGTTGATGATGCGTTGATCCATTATGAAAAGGATTTTGTTGCTTAAAAATAATTCCACAACCGGCTCAAACGCCCAATTGCCTTGAACTGCATATCCCGGATTTTTCCCATGACTGGCCGCACTGGGGCTTGGTATGGCAATGAAACCTGCAAATCAGGCAGCATCACTTTTTCTTTGAACGCGGCGATTGCCTCCGGCTGCCGCACCACCGCCACCAATTCGTGGTAGAGGTTGTAACTCAAAAACTCGAAGTTGGAGGAGCCGACCACGAGAAATTTGTCGTCAATCAACATGGCTTTGAGGTGCGTGAGGCGGTCGGGGTACACCCGGAGTTCTACATTGGCGCGGGCGGCGGCCCAGGGGATATAATCGCGCATTTGGGGCCAGTTGTTGATTTCCGAAGTGAGCAGGGTGATTTTCACGCCGGGGGTGACGGCTTGGAGTTTTTCAAAAAATGGCGTGGTAAAGTAGGTACTTTCTATAAATATCTCGCGCTCGGCTTGTTTGAGCAGTTCAAACAGTTTGTCGAATTGAGCCGGGTTGTCGCGCCCGGCGCAGAGGAACAAATCCATATCTGCCAATCGGTGCGTCGCCGAAAGAGGTTTGCCATCCCACGTTTGCATAAAATCTTTGGTCAGAATGGCCGCCAATTCGGCACTCTCCACCCGCAGCATCATATCATGCCAACCAAAATTGTGGTCGCTGAAATTGATGCCGCCGATATAGCACACCTCGTCATCAATCACCATGATTTTTTTGTGGTTGCGCGCCAGAATGCGCACCATCGCTGGCCCCAACGGGTGAATCCAGCGCACCTGCACCCCGCCGTCATTGAGGTCGCGCACCATTTGGAAAGTAGCCTTTCGCTCAGCTTGCAAGTCGGGATTTCGGAAATTGCGCGGTTTGTAAAAAAACTGGTCGCTGACCATGTAAGTCGAGATGCAGTCCAGCATGACCCGGCGTTCGGGGGAAGTGGCGGCGAGCAATGTATCCGCTAAAGCCAGCCCTGCCGTGTCGGCCTCAAAGGTCATCGCCTGCACCAGCACCGATTTTTTTGCCGACAAAATATCTGCTTTCAGATTGTCCCAAAACGCCGGGGCGTCCACCAGCAATTCAATTTTCATGGTTTGCTTTTTTCAAAAAACATTTTCTTGAATCAATTGCGGAAACAACACGCAGACGTAGAACCGCACCCAACGCCCAAGAAAACCCGTGGCGAAAAATTGGAGGATGTTGATTTTGCCGATGCCAGCCACAAAACTGACCACATAAAATGGTGGCACACCGACCGAGCTGGACAAAAATAGCAAGATGGTGGTTTGGCCTCGCCACTTGTGCATCAATGCTTGAATGCGTGCGATTTTTGCTTCTATTTTTCCCAAAGGCAAACGAACAGCCCCTCTTCCGGCCATATAAATTACTGTTTTGGCGGTCATCTGACCCGCTGCCGCCAAAAGCGTAACTGGCACAATATCTTCTTTATTGCTCAGAAGGGCTATGCCAATCAGGAAAATCTCGGCATTGACCAGCGGGACAAATCCGCTGGCAAAGCACACAATATACACTGTGGTGAAAAGGCCGTATTCATTGATGAGTCCAGGGATGTCCATTTTTTACACGGGGAATCGGGGCGGTAAGTTACGCGCTCTATCAAAAAAGCGGTGCCTCACTCCCGCCGAAGTGCCTCCACGGGGTCGAGGCGCGATGCTTTTACTGCCGGGTAGGTGCCGAAAATGATACCGATGAGTATGGCTACGGTGCAAATGATAAAAAAGGTGTTCCAAGTCAGTACGGCATTGAATGGCACATCGGCAAACAAACGAATGATGGGCATGGTGGCCAACGCGAAGCTTGCCCCGAACACCAGACCTATGAAACTGCCAAAAGCGGACACCGTGATGGACTCGGCCAGAAATAACCTGCGGATGTCACCTTTTTTGGCACCGACTGCCTTGCGCAAACCGATTTCGGCGGTGCGCTCGTTGACGGAAATAAGCAGCACATTCATCACACCGACACCGCCTACCACGACCGAAATACCAATAATAAGCCCCATGATAATTCGGAAAATTAGGAATCCTTTGGCTGCTTCGTCCACCCAGAAATCTTGGCTAATCACCTGAAAATCATTATTCTGTTCTCCAAATTCGCTCTTTATCCAAGCCTGCGCCTGTTCTTTGAGCAGCGGCACATCCTCCGTCTTGGCGGCTTCGAGGAGCATCCTCGGCGGCGAGCGGTAAATGTCGGCGCTCGATAGGAGCGAGATGGGGATGAAGGCCGTGGGCGGCGCATCTTCTTTTTTGCTTTTTGCCACACCTACGATGCGCAGCGTATGGCCGAGCGCGACGAAAGTTTGCCCCAGCACTTGGTCTAAATTGTCGGAGGCCGCCATGAGTTTGGCAAGTTGGGTATTCACCACTGCCACCGGTTCGCGCCCGCTGAAAGCGGTGGCGGCGAAAGATTGTCCGTGCATAATCATAGTGTCGCCCCAAGGATGTTCGGCCATGCACCGGATCATGGCGCCGATGGAGGAATCTTTACCCGTGACCTGTATTTCACGATTGAAACTGTTGTCAAGATTGGCGCGCTTGACATCTGGGATGCCCGCTCGAAATCGCGCATAACGTTCATAATCAATCACCTGAAAGGTGTCTTTCCTGACAGACAAATTGTTTATCACCTTATTTGTCTTTGTTTCTACCGCGATGGAATTGATGCTGGTATTGGCAGAAAGTTGGTCACGGGCGAATTTTTCAAGACCATCAATCAGCGAAAAAGTAGCGACCAATGCCGCCACGCCGATGACGATGCCGAGTACCGAAAGGAATGTATGAAAAAGATTGGCGCGGATGTTTTGGAGCGCGAGGGCGAAAGACTGAAGCATATTGCGCAGCATAATGTTTACCGGGTTTGCTGTGCGAAAAAAAAGATGGGACACTCTCCGGGCGATTGTTTTCGATGAATTGGGGCGAAGTGCTGATAGGCAAGTTGTTACACCCGACTATGCCCGTCGGGTCTGTTGACCAAATTGGTTTTTTGAAAAACGAAAGTCGCACTGTTTGCCCATAAACAAACCCCGCCAATGGAGATACCACGGCGGGGTTTGCAATTGAAAATATGAACGCGTCAATTACCTACGGAGCCGAATGGTGAACGTGTCCCCGTTGGCCGTGGTCAAAGTGCCAAAACGATCACAATTGCCGTTGCCAAAATCGAGCGTGGAAGTGCTGCCATCGCGGGTGAACTGAATAACACCCTCCGAAATCCAGCGGCAGGTGGCTTTTTTGATAAGCGGCTCGGTGATGGTGGAGGAGTAAGCCACGCCATTGCGGTTCACGCCCGAAGAGTTGCCGGTCGTGCTCCACACATTGTCCCAGTGTGTCAATGTGAGGCCGCCCTGGATGAGCGTGCTGGTGTGGGTGTGATTCCAAGTCGTAGAAGTGCCGTCGTCGTAAGTCAACTTCATGTCGGTGGCAGTTTTGGTGTACGACCAGTTGCCGCTGGCGTTGCCGTTGTTTGTCCAAGATTTTGTGCCTTCCACCTGCACATCGTCCACATAGAAGTTGTCAAATGTTTTTGTGCGTGTGGCACCAGCCGTGAACATGTCCGCAGACTGCGTGATGATGATTTTCCCTTTCAGGATGTGCTCGCCATTGGGGCCTGTGCAGCCGTCGGTGCCGTAGTCAATAGTGATAGTGTTTGGCCAAGTTCCCCAAGGTTGGGCGAGCGTGACGATGGGGCAAGTGCCGCCGCCACCGCGTTCTTCGATAGCCACATCGGCAGCAAAATCAATTTCTTCGGAGAAATCTTCGTTGGTGGCGAGGTCTTCGGAAGTCATGATGTCGGCATCGTTGGCGGTCGTGTCGTCGGATTTTTTGCAGGCGTTGAAAGCGAGGATGCCCACAAAAAGGGCAGTAAGCAACAGAATGGACTTTTTCATTTTTGAATCAATTTTTGTGTTTGTGAGAAAATGCGGTTTAAAAGAGTTGAGGTGGTTTAGAAAAGTTTAGAAGGGTTTAGAAACATCCAGCTGGAAAACGGAAGCATAGACGGGAGGTAGAACGGCGGGTTTAAAATATGCCACCTTAAAGGTTTGTTAAAATGAAAAAAGGCCTGAAATCCGTGGGGGATTTCAAGCCTGAGTTTGCCTTACAGCACCGCTTTTTTCTTGGTTTTCTCCCAAAAATCATAGCCCGAACTGCCGTAGGTGATGATCAATGTGCCGCCACATCAGCCTTCCCCATGCTCTGCGCGAAATATTGCCAAAAACGGGGCTGGGCTGAAATGCCTCGCTCGCAGGGTGATGGCCAAAGCGGTGAATCACAAGCAGCAAGGCTTGTTTGTCACGTAAAAATTCGGTCGGCGGAGTCCCCCCTTTTCCCTGAATAAACGCGTCGGCTGTCGGTGCGCCCTTGGGCCAAGGCATCCACCAAACGACCAGGGCGCTCACAATCGGATTGCTAAAAACGGAGTTCATCGGCTGAGCGGCACGGTCGCCGATAGCGACGCGCAAAGGATCGGCCATGTGCGCCACCACTTGGCCGGAGCTCATCGTTCCCCAGCGCCGTTGGCTGTCGGGAGTGAGATTTTCGAGCCGGGCGATGAGGGCTTCCCGGTCAGAGATATTGAGTAAGTTTTTCATTGAATATCAAATTTGTTTCAGGAAAACATAGATCATTTCCCGCTTCCCGGCGGCGGCATTACGCCGAGTTGGATGAGCAGCCCGGCGATGTCCATTACGACCCAGTTTTCGCAGATTTTGCCGTCGGTGACACGCCAAATGTCCATGTACTCGACGCGAACTTTTTTACCTGTCGGCGCTATGCCCATGAAAGTGCCGGTGTGCGTGCCTTCCCAAACGGCATAGGTAAACACCTTGTCGCCCTGCTCATATTGGTCGAATCGCTGCGTGACTTTGATGTCTGGGAAGCCGGCAAACAAGCCTGCCATTCCTTCGGTGAAGGCGGCTTTGTTATTGTTGCCCGGCGCGGGAAAATGGTGACTCACGAAGTCGTCGCCGAGGATTTCGCTGAGCAATGCCAAGTTGTGATTGCCTATGACCTCATCGGAAAAACGGTTTTCCAACTGGGCTGCCCCGGAAGATTTCGGCTTTTCTGGCATAGGGTTTTCGCTTGTGCAGGAAGCTGTCAAAAGAGCTACCGCGAACATGAGAAATGAGAGATTTTTCATTGTTTCGTCCATTGTTTTGAAAAAATGTTTGTATAAAATGACGAAACAAAATTGTGGGCGCGGGCCTTTGGTGGGGGAATCCGAAACGGAGTTCAAGTGTGCCGAAACGGAGTTTTTCGCAACTCGGAGGGCTGAATACAGTGCTCCTGCCGGAATGCCCGCGCAAATGCCGACATATTTTCGTAGCCGACGGCAAGCGCCACTTCGCTCACCTGCATATCGGTAGCCCGCAGGAGTTCGGCTGCTTTTTCCATACGGAGTTTTTGCAAAAATTGATAAACAGGCCTGCCAAAAACGGCCTTAAAACCTTTTTTCAAAGCAAATTCGTTGGAACCGATGAGCCGGGCAAGGCGGCTAAGGCTGGGCGGGTTGGCAAGATCCTGCTCGAGGATTTCGCGGGCGTAACGGATTTTTTCCTCGTCTTTTTTTGGTACAAATTGCTGGCTCGCTGCCGCCCGGTGTTCGAGTTCGAGCATGATGGCGATGATTTCGAGCATTTTGCTTTCCAAAAAAATGCGCCCGGCAAGCGGTGAAAACTGCTCCGTCAGCATTTGCGACACGATTTGTCGCACACGGGGATGCCATGTGTGGTTTTTGAAATAGCAGAGATTGCGGCGCTCCGCCGCAGTGCGAAAGTTCTTGGGCAAAATCTCCGCGCTGTCGCCGAGAATAGAGAGGTATTTCGGCAGGGAAATAAAAATGGAGGCCGTGGCGAATTCGCCGACGGCCTCCGTTCGCGTGGAAAGCTGCTCTTCAGGCAACAAAAGCACGTTGCAGTGCTTCGGGTTGGCTTCAGTTTGGAGGTAATTGCCCGTCAGCCCGAATCGTTGGTTGCCTTTCAGGCAAAAGTTGAAAGCCGCCTGAAGCTGATCAAACCGTTCGTGATGTTCCAAAAAAACACCCTGCGGCGCGAAGCCGTTGGTGAGCCGAACGGACGCCCCATCGCCCACGCTGATCTCTCGGTAATTGAGCAGCAATTGTTCGTCGGACTGGCAATAGGGTGCGGTGAGTTGGATTTCTTTCATGCTGTGTATTTTTTGGACTCGCCGATGGAAGGGAGATACTTGCTAGTTTTTAGAACTTGGGCGGGGAAGGTTTGGGTGTCAGCGCCCGCATTTTCATGTTGGAAAAATAAACACTCGCCACAAATTTACATTCACAAAACTTTTTGTTTTGAAACGGCAGATTTTACTTTTGCCCATTCATTCACAATCAAAACGATTTAGCCATGAAAAAACAACTTATCGCAACGCTCGTCGGCGCAGCCATCCTTTTTGTTTGGCAATTTTTGTCTTGGGCTGTGCTGCCCATCCACCACTCGGAGTACGGCTACACGCCCAACCAGGACAAAATCATGGAAGTCCTCAACCAAAACCTGACCGAAGAAGGTACCTACATGGTGCCCGGTGTGCCACCTGGTACCCCCCATGAAGAAGCGGAGGCGGCCATGGCGAGCAACGCCGGCAAACCCTGGGCAAGCATCAGCTACCACAAGTCGTTCAGCGTGAACATGGGCATGAATATGTTTCGCGGTTTTGTGATTGATTTGCTGGCAGTCTGGCTGTTGGTGTGGCTGCTGCTGCGGTTCGAAATGCTAAACCTGACCACTGCCGTGCAGGCCTCAGTTTTTGTGGGGATCATTGGCTACTTGAGCATCTCTTACCTGAACAGCATTTGGTTTGAGCGGGATTCCATTGGCTATCTCATTGACGCGGTCGTTCAGTGGGCGCTCGTGGGGCTATGGCTTGGCTGGTGGTTGCCAAGGCAGTGATTTATTTAAAACTTTGCATCATGAAATACGATGTCTCTACTCCTACCGAATACATGAGCGCCATTCCGGAAGAGCGCCGAGAGGCCATGGAAAAACTGCGGGAAACTATTCTGGAAAACATACCGGATGGTTTTCAGGAAACCATTGGCTACGGCATGGTGGGGTACTGTGTGCCGCATAAGATCTACCCACCCGGCTACCACTGCAACCCGAAAGATCCTTTGCCGTTCGTGGGCATTGCGTCACAAAAACACTTCATCGCGCTCTACCACATGGGCATTTACGCCATGCCGGATCTGCTCGACTGGTTTGTGACGGAGTTTCCGAAACATTCCAAAAGCAAACTCGACATGGGAAAAAGTTGCATTCGTTTCAAAAAGCCGGAGGATATTCCATTTGAACTGATAGCGCAATTAATGCGGAAAATCAGTGTGGAAGAATGGGTGGAGGTGTATGAATCGAATTTAAAAACCGGCAGTAAGAAATAGGATGAAAAAAATCGGGTCTGAAATCCGCGAAGGGCTCCAGACCCGCTGCTGTGTTGAAAAAACTGCTTTATTTTTTGCCCTCCTTCACACCCGCCATCAATTGGCTGTTGAAGGAAGCCGTGTCGAATGAAACATACTGATGTTTGATTTTTCCCTGTGCGTCAAGGTCATAAGTGACCGTGAATGGCAAAGTGACTTTGTTGTTGGTCGGCGGATTGCCCTGCATTGAGCCGGTGTTAGTGCCTTTGAAAACTCCACGCACGGCGGCCTTGTTTCCGTCAGAAAAAACCTCCGTGATTTCATGCTGCATATCAGGGAAACCCGCTTTTTGCCCTTGAATGACTCCTTGAAAAACCGCAAGTGGTTGAGGAGCAGTGAAAAACGGGTGTGAAATCATAAAATCAGCCGTGCAGAAATCATGAAATTTCTCTACTTGCCCGGCATCCATCGCGGCGAAAAGCGACCGGATGTTGGTTTCGGCTTGGGTGGCGGTTGTTGACACGCCCAATGCTTTTCCGACATTGTCTGTGTCCAAAAACAATTGATGATAAACGAGTTTGCCCGCGTCGTTCACTTCGAAAATCATTGCCCAATCGCTGGAGTATGGCTTGCCCGTACTTTTGGCGGTACCCGCCACATATCCTTTGACGGTCATTTTTGTATCGCCGCTCGGCAGGAATTCGCGCGGCTCGAATCGTGTGATGGTCAGCCCGGCGTTGAGGTCGTTGAAAAAAGCAGTCACACCCTGTTTGCCCATGCGTTTGCCTTTGTACACGCCGCCGACCGATGCGCCCGCGTCTATCCATGTCACGTTGTCGTCGCACACGGCAAGGATTCCCGGCAGGTCGCCTTTCCCAAAAGCCGTGTAGATTTGATTGGCGACGGGTGTGGCTTTGTTTGCTGGGGGCAGCCCCGCCATGAGTTGCGCCGCCATCGCTTTTTGGTCGAACTGGACATTCAACGACTTGATTTTCAGATCATTTGTCAATTCAAAAAGGGCAGTAAAAGGGAAATTGATTTTGTTGTTCGTTGGTGGGTTGCCCATGAACGGACCTTTGTTTGTGCCAACAGCCATACCGCTAACAGCTACTTTTTTCCCATCAGAAAACCAATCGGTGATAGGGTGCTGCATATCGGGAAAAGCAGATTTGATGCCCGCGGCGATATCTTTCCATGCCGCCAACGGAGTCGTGCCGGGCAGAAATGGTGCAGTCACCGTGAAATCAGGACTGAGCAGTTTTTCCATCTCAGCGATATTGCCCGCGTCGAAGGCGGCATAGTAGGCTTTCACGACATC
>CAYZVM010000067.1:0-4419 GCA_964481485.1 uncultured Saprospiraceae bacterium | reverse complement strand
TTGACTGAACATGGCGCAGTAATCCTGCACAGCCCAATGTTCGGGAGCCAGCCCGTCGGCGTTAAACTTTAAAATGTCCACATCGCTGATTTTGAAAGACTTGCCATTGGCTTTCATACCCATAAAATCATTTTGGAAAGTGCCGCTTAGGTTCACCCAGCCCATTACCCAATCGCCCTCGGCAAGTATTTGCCGCGACTCGATTTTGAAATCGGGGAAAGCCGCGATGAAATCCATCATGTTCTTTTTCAACGCTTCGCGCCCTTTGGCTTCAGGCATCGCGGCATGATCAATGTGGTCTTCGGTAACCAACTGGACAAACTCGTCGAACTTTCGAGTATTGATGAGTTCGTAGGCCCTGAGCAGGGAGGCTTTGTTGCGGGCGGCGGTTTCGGCGGCTTTTTTGACGGCTTCGGTTGTGGGGTCAGGCGCAGGTGTTTGTTGGCAAGCAGCAAACACGAGAAGGGTGAGCAGTGAGAGAAAGATTCGGATTTTCATTGTTTTGGAAAAAAGTTTTGGTTAGAAAAATTTTGTTTGACGGCACAAAAGCCTGCTCGCTGGATGCCTACCAACCAATTCAAAATCTGCCCATTTTTCGTTCAAAGACATCCGGAACTCCCCATAATGCTCCGCGCTGGGAAAAAAGCCGGGCTGCCCGAAGGCGCCCGGTGCGCGTAGCAAAACAAAACCAACGGCTCATGCTTCAGGCTTCACGCGATATTTCATTGTGGCTTAACTTTCTGATTGTCAACAATGGCCAACAGCGAGACCAAATTTTGAAAAGCGTTCATCGTGCCGGAACCATGGTTGGGTGAAAAATGACGCGTTTTCAGTAGCGCTGAATTCTGGCGCAAAAGTCCCGCATTGTCCGTAGCCTGGCAATCCACCGAAACGAGGGTTTTCTTCTCCCTGAAAAAGGGGATTTTGTTTTTTTTTCAAAAAAAAGCCCTGAAAATAATGCGAAAAGGGCAAAGATTTGCGGGATATGAAAAGGCAACGCATCCTTTTTCTACTCTTTACTGGTGTCATTTTACTGCCCAGAGCGATACCGGCTCAAACCCCGGCCAAACGCGACAGCCTGCTGCTGCTGGCCCGCACAGCCCCGTCCGACACGGCGCGTGTATGGGCACTGATGGAAGTCGGAAAATTGTACCTGAACACCCAAGCCGACACTGCCGAGTTGCACCTAAGCCGGGCGCTGGTGCTTGCCGAGCGTATCGGTTTTGACCGAGGCATCGCCAAGTGCCGCATCAATCGCGCTTTTGCCTTCAACAATCTGAGCCAATATCACGCATCCATCGCCGATTGCCAGACTGCTATCCCTATCTGTGAACGGCACGGCATGAAAAAGGAATTGGTGGCGGGTTACAACAACATGGGCAATGCTTGGGATTTTCTCGGCAATCGCTGGATGGCCATCGAAACTTTCTCAAAGGCGCTGCGCGCCATGGAAGGTGTGGCGTTGCCGCCAAATTTTCCCCTCACGGTGCGCAACAACATTGCGCGGCAGTATCAAGATTTGCGGCTTTTCGACAAGGCATTTGAATACGGGAAAAAATCGCTGGATGAAGCCGAAGCGTTGGGCGATTCAATTGAAGTAGCAGCGGCGCTGCAAATCATGGCTTTTTCGGCCTTCAGCCTCGGCCGCGAAACCGAAGCGTTCGGCTATTGCCGCCGGATAGAACAAATTGCCCGGGCACAGGGAGCGATGCTACTACTGGGCTTTGCCCTGAACAATATCGCCGCGCTCACGCAGGAACAAAACCCCGCTGAGGCAAAACGCCTTTTTCAGGAGGCTTTGGACGTGGCACGGCAGTCAGGCGATTTGTTTGGCGAAATCAGTACGTTGAAAGGAATGGCGCGGCTTTCCATTTATGGCAAAAATTTCGTCGCTGCCAAAAATTACGCTGACGAAGCACTGCGTAAAGCACAAGCCGCCGATATGGACGATGAAACGGCGCAATGTGCGCTCATCCGTTCCGATTTGGCACTGCTCGACGGCGACATCGGCCTGTTCCGTCAATACCGCCAATTGTATGCTGATATGCGCGACACTTTGGCCAACAATACGCTCGTACACGCCACCCAAGACTTGGAGACGAAGTATGAAACCGAAAAAAAAGAACAGCAGATCAGCCAGCTCGAACGGGAAGCGGAAATAAAAAACCTGCGTTTGCGGCAAAAAAACGGCCTGATTTGGGGATTGGCTGCCCTGACTGCTTTGTTACTTGTAATAGGTGGGTTAGCGATCCGCAACCTGCGCAACCGCCGCCGCTTGGCCGAACAATCTCTACAATTGCAACAACAACAAATCATTCAACTCAAACAGGAACAACAGCTTTCCGTCGCCGATGCCGTAGTGCGCGGTCAGGAGGAAGAGCGCAGCCGCTTGGCCCGCGATCTGCACGACGGCCTCGGCGGGATGTTGTCCGGCGTCAAACAATCCCTCAATGGCATGAAAGGAAACCAAATCCTATCGGAAACCGCCGCCGTCGGCCTGACCCAGGTTATCAACGACCTCGACCGCTCCATCGGCGAATTGCGGCACATTGCCCGCAACATGATGCCCGAAGCCCTCGTGCGTTTTGGGCTGCGCGATGCCTTGCAGGACTACTGCGACCACGTACAACTCACGAGCCAACTCAAAGTCAATTTCCAGACTTTCGGCTTTGATGGCGAGCGGCTGCCGCAGCAGACCGAAGTCATCCTGTTCCGCATCGCGCAGGAATTGCTCAACAATATCGTCAAACACGCCGCGGCCACGACCGTACTCGTCCAACTTCTGCGCGACGGCAACCGCCTCAACCTTACGGTGGAAGACGACGGCAAAGGTTTCGACCCTCTGCAACTCGAAAAAGCACCCGGCGTCGGCTGGCTCAATATCCGCTCGAGGGTCAATTACCTCCAAGGCTCGCTCGACCTACGCGCAGCACCGGGGCAGGGCGCATCCGTCAGCATCCAATGTCCCATCACATGATCAAGGTATTTCTCATAGACGACCATCCTATGGTGCTGGAGGGCATCAAGGCTTTGCTGCGCGAATCGTCCGTCGTGGAAATCGTCGGCAGTGCCACCGACGGCTATCAGGCGCTCGATACCCTGAAAACCATACCCGCCGAGGTCGTCCTCTGCGATATCAATCTCGGCGACGTAAACGGAATCGAACTGTGCAGTATGCTAAAAAAAGCCTTTCCTGCGCTGAAAGTATTGGGTCTGAGCACTTTCAAGGAACGCAGCTACATCACCCGCATGATTGATGCCGGTGCATCCGGTTACCTGCTCAAAAATGCTACCCGCGAAGAACTCGAAGAAGGCATCGCAGCTGCCTGGCGCGGCCGGCTGTTCCTTAGTGCCGAGGCATCTGAAGTCATCACCCACCCTGAACCCAGAGTTGCCAATCATATACCTCTCCTTACGGCTCGCGAAAAAGAAGTGCTCGCGCTTATCGCCGAAGGCTACACCAATGGGCAGATTGCCGAAAAACTCTTCATCAGCCCGCTCACCGTTGACAGCCACCGGAAAAATCTGCTGGCCAAATTCGCCGTAAAAAATACGGCTGCGATGGTCAAGTTGGCATTTGATCATGGGTTGCTTTGAGCTCGTTGAATTGTTTATTTGAAAACACGTTCGTCAAATCAACGAATCAAGAATTTTCCGACCTTCGCGCCGTTATGCAAACCGGAAAAACGCTCCTCACTCGCGAACACTTCGCGCTCACCATCGAACGGTTGTGCCACCAATTGCTCGAAGATTGGGGCGATTTTTCCAACGCTTGTATCATCGGCATCCAGCCGCGTGGCACCTTGCTCTCCAACCGGATCTATCAGCGGCTCAAAGAGTTGACTGAAAATCAAGATATTGAGTACGGGAAGCTTGACATTACATTTTTCCGCGACGATTTTCGCATGACCGACACCCCACTCGCGCCGCACCCCAACGAAATTGAGTTTTTGGTGGCGGGGAAAAGAGTATTGCTGATTGATGACGTATTATACACGGGTCGCACCATCTCAGCGGCACTTGCAGCGTTGCAGCACTATGGCCGGCCCGATGTGGTGGAATTGCTCGTGCTCGTGGACAGGCGTTTCAATCGCCACCTGCCCATTCAGCCCGACTATTTCGGCATTGCGGTGGATGCGCTGGACGAGGCATACGTGCAGGTGCGTTGGCAAGAGACGCACGGAGAGGACGAGATTCTACTTTTTGATAAAAAACCATAGTTTTCTTTTGTCAAGTTGGAAACATCTGTCCGTTCGTAGTGCGCCCTCGTAGATTGGACAGATCTTTACAAGATGACAAAAAAAGACTAGACTTATTGCGGTAGAGGGCTTTGAATGAGGGGAATTGCCATTTTTTCGATGGGTGAGGCAAATTTTGCAGTCGAAATCGGGCATATTCGGCGAAAAATTTAACGAAACC
>CAYZVM010000066.1:0-27537 GCA_964481485.1 uncultured Saprospiraceae bacterium | reverse complement strand
CCGGATTCGCGGAGTGCCGATTGCAGACGGCGGCAAGCCACTCCGGCACCACCTTGCGGGTAAGTATTGAGCAAAAGGACGTTCATGCGTTGGTGGGCAAGCGGCGTTGATGGACGAGCGAATAATTGTGGCAACCCGCTTCTTTGGCGATGACCCGAAAGCCAGCATCCAAGAGCGATTTCAGGGACTGCTCGATGCGCTCCACATAGTTCGTATCCAAATGATTGGCTGCCGACTCATCGAACTCAATGCACAAAATATCTACTTCAATTTTATCTTCCAATATCGAGCGGATCACTTGGTATTCAGCGCCTTCGATGTCCAATTTCAACAAATTGAGCCGCGGGGTGCCGAGTTCGCGCATCATGCCCGACAACTTGCGCACGGGAACTTCGATGTGCCGTTCGGACCGTTGAAGGTTTACCAGCGAGTGCGAGATGTGGGCTTCATTTTGCGGCGCAAAAAAGCGCAGCGTCGTGTCCTCGTTCCAAATGCCAATTGGATGAAATTTCAAATGGCTCGCCAATTCTGCCGGGTATTCAGGATAAAAACCAGATGGGTTGGTACTGCATTTGGTTGGCAATCCTTGGCTGATGTTTTTCGCAACTTCCTGAAAATGAGACACTGCGCGTGGCGTCGGGTCGAAAATGTGTGCTTGGCAGCCGTATTTCGCGGCCACGCCCAGGTCGAACGAAATATCTTCCCCGGCGCCCACAAGGTAGCAGATGGAGTCGGGCGTGAGCCAGTTTTTGGGAATGATCCAGCCGCCATAGGGGGTGCCGATGCGCTCGGTGGGGACAAGCGGCTCGATGGGAATATTCAGTTTTCGCTCAGTCCATTTTAAAATCTTGGTGCGGGCGCGTCGGAGTATCGTTTGCATGGAGAAATTGCTGTTATTTTGCCCCAAAAGTCTTTCTTTTTCAAAACTCTGCCACAAAAATCGCCATGCGCTGCCAAGTCCCCGTGCTTTTCCTTGTATTTAACCGCCCGCGCCACACTCAAGTTGTGTTGGAACGAATACGACAAGCACGGCCCCCAAAAATTTACATCCATTGCGACGGCGCTCGAGCGCAGCTACTCGACGAGGCTGAAAAAGTGGCGGAAGTAAGGGCTATTGTAGAGAACGGAATTGACTGGGATTGCGACGTGAAAACCTTGTATCGAACTGAGAACAAAGGACTTAGAGAAGGTGTTTTTGATGCGCTCAATTGGTTTTTCAAAAATGAGCCTTGTGGCATTGTTCTCGAAGACGACTGTGTGCCCGACCTTTCGTTTTTCCCTTTTTGCGAGTATCTTTTGCAGCATTATGCGGATGACCCTCAAATAATGCACATCGGCTGCTCCAATTTGGCAGAAGACCAAACTATTGGCTTGGAAGAAAGTTATGTTTTTTCGCGATTTTCGTTTGTTTGGGGCTGGGCTGGCTGGCGGCGCGCCTGGGAAAAAATGTCGCTGGACTTGAACGGGCTGACAGAGTTTGAGCGTTCAGGCAAAATAAAGCAACTTGTGGACAACCCGAAAGCACAGGCTTACATGCTCGATAAATTTCACGCTACTCAAGACCGAAAAAACAACTCTTGGGCTTATGCGTGGTTTTACAGTATATTGAAAAACAATGGCTTGTGCATCGTGCCGAAAGCAAACCTCGTGCAAAATGTTGGGGTAGGGGAGGAGGGGGCGACCAATACTACCGGGCGCAACGAAAGAGCAAGAAGGGGGGCTAACAGTATTCCGTTCCCACTCGTCCATCCCTCAAAACACCAGCCCAACCCGCGCCTTGAACAACAGTTTTTTTATCTTACACAAAAGGGCAAGATGAGGCTTTGGATTTGGCATTTTTTAAAGGCCGTTGGATTGCGTTAGCCTATCTCGTCCATCTCATTAATCCTGTCAAAATGAACTACATTGTCTATGACCTCGAAGCCACCTGCTGGGAAACGCCCCCACCGGGTTATGTGCAAGAAACCATTGAAATCGGAGCCTTTCGCGTCAACCAATTTGGCGAGGTCCGTGGCAAATTCAACAGATTTGTGCGCCCGGTTGTACATCCCACGCTCTCGCCATTTTGCCGGCAACTCACGGGCATCACACAAGATAATGTGAGCCGCGCCCGCATCTTCCCTGATGTTATTCAAGAATTTTGGGATTGGGCGCGGATAGAAGAGGAGGAATATGTGCTGTGTTCTTGGGGCAATTTTGACCGAAAGATGTTTGCCAACGACTGCTCGTTGCATCGCATGGACATCGCTTGGACAGAGCGGCACAGCAACCTGAAGGAGCAGTACAAAACAATAAAAAGAATGCGCACCGGTGTTGGCCTGAAAAAGGCCGTAGAAAAAGAAGGGATTCCATTCACCGGCCAGCATCATCGCGGCATCTCGGACGCGGAGAACTTGACCAAGTTGTTTTTGAAATATTTGGGACATTGGAATCTGTGAACCGCCCTCAGTCACGAGGCATAAGGCGAATCGTAACCCAAAATCCGCAACATCGAATCTGCGTCTTGCTCTTGAAACACTTCCCAATCGGTAAATTCACCGTAGTAATTTTTGTCAATCAGGATGTGTTTGGGGGCAGGCAACATACAGTGTTTCAAGCCTCCATAGCCGCTCAGCGCTTCTTGATACGCCCCTGTGTGAAAAAAGCCCAAAAATAGCGGCTCGTCTTTTTCCTCGTCGTACGCAGGGAGGTACACTTGATTGATGTGCGCTTCCGAGTTGTAGTAGTCCGCGTTGTCGCAACTGATGCCGCCAATATTCACCTTTTGAGACTCCTTTTCCCAATGGTTGATAGGCAGCAGGATAAAGCGCTCTTTGATGCCCCAACTATCTGGCAGTGTGTTGATTAAAGAGTTATCGAGCATGTACCACTGTTCCGCATCGTTTTGTTGTTTTTTGCCGATGACCGAGAATATCGTCGCGCCGCTTTCGCCCACCGTGAATTTGCCGAATTCTGAATAAATATCCGGTTCTGGCACACCCTCATCGTCGCAATTTTCCTTTATAAGGCGCACAATTTCGTTCACCATATAAGGATAGTCATAATCAAAACCCAGGGAATTGCGAATCGGCATGCCGCCGCCAATGTTCAGGCTGGTTAGGGTAGGGCAGACCTTCCGCAGTTCGCAGTATGTCTTTATGCCCTTTTTGAGTTCGGTCCAGTAATATAAGGTGTCCTTGATGCCAATGTCCACAAAAAAGTGGAGCATTTTGAGTTCAAACTTTGGATTTGTGGCGATTTTGTTTTTGTAGAAATTTATTATTTCGCTTTGGCGGATGCCCAGCCGTGAAGTATAAAACTCAAAATTCGGCTCTTCCTCCGTCGCCATACGAAGGCCAATGCTGCAGGGCTTTTTTATCAGTTCATCGTAGAACTCCAACTCTTGCTCGTTGTCGCAGACCGGAATAACATTCTGAAAACCCTCCTCAATCAACTTGGCAATTCTCTGAACGTAGGAGCGCGGCTTGTAACCGTTGTGGACGATGATAGTGCCTTTGTTGATTTTGCCCAATTTGTAGAGCCGCCATATCAAGTCAATATCAAAAGCCGAAGAAGTCTCCAACTGAGTGCCGTTTTCAAGCACTTCATTCAGCACAAAAGCAAAATGAGAACTTTTTGTGCAATAGCAGTAAACGTACTTTCCATTATATCCGTACCGCTGGATGGCATCCCGGAACAACTTGCGGGCTGTCTGAATTTTCTCGCCGATCTTGGGCAAATATGTGAGTTTGAGGGGCGAGCCATATTTTTTGATGAGTTCGTATAAGTCAATCTCGTTGAACAGGAGACGATTGTCTTTCAGGCTGAACCCGTCCTGTGGGAAGTCAAAGGTTTGGGCTACGAGGTCGTAGTATGAGTTTTTCATTGAAAATCAGACCGATATGGGATGCTTTTGTGTTTGTGCTTGCAAAAACGGCGGACAAATGTATGTGTTTCACGGATTTTGCTTTGAGAAGTTTAAAATTGCCTTATTTAACATAATATAGATTATGGAAGTTGTATCGGGGTTTATCACCCGTTTTTTTTCTTTAGCCAACCTGTCAATCCAGACATCATGTCTTCAAATGAATCATAATCTTTCCTGAAACTAATACCGAATCCATATCGCGCCCGGCGTTGGCTGCCTGCGATATCAGGTTCGGTGCGTTGATAGACTTTCAGCCGCCATTGGCGATTTTCGGTCAATTGTACCTCTACGGTGACATCTTCGCCCAAAAAGCCATCCTGGTTTGTTGTTCCTGGCCGCCCCAGCCCAAATTGTGAACCGAATTGTATTGTGACACGGTTGTCGGCAAAACTGCTGGTGAGGCGCACCTGCAATTCCCGCCCAATCTGGCTTATGTTAGGTTGGCTCGGGTTGGCCAGCGCGTTTTGATATTCGTTGTAGGCTATGTCAAAATCTATACTCGATACTGCTCCGCCAAACCACTCCGAGGCTAAGCCCGTCAGGTAGTTGGAGAATTGATTGCTCAGCACTTGGGTCAGGGTGTTGAATGCTGATGCCAAATAATCGGAATTTTGGATGAAACCACCTGAGTTGGAGGGCAAAAAAGAGCCGACTACGACCAAGCCAAAAACTTGTCGCGTGAGTTCGCTTTGATCTTGGCGAAGTAGGCGCAACTTGTTGTCGGCGAGTGTTTTAAGTTGGCTGGATATGTTTGGGAATTCCAAATCAAAGGTGATGTTTGGCTTCATCAAATCGCCTTTCAGGTGCATGGTCACGATTACACGAGTGGCTTTGCCCGCTTCTGTCGTCACGGACGGTATCAATTCAACTTCATCGCGCAGCAGGTTGTAGAGCGAAGTATTTTCCTCGTATGTGGCATCAAGGCTGATTTGCGCACCATAAGGGTCGCCATACCAATTGATTGTCCCCCCTTCCAAGACTGTAAAAGGTTTGTTAACCCAATTGAGCAGCGTAAAGAGATACTCCCCCCGGCGAATTTGGTAACTGCCGTACATTTTAAACTCCCCTTCCCTATTGATGGTCAAGGTGATGTCTCCCTCTCCCCTACCCTTTATGATATCTCCCGCTTTTTCATCAAAAATCAATTGCACTTCGGCTTCATCTGTGACGGAGAGGTTCATTTCAAGGTTCAGACCTTTTACTTCTGCCAATATAAAACTATTTGCTTTAAAAAAGGCGGTTGTGTCCTCGCTTTTGTTTTTAAAATTGATAAAATTTACTGCCGATGACTCCGACGCTGTGGTTATCGGAATATAAAGACGGGTGTCTTTGCCAGTGGTGGCATCTATCACAATATTCGTCCGGGCGAACGTGCCGCTAAAAACGGCTTTGAATTTCCCGATACCTTGTCCGTAATAGAGAGAGTTGTCCTCTGGCAAGGTATTGAGAATCATAAAGTTGTTGTTGGTAGATTCTATGACGCAGTCTAAACTCCAGTCTTTAAAATGGTTGTGTTTCAGCCCTCCTCTTATCAAGGCCATATTACGCTCTGTGGCATCCCAAATGGTGTCTCTGTCCGCCCAAATTTGATAATCTGACAGTTTTATTTTTTGGTTGTGAAGATGGTACATGGTTTTCAGGTAGTCAATCTGGAACTGCCCGTTCAAGATATTCGCGCTGCCGTCCATGCCTATTTGTTTAAATGTCCCGTCCAATATGACATCGGCATTGAGCCGTCCGGCTGTTTTAGAAATGCCAGGCACGAAAGTTTCGAGCACAACCAATTGGAAACTGTCGGCCTTGACGGATGTTTTAAACTCTCCGGGATTGACAGTAAACTTGACATCATTGCCGGTTTGAGGTTCTTTGCCTGATGGAAGCCATACTCCTGCTATACGGAGATTGGGCTGTTGAATGCCTCGTTGCATAGTGAACCGCCATTCCAGCGGAGCCTCCAAATGGTCTGCGCGGACATAGCCGTAAAAACTGCCGTAAGAATTACCTTTCAGGAAAAGTTCGTAAATCTCGATGTTCGCCTCGATATTTTGTAGCTGATAGAGTTCTTGTATCTGCACATCTATGCCAGATATCCTGCCGCGCACATTCAAGGTAGTGTCTTTTACAAATTTGTTGAGGAAACCGAGGTCGAAGTTGGCCGAAGAGAGCCTAAGCCCACGCCCATTGTTGATGCCTTCAAAGTTGATGCGCAAGTCGCCGCTCATCAGATCAAAATTGCGCGGCTCAAATACATTTTTCCCGAAACGAATATAGTTGTCCTCGTCCATATACCATTCGGTGTTGAACAGCGCGATTTCCGAGGCATTGAATTTCACTTGCCACAGAGAATCCACGGTGCTGAGCACTCCATCGAGATGGACGCTCTCGACGATTGATGCAGAATCTTTTGCTTCGATTAAAAATTGTAAATCTTCTTCTGTGAAATATCCGCCAATTCTGATGGATGGTAATCGGTATTTGCCTGACAATGTGGAACTTGGTATGCGCAAGTGGTAATATGAACTGTCTGGCTCGCCATGCCAGCCTACGCTCAAGTCGTCAAATTCGATACCGCCATATTTGATTTTCGGGGCGCTGAGCAAGAGCTGGGTGTAGCCTCTCCCCGCCTCCACCCGTGCATTGGCGTAGATATCACGCAAGGTATCGAGGTCGGGCGCAAATAAATGCGTCAGATCTTGTGTGTCGTAGATGTTCAGCCGCATGGTGTAATTATCCGTCAGCACCGTAGAGTCGGCAGGAGGCAGGCCAAGCCGCTGTGCAAAATCCGGATGGTGTCGGCTGAAAATTTGCATGAGGTTCTTTGGCACCGTTGTCAGGTTGAAGGCACCAGCCAACTCCGCTTCGGCAATATCGGAGCGTATCCTGAAAATGCGCGTCCCGTCGGGACGGTAGAAAGAAGAAAAGCGCAGCGAATCAATTCGGTGGGTGCGTTCGTGGTCTTGCAAAATCAGGAAGTCGCGCAGTGAAACGATGCCGGTAACATCGTTGATGTTGCGAAGGCGAAGCCTGATTCTGTCAACTTTTCCCGAAACTATCCAATCTTCTTCCAACAAATTCAACGCGCCAAGGTCGAGCCGGTGCAAATCAGCCGTAAAGTCAAAAACTGGGATAGAGTCTTTGAGGTTGATATTGCCGTTGAACTCAAATTTGATGTTTTCGTCGTCCATGGCGAGGTCGCCGACAAAAACGAAGTCTTTAAATTTGCCTTTCAGGCCGACATTCTGATAGTTGTAGCCCCTGAAAAAGAAAGTATCCACGCTGCCTGCCACATTGGCATTGATCGTTTTGAGAGAAAGGCCGCTGGAAGGGTCTTCTATTTTGATATTGAAAGTCGTTTTGCCAAAATCCGGATTGCCCGTCCACGCAGCCAGGTCAAAGTTTTTCATGTTCAAGTTGCCGGAATATTTGGCATTGTCCTTTCCGTCAGCGAGGCCAAGTTTCATGTCCAAATCTCCGCCGCCGATGTCAGTGGTCAATTTCCCTCCGAGAATATGGTCAAACCCAAAGATGATGTCGTATCGCCCCACATACCCAATCTGGCCGAGCCGATAAAAATACGCGGGCGCGGTGAAGCCTGGGATGATGCGGCTGATAGTTTTAAAGTCCGAGCGAAGTTGGTCGAAATTGAAGCCGAGGTTCATCAAGTCGACATCGCCCGCCAGATTGTCGCTGACAAACGACCCGCGCATATAAGTGTTCTCATCCAGTTTGATATCCAAGTCGCGGCCCTTCAAGTTATTTATCCTGCCCGTCACCACACCCGCTATTTGTGCCACTTCGTCTCTATTTTGGACAAAAAAAGTATTTTTTGCCAATCCACCGCTAAAATGGATGACATCGCCGAGGCGCACTTTAGAGCCTTTGTCCAATCGGATTTCCAGGCGCACTTTGTCGTTGAATTTGTTGTAGTCCCGGTATGTGCCGTAATGCAGCGCCACTGTGTCGCCCAAAGAAGTATTTGGGGTCTGGATTTTTGCCCCATACAAAGCCGTCAAAGTGTCACACACCACTACCCTATCAGCTTCGGCATGGCTGAGTTGAAAGCCCGATTGTTCGCGGGCAGAGAGGTTGCGCAAAATGCCGCTGAACACCAAGTCGTCGTCAAATTTGATGCTATCCGCTTGAAAATAAATATCGCGGACTTTCAAGTGTTCGTAATCTATCACACCGGGCTGTTCGGACGGAAGGCTGTGTTTGTCCAACTGAAAACGCCCCTCCGTGAGAGAAAAATGGCCAACAGAAAAACGCATCGGCTTCTTCGGCGCGGCCATGTCTATGGAATCAATCGAAGAAGAAATCTTGCGGGCCACAGGCACCGTCCGTTCTGGCAAAGGGCGAGATGGGCGTTCTTCTATTGAAAACGAAAACCCGTTGATATCAGCAGAACTGATGTCAACTATTTTGGAAGGAATATCAAGATTGTTGACCCGAACGGCAGCAGTTGGCACCCGGAAAAACATCCGTTGGCCGCGCACTGCATCGTCCTTTAAAAACTCCACGTCATTCAGGCGCAAATTCTGAACCCGCACCCGAAACGGCGCGGGCTTTTTGGGCGGCGCTTTTGGTTCTTTAGAAAAATAGTCAATGATAAACTGAAGGTTATTGTCGTATTCGCCCTCCGCGCGGCGTATGTTGAAACGGGCGTTCGAGAGGCTTATCTCGTTGAATTCCAGTTTGTTGTTTAGCAAAGAAAAAATGTTGGAATTAAGCCCGGCAGTCAATTCGCCCGCATACAGCAGCGTGTCGCCTTTCAAATCCTCTACATAAAAACCTTCGAGCACAAGGTTGTCGAAAAAACTGATGTTTACGTTGCGAACCTCCACTCTGGTGTTCAACTCCTCCGACAAATAGGTGGTCACCTTGCGAATCAGCCAATTCTGCACCGCCGGCATCTGCAACACGAGATACAGCAAGATGAACGCCAATGTGATGCCAAACACGATGTTTTCGATGCGCCGCCATATTGCCTGCAACAGCACCAGGACGCGCGCCATCGGGCTGCGATATTTTGTATTTTCTTGTGAGTTGGGCTGTTCGGCCATTATATGTTCAAAAACTTGGCAAAGAAACGCTGGTTTCGCGCAAAATGTGACTGGGAAAACGGACTTTCAAGAATTATTAAATCGAACCTACATTCGCGCCGCCCTCAAATGGCAGGGCGGCGACACTTGAACATGACTACTGAAATAATCAAGACAGAAGTTTGCATTATCGGCGCGGGGCCGTCCGGCGCTACCACTTCGCTTTTTCTTTCAAAAATGGGTATCCCGCACCTCATCTTGGATGCCGCTTCTTTCCCCCGCGACAAAGTCTGTGGCGATGGCCTCGACCTGAAAGTCGTGCGGGTGCTTCGGCATCTTGACCCATCCATTGTAGAGAACGAACTAATTGAAAGCCAAATTTTTATGCCGTGCTGGGGGACGCGCTTTTTTACACAAAACGGACGAGCCACAGATTTTGTTTACAAACCCCAACCCGGCGCTCCCCTCCCCCACCCTCTTTTTTGGACCGCAAAACGCCTGCACTTCGATGATTTTTTGGTGAAAAAGCTCGATACGCGCTTCGCGGATTTCCGGCAAGGAGCCAAAGTGACACAAATAGAAAAAGACGGAAAAAAATGGCGAGTTTGGGCGAGCGGGCATCGGGAATTCGAAATCCAGACCCAACTTCTCATCGGCGCGGACGGCGACCACTCAGTGCTGTTGCGGCATTTGGGCGAGCGAAAAATTGACCGGCGGCACTATGCCGGCACGCTCCGCCAATATTGGCGAGATGTGGCCGAGTTGCACCCCAGAAACCTGATTGAGGTTTACTTCCCGCCCGGGCTGCCGATGTCTTATTTTTATATTTTCCCCCTGCCCGGCGGCGAGGCGAACGTGGGGTACGGGATGGTGAGCGAAGTAGCGTCAAAAGGTGGGCACAACTTGCGCGATATTATCAAAAAACTGATACGGGAAGACCCTGTGATGTCGCCGCGTTTCCAAAATGCTACCCCATTGGAATCGCCCGTGGGTTGGGGCATCCCGTTGGCTTCGCGGCGACGGCAGGCTTTTGGCGATGGCTACCTGTTGGTGGGGGACGCGGCCTCGCTCGTGTGCCCGACGAGCGGCGAGGGCATTGGCACTGGCATGATTTCCGGGTATGTCGCCGCGCATTTTGTGCAGAAAGCATTGATAAACAAATGCTTCGACGCAGAGCAGTTCAAAAACTACGACCGGGAAATCTACCGTCGGCTGAACGACGAAATCCGGCTCTACAATCTGATGATGGCCGTTTCGCCCAAGATTTACGACTTCGGGCTGAATATGCTGGCGCCCAATCCGTTGTTTCGGTGGTCGTTCCACCGGCGCGTGGGCGGGTGGCTCCACACGGCGTACAAAGTGCCAATCGAGGTGCGGGTGTGAGCACTAGTTTGGAAAAACGTTAAGCCTTTTTTCCAAATTTCTCAACCGCATTGGGGTCGTACCGCACATTGATATTTATCCACATCAACCTCGATATGCGGAAAATGTAAACAAAGTTGACAACCAAAAAAGCAATGAGCAGGCTGAATGCGGCAGTTTGGCTCCACCCCAACACCCAATGGAACAGTGCCACAAAAAGCAAGCAAAACCACCCCGTCCAGATGTATGAAATGAACATCGCGCCGTAATAATAGCCCGGTTCAGGAAAATAGTTGAGGTTGCATTTTGGGCAGCGTTGGTGCATATCGAAAGATTTCACGAACGACCAACTACCCGTCCCGAATGTTTCGCCCTCGTGACAGCGTGGGCATTTCAGATGGAAAATACTGTATGATTTGGAGCCTTTGTTCAGTAGCGGCATAATGAAAAGTGTGTAAAAAAATCGGCGTGTGTGAATGGTGCGCCAAAAGTAGCAGGATTTCATCTATTGCTCCCACCGCGCAAATTTCTGATGCGCCGTGGGAGACATCCTGTGACAAATGTCACAGCCGCGTTTGACCGCCGTCATTCTGCCAAGGTGGCTCCTTTGTACAATTTTGTGGCGCAAACGATTAGCTTTCAATTTTAAAAAAACATAGCGCGATGAAAATTCAGGTTTTTGCAGATAAAACAATCGCCCAAATTCAAGAGGACTTTTCTCAAGTTTTTCCTTACCTCAAATTGGTGTTTTTCTCGAAACCGCACAAAGCTTATAAAGACAGCGCGGCCAAACACTTGATTGCCGACCGTACGCAAACCCTCGGGAGTCTGGAGAAAAAACCGCATAGCGGCGAGTTGTACGTCGAGCCTGAAATGCCGACTTGGCAGGTGGAACGGCTTTTTGAGGAAGAGTTTGGGCTGCACGTTCAAGTATTCCGCAAATCGGGCAACACATGGCTCGAAACCAGTGTCACCGACGACCTCATGCTCGAAGAGCAGAACCTAAAAGGCAAAGCCAGCGAGCGCCACCATTTTGAATTTGTTGACCCGCTCGATTATCGCGAGCGGGATTGATATGGCTCATTGAGAAACAAAGAAAGCCCCCGAACAAATGCGTTCGGGGGCTTTCTTTGTTTAGAGACAACTCGTTAAAAATCAGCGCGCAAGAATCGGGCTAATTTGAAATCCAGAACCCTGCTGCATGGGGAACAAACGGCGCAGCAAAGTCATGGGCGAAAAGTCAGTGATGGATGTGAGGGCTTCAACGAACACCAATTTCATTTTGCGGCTCGCGCTCGAAACGGCTATGACGAGCGTTTTGCCCTGCTCTTGGCTGACTTGCTCCACCGAATCGAGCCGCCAATCATTTGACTGGAGCGACTCCTCCAATTGTGCATCGGCGAGGCTATATCCTTTTGAAACCAGGTTTTGAAGGGCTTCCGAAAGCGATTTACGATATTTCATCATTAGCGGGTGGATTGATTAGTGTGTAAATATGGACGTGCGAAAATAGCAACAAATGTTTTTTTTATGCAACATGAATTTCAAAATGCTTGTTTTTTTCTTAACGTTGCTTTTGTTCGAGTGCGGCCTGTCTGCCGAAAATTTAACTTTTTAGATTGCTGGCTTTTCGCTTGAATAAACTGCCGTTCAAATCTACCTGCGTTTTTTGGTCGTACATTTCGACAGATCTCTTTTTCTAAACCTTTTTATATCAGTAATTTATGCTGCTTTCCATCATTATCCCGGTATTGAACGAAGCCGAGCGCATCAGTTCGCTTGTGCGGTATTTGCTCGAAAACGGCGGCCCAGCAGTTGCCGAAATCTTCGTCGTGGACGGTGGCAGCAAGGACGACACCGCGCGGCTGGCCAGCGAGGCCGGAGCGACTGTGCTGCCCTGCCCGGTGTGCAGCCGCGCGGCCCAAATGAACACGGGAGCGCGGGCAGCAAAAGGCGACGTTTTGTATTTTGTCCATGCCGACACGCTGCCGCCCAAAACTTTCGCTGCCGATATTGGGGCGGGATTGACGGCGGGTTATGTCATGGGGTGCTACCGCTACAAGTTTGATTCCTCACATTTTTTGCTGAAAATCAATGCGTTTTTCAACCGGTTCCATTTCCTCTGGTGTCAGGGCGGCGACAAAACATTCTATATTCGGCGGGAAATCTTCTTTGAATTGGGGGCTTACGACGAACATTACACCATCATGGAAGAGTACGATTTTTTGCGCCGCGCCATGCCGCGATACCCCCTGCTCATCATCCCCAAATATGCCATTGCCTCGTCGCGGAAATACGTTCAAAACGGCTGGCTAAGAGTGCAATACGCCAACGCGGTTGTTTTCCGAATGTTCCGGCGAGGCGCCGAGCCTGCCGAAATGAAACGGGTGTACAGGCAGTTGCTTCGGTTGTAACACCAGGATTTCCCCAATCATTTTTTTAGATTTTTACTCAAAAAAATGAAAAAGACACTGTTGATTTCTTTGGCGCTTCTGACCGTCCTCTTGGTTTGGTTCACCTGTACCAATTGCCGCGCTATCAAACACGACACCGACTCGAAACCCGTGACCCACGAACTTTGGGATGCGCTGCTGAAAAAACACGTCCGCGCCGATGGGTTTGTGGATTACAAAGGTTTTATACACGACAGTGCCGAACTGAATGCTTATCTGAAAGTGCTTGAGTCAGCGCATCCGAACGACAAAAACTGGTCGCGCAACGAGCAAATGGCTTATTGGATAAATGCCTACAATGCCTACACCATCCAACTCATCGTGCGCAACTACCCGGTGGCGAGCATCAAGGACATTAAAAAAGGTGTGGCATTTGTCAACTCAGTATGGGACATCAAATTCATTAAGATTCAAGGATTTAGTTATGATTTGAACAACATCGAACACAATATTTTGCGCCCGGTGTTCAAAGATGCCCGCATCCACGCCGCCATCAATTGCGCTTCCTATTCTTGCCCAAAACTGCTGAACGAGGCATTCACGGCAGACAAACTTGAAAGCCAACTCGACGCCACTATGCGCGGTTTTGTCAACGACCCTTTGCGCAACAGAATCACCGCCGACAAAGCCGAGATTTCGGAAATTTTCAAGTGGTTCAAAGGCGACTTTGAGCGCGATGGCTCCTTGCGCGATTTTTTGAACAAACATTCCAACGTCAAAATCACGGAAAAAACAGGCATTAGCCACATTGACTACAATTGGGCATTGAACGAAGCAAAGTAAAAAAGTCAATTGTGGCAATTAGCAAGAGCGAACAAGCCCCGCCGTGGAAACAGTAGCGAAGTTGTTGATTTTGTGTGTACTTTGCTATCGTTTCAACCGTTACTTTTGCAGCGCAAAGCATCAATACCAACCCAAAAACCGTTTTCAGGAAAAATCAAAAATGAAGTTATTCTACCTGTTCCCGCTGCTGCTGTTGCCACTGCTCCCCGGCTGCTATTCGTTGAAAGGCATTTCGATTGACCCACGGGTGAAAACTTTTTCCATTCGCACTTTCGAAACGCAGGCTCTCAATGCCCCCCCCACGTTGGCAATTGATTTTACCGAAAGGCTGAAAGACAAAATGCGCTCGGAGACCCAGATGCAGCTGCGGGTCATTGATTCTGAATTGGAACCCAGCGAAATCCGGGTAGAATTTACCGGAAAAATCGTTGACTTTCGGGTCGTCCCGGTAGCCCCGCGCCCTGGCGAGCTGGTGGCGTTGAACCAATTGGTCATAGTCGTACAGGTGACAGCCGAAAACCGGACAGATACAGAAGAAAAAATAGAGTGGCCAAAAGAAAAAAACTTCAGCCACTTTGCTGAATTTTCAAGCCAAACAGACTTGCAATCCGTTCAAGACCAATTAGTTCGGCAAATTGGCGACCAATTGTTGGAAGATATTTTCAACCACTTTTTCAACAATTGGTAAGTAGTTGCAGCCTAAAAAAACACTCCTCAACTTTTTCACACCTTGACGCAGGAACGTTTTCATCGCTTGTTGGACAACCCCGAATTGCTGGCCACTATCTCCTACGAGGAGTTGAAGACTTTGGCCTTGGCATACCCTTATGCCCACAACCTGCGCTACCTTTTGGCAATAAAATCGCAACAAAGCGAGCACCCCGATGCCGACCGGACATTGGCGACCGCCGCCGCCTATAGCCTCGACCGTAGGCAATTGTTCCTGCTGGTAGCACCGCAATTGACACCCCAGCGCGTGAGCACCATCATCGAAGAGGCCATTTTGGAACTGAAACCGCTGGATGTAGTCCAACGGGAATTGGAAGCCCTCGCGCCGCAGCCTCGGGTAGAAAAGGCAGAAAAAAACGCTGTTTTAGAGCCACCCAGTTCAGTTTTTGAAGAAAAACCTGCGGAGGCCGTGGCACTTGATTTTGGTCAGCCAAAGGAAAAACCGCCTGTTGAAATACCCAAAAGCCCAGAACAGCCCGCCATAAAACTCGCCCAACCTTTTGCCGTGTGGATTAGCCGTTTCCAGCCTCCCGTGCTGGCTCCCGCAAAAAGCACTGAGGCAGAGGCGCCGCCGCCCAAAGAAGAATCACCCTCCCCCACCCTTTCCGCGCAAGCTTTGGCAGAGCGCAGCGTGGCCGAAAACAAAGATGTCATTTCCGAGACGCTCGCCCGGTTGCTGGCGAAACAAGGCTACCGCGACAAGGCAATAAATATGTATGAGCGCCTTCGCTTGGCGTTTCCAGATAAAAGCGCGTACTTTGCCGCCGAAATTGAAAAACTTAAAAAATAGACGACGATGTTATCTACACTCGCGGTATTCATTGCCATTGTTAGCGTCTTTCTCATGGGCGCCATTCTGATTCAAAACCCGAAAGGCGGTGGCATTGACCCGACCTTTGGCGGCCAAGCGCAGCAACTGTTTGGTGCCGCACGTTCCACAGATTTTATTGAAAAAGCCACTTGGGTGCTTGCCGGTGCGCTGGTGGTGCTGTGTGTGGTGGCCGTTCTCACGGTTGGCACGGGCGGCCCAATCACGCCAGACGTTGCTCCCCCGCTTCAATCGCAGTAATCTCCGCAATTGATAGTTCTTGCATGAAAAAAGCCTCTCCTGTTTGCGCGGAAGAGGCTTTTTTATTTGAAAATTTCCCGCACCGTTCATGCCCCATCATATCTGTCCAACCGCAATGTTTGAATGATGGCGATCAATTTTTCACCGTACTTTACATCCGTCGCGTAGCCCGCTTCCGCCAGCCCGCGCGCCCAGTTGCGGTAGTCTGTTTTTTCAAATTCAAACAACTGCCGGTAGCGTTTGCTTTTTTTCAAAAATTGGCTGTGTGCTCGGTAACTCCCCTCCGCATTAGTATATTTTACAAAAAAATCCTTGTGCGTGTCATCTGAAAAATTGGCACAATGCCCTCTCTTGCAACGTTTTGAAAAACATTTTATCCCAAAATGGTTGTTGGTCGAACGCGCCAACTTGCTCTCCCCCGCGTCGCTTTCGAGCAGCCCCTGTGCCAATGTGATGCTCGCCGGCACACCGGATTTTTGCATTTCGGCCACCGCCAGCGGTGCATGTTGCTCCACATAATCCCGGCATTTGAGCAGGCGTTTTTCCATTTCGGCTTTTTTCAGTTTGTTGCGGCGGGCAAAACCGGGGTCAATGGCAAACGTCGCATTGCTCAATGCATCCGGCGGCATCTCGACCCCAGTATTGCGTTTGTTCGGCGACAAGTCAAACAAAGAGGCGCGGACGCGATCGCCTTCTATTTCTTCGGTGGCATCGCTACTGATCACCGGGCCGAGCACGATAGTGACTTTGTCCGTCCACATCAAATATGCGATGGCGGTCAGCAACAAAAGTTTCCAAAGCACGGGTTCTTGCATTAGCTCATCTTTGACCTGTTCGGCAGTGGCTGCCCTGCTGCTATTGTAGTTGGCGTGTGCGTGGTTCAAACTTGCCATGGTGTGTAGATTTTTTTGAATAGTGAGGAACTGGAATGAACGGCACAAAGTAAAACAAGATGTTTCATAAATACAAACAAAATGTTTTTTGTAAATCTCGCATCATGTTTTTCGACACAAAAAAGTTTGAAACAGGCCGATTTGGGAAATCCCGACTTTCTTTCCTAAATCCCTGCATTTTTGGGGAAAAATCTATTTTTGCGCCATTCGTGTAATTTTTACAAATAGTAGAAAAGAAACGGACAACATCAAATTAGCCCCGGCGTTTCGGGGCATAGCAATCATCAATCCACTACTGACATGGTCATCATCGCCGATTGCGGCTCCACTAAATGCGACTGGCTCCTCATCCACGGAGGGCGCGACCAGACGCTCGAAAACACTGTCGGGTTCAGCCCGTTCTTTCACACCACCGAGGAAATCACAAACATCCTCAAAACAGAACTTGTCCCGAAACTCAAGCCAGAGACGGTGAAAGAGGTGTATTTCTATGGCACCGGCGTTCACGACGAACATCGCGCCGAAATTGTGGAAAAAGCAATCAAAGCCGTTTTCCCCAATGCCAAAATAGAGGTGGAACATGACTTGCTGGCCGCCGCTCGTGCCACTTGTGGGCATCACGCGGGCATTGCGTGCATCCTCGGCACTGGCTCCAACAGTTGCTACTATGACGGCGAAAAAATCCTCGACAATGTACCGTCGCTCGGGTGGCTTTTGGGCGACGAAGGCAGCGGCACACACTTGGGCAAAGCACTGGTGCGGGCAAAATTTTATCGCGAATTGCCCGCCGACCTGAACATCGCATTTGACCATGCCTATCCGGAAGGTATGGATGCTATTAAAGACCGCGTGTACGAAAAAGGGGCAAATGCTTATTTGGCCACGTTCACCCGCTTTCTCGGCGACCACATCGAACACCCATTTGTGCAACATCTGGTGGCAGATTGCCTCGGCGAATTCCTCGACCGACAGGCCTGCAAGTACAGCGGCTACCAGCACGTCCCGGTACATTTTGTTGGCTCAATAGCACACCATTTTCAGGAAATCCTGTTGAAATGTATGGAAGAGCGCCGCCTCAAACCCGGCGTCATCATCCGCAAACCCATCTATCCGCTCGCGGATTATCACCTGCACCCAATCGAATAACACAACTATATGGCAAAAGATATCAAACGAATCGCGGTGTTCACTTCAGGCGGCGACGCGCCGGGTATGAATGCCGCAGTCCGCGCTATTGTGCGCAATGCCTTCAACAATGACCTCCACATATATGGCATCATGCGGGGGTATGAGGGCATGATTGACGGCAATATCAAACGGCTCGAAACGACCGATGTGAGCAACATCATCCACCGGGGCGGCACCATCCTTAAAACCGCTCGCAGTCAGCGTTTTATGACCCCGGAAGGCCGCAAACTGGCTTATGAAAATCTGGTGGACAACGACATTGACGGGCTTATCGCTATCGGGGGAAACGGCACTTTTACCGGTGCCATGAAATTCTTGGAAGAATACCCCGATATCCCCATCGTGGGGCTGCCGGGCACGATTGACAATGACCTGTACGGCACGGATTTCTCCATAGGTTTCGATACGGCGGTGAACACGGCGGTGCAGGCGGTGGACAAAATCCGCGATACTGCCGACTCGCACAATCGCTTGTTTTTCGTGGAAGTCATGGGCCGACATTCGGGTTTTATTGCGCTGCACACGGCTATCGCGGGTGGCGCGGGCGGAGTGTTGATTCCCGAAGAAGAGTCCTCTATAGACGATGTGATAAAACTACTGAAACGAGGTGCCAAACGCGCCAAACTGTTCAGCATTGTCATCGTGGCCGAGGGCAACCAAATGGGCACGGTGTACGACATCGCCCACCATGTGGAAGACAAAGTTGATTTTTATGACGACATCAAAGTGACCGTCATCGGCCACCTCCAACGCGGCGGCTCTCCTTCCGCCTTCGACCGGGTGCTGTCCAGTATTTTAGGGTTTGCCTCGGTGGAAGGGCTGATGGCCGGAAAATCGGGCGTGATGGCCGGCATCCGAAACAACAATGTGCAATACACTTCTTTTGAAGAGGCGATTGCCAAAAGTAAGCCATTGAACAAGGAACTGCTGCGGATGGCGCATATTTTGGCGCAGTAGGGTTGGTTTTTCAAATCAGGTCTTGCTGTGTCATGAGGGATTTGAAATAAATCAAACCCAAAAACATTTGGCTCAAAACCGGAAGGCCGTTTTTCAAGTTGCATTGAGAAACGGCCTTTTCATTTTTCCAAATTCGGTTAAACTGTGTTAAAACTTTCGCTGTCTGTTATTTGCCGCCAATTTTTGCAACTCACTTTCTGCAATTTTCCAAAAATGAAAAAATGTTTCCCGATGCTGGCGATTTTGCTGCTCGCCCCATTATTTGTGTTTGCGCAACTCTCCGGCAAGGTCGTGGACGAAAACGGCGAGCCGCTCGCGTTCGCCTCCGTCTTTGTCCGCAACAGCACCAATGGCACTGTCGCCAACGCCGAAGGGGAATATCGCCTCACGCTCGTTCGCGGCACGCACGAGATTGTCTTTCAATACATTGGTTACAAACAAAAAATCGAATCGGTCGCTATTGGCGACAAGCCCGTGCGCCTCAACACCCGCATGGAGCCCGCCAATCTGGAAATCAGCGAAGTCACCATCACCACCGAAGACCCCGCCTACCGCATCATGCGCGAGGTCATCGCCAAAAGGAATTACTACAAAGCCAAGACGCAGGAATACAGTTGTGATGTGTACATCAAGGGGTTTTACCAGGTGCTCGACGCGCCTAAAAAAATAATGGGCCAAGACATCGGCAATATGGGGGGCATACTCGACACCAACCGGCAAGGCATAATTTATCTGTCCGAGTCGGTGTCAAAAGTGTATTCACAAGCCAAACCGCGCCGCACAAAAGAGGTGATGATTTCGAGCAAAGTGAGCGGTTCGGACAACGGGTTCAGCCTGAACCGCTCCACCTACACGGATTTCAACTTGTACGACGAGCGCATAGAAATAGAGCGCGAAATCCTGTCGCCATTGGCCGACAATGCCTTTAACTACTACAATTTCAAGTTGTTGGGAAAATACCGCGACGAGAACGGCTACGATATTTACAAAATTGGCGTGCTGCCAAAACGCCCTGCCGACCCCACTTTCAGCGGCGACCTCTATGTGGTGGACGAATGGTGGAACCTCGCCGGTGCCGATCTCATGCTCACCGGTGCAGCCATCAAACAACCCGTCTTGGATACGATGCGCATCCAGCAAGCATTCGTGCCGGTGGAAAAACCCGACACCTGGAGCCTGCTCACACAACTGACGAGTTTCAAATTCGGGCTGATGGGATTCAAATTTGGGGGCTTTTTCAACGGCGTTTTTTCCAATTACGATTTGCGCCCCAGTTTTGACGACAAGTTTTTTTCCAAAGAAACCTACAAAATCGAGGACGATGCCAACGAGCGCGATTCTACTTATTGGACATCCATCCGACCCATCCCGCTCACCCCGGCAGAATCTTTTGACTATGTGCGAAAGGACAGTTTGCGGCAGATATGGGATTCCGATGCCTACAAAGACAGCACCGATGCCCGGCGCAACAAGTTCAAAATCAGCAATTTGATTTTCGGATATACTTGGCGCAATTCCAAAAAACACACCACCGTGAAATACCCATCCACCTCGGAGTGGATTCAGTTCAACACCGTGCAAGGCTGGCTCATCAACGTGAAGCCCGAATTCAGCAAATATGACGGCGAGCGGCGCACCCGGTTTTGGCGGGCCGAAGGGAATATCAACTACGGTTTTTCCGAAAAAACCTGGCGCGGCGGGCTGCGGCTCGAACGGCGCTTCGAGAGCAAATTTTACTCCAACCTCGAGTTGAATGGCGGCATCGCGGCGGTGCAGTTCAGCGACAAAAACCCCATCGGCAATCTGACCAATTTGGCCTATTCGCTGTACGCCAAACGCAACTACATGAAGTTGTACGAAAAGACTTTTGCGAAAGCAGAATACAGCCGCTACCTCGTGCCTGGCCTTTGGCTCCGCGCCGATGCAGAATGGGCCGACCGCCGTGCATTGGTCAATAACTCCGACTATTCGTGGCTCAAAAAAGAGCGGGTTTACACCCCGAACGCCCCGCTCACGGGTCAAGACGAACCTTTTTTCACACGGCATCAAGCATTCACTATCAATCTGTTGGCGCGTATCCGCATCGGCGAGACGTATAGCAGTTACCCCAAATTCAGGGTGTACGAATCGTCCGGCTGGCCGGAACTGTTGCTCATGTACCGCAAAGCTATCCACGGTGTGGCGGGCAGCGACGTGGACTACGATTTTGTGCAGGCGCAGGTGCAAAAAAACGGCATCAGTTGGGGGCTGGTGGGCTACACAGATGTGAATGTGGCGGCGGGCGCATTCTTGCGCAGCAAGCGAGTAGAGTTCATTGACCGGCACCATCCCATGGGCAACCAGACTATTTTTGGCAAACCCAGCGACTATACCCGAAGTTTTTTCCTGCTGCCATACTATGACTACTCCACCCGTGACCCGTTTGTGCAGGCGCATCTTCAACACCACCTGCAAGGCTGGTTGTTGGACAAGATCCCCGGTCTGCGCAGATTAAACTGGAAAGAGGTTTTTGGGGCAAGCATCTATCATACTCAAAATACTTATGGCGAAAATATTTTGGAGCAAAAAATGCCCTATTGGGAAGTCAACTTTGGTTTCGAAAATATCGGTTTCAAATTTTTCCGCCCGTTCAGGGTGGACGTAGTGGCTGGTTTTTTCGGGAAAGAACATTACAATACGGGTGTAGTGATTGGGGTGGATTTGTAGCCCCTACCGATACATCTCCCCATCCATCTCCTC
The DNA here is from genome assembly GCA_964481485.1 of uncultured Saprospiraceae bacterium. Taxonomy (GTDB): domain Bacteria; phylum Bacteroidota; class Bacteroidia; order Chitinophagales; family Saprospiraceae; genus M3007. Next base: position 6,418 of record CAYZVM010000066.1, on the reverse strand, counting down.
CAAAAAACGATTGCCAGCACCCACTTCATAGTCGCGGCGCATGATGTTTCCTATCCAGCGAACAGCACCAGATACAACTATGATCGCGAACAAAGCCATGCCAGCCAGCCACACATTCCCGTCGCCCAGAAGCACCGACAAACGCTCCGTGTCTATCGTCCCGGTGGTTTTGGCTTCCATAGTTGGCTGGATGGTTGCAGGTTGTTGCAGCGTGTATTTTTTCAACAAATGGGCGCCCGCGAAAAGGAAAAAGATTCCTTTGGCCAGGCACCATAAAAGATACAGCATGAGCGCTTTGCGCCCGTGTGTTTGAATCATATTCTTGATGGACATTGTTTTCAAAGCTGTTTAAAAAGCAGGCCCCGACGAGCAAAAGTCAAATCAAATTCGCCTTTTGCTTTTTCGAAGCCTGCTTGTGTGAAAGGAATTTCGAGGTCAATGAACGCAACAAAATCAGACACTAAAAAAAGCGAGTTTCCAATTGGTTTTGTTGAGGTTAATTTGCTTTCACTTGCCTATCCGAAGCCACCTGTTCGATGGGGCGTCTTTTCAAAAACGGAATCAGCATCGGGGCTGAGCGGCGGTAATTGCGGTACTTGTCGCCAAACTGTGTGATGAGGTCGCGCTCCTCCAACTGTATGGCCGTCAGGATATAACCCGTAGTAGCCACTGCGAACAGCAGGTGCGTCACCGTCATCAGCGGAGTAGCCCAGAATGCAATGATAAAACCCAAATAGAGCGGGTGGCGCACTGCTTTGTAAAGAAACGGGGTGCGAAACTGCAGGTGCGTGTACGCTTTGCCCTGAAAATGCAGCCACACTTGGCGCAGCCCGAACAAGTCAAAGTGGTTTATCAGGAATGTGCTGAGAAACACAATGGCCCAACCGAGCAGGTAAGCCGCCATGAGCACGCCCTGAATCACCGGGCTTTCGATAGACCACACCACGCCGCCCATCGGCTGCCACAAGCTCATCATCAGCATAAGGCACAAGCTGGAAAACAAGACAAAGGTGCTGCGCTCAATGGGTTCGGGCACAAACTTCGTCCACCAACGCTTGAATGCCGGGCGTGCCATGGTGCTGTGCTGGAATGCGAACAAGAGGAGCAGACCAGTGTTGGTCAGGAGAGCTTGAATCAGCGGGACTTGGGGGGCGCCGTCAATGGTTTTGGGCACAATCAGGTTGCCGACAAAACCGATGGCGTACAAGATGGTGCCAAAAAAGCACAAGTACGCGACAACGCCGTAGAGCAGAAAGATTGCTTTTTTCATAAGGAGGAAAAAATTGAATGGTGAATGTTTAAATGGTGTGAAGGAATTGGCGTTTTTTGCCGAAAGGCGATGCAAGGTTACAGGCAGCCGACCCTGGGACGGGCGGGGAGATGATTGTTCGGCAGGTCTATATGTGCCGGAGTGCCTTTTGGTTGAGGAAAAAAGAAAAAACCGGCACAGCATATTTTTTTCTGAAAAAAACGCCAAACACCCGCTTATTCCCGCCAACGGCTCAAAAAGGAGGTCAATCCAATCAATTGATTTTTATATTCGTGGCTTGTTTCCGTACTTGGCTTCGCAAAATTTTCTGGGACAACAGATGCAGGCTATATTTCCTTTCCGCTCCACCCCACCCCCGAACCATCCTCCAATTGGGAGAGCGGGTGCGGCATGGTATGGCGGAATAAAGGCGCAGCTGTTCATTTTTTTCTTCCTTTCCCTTCCCAACCTGCTCCCCGCCCAATACAAATTTGATGCAGCCATCCCCCTCGACCGGGAAAAAGGGCTGCCCTCCAATGCCGTGTTTTGTATCCGAAAAGGGCCGGACGGTTTTGTATGGATTGGCACAAATGAGGGCCTTTGTCGCTTCGATGGCGCTCGAATAAAAGTGTATCAAAATGCACCGGGTGATTCGAGTTCTCTTCTCGGCATTCAAGTCCATTCTGTGCTTCCCACGACTGAACGAATTTGGGTAGCAACAGAATCTGGCGTGTCAGCGCTCGACCTGCGGCGCGACCGGTTTGTTCGATATCAAATGGAGCGCCCGGAAAAGACAAACCAGCCAAAACAGACTTTGAGCAATGATGCCAATGTGCTTTATCAAGATAAAAAAGGTGTGGTATGGGTTGGTACGCAATTGCACGGAGTAGGCCGCTACATAGCAGAGCAAGACAAGTTCGAGTTTTTTGCCCAAAAAGCGAATCCGCTTCAGGAAATATCGCCCACGTTTGATGGCACATATAGCGTACTGAGTTTGGCAGAAGCCACGCACAATGATTCCATCATGTTTGCTGGCACGGTAGCGGGTTTGTTGGAGATCAACAAATACACCAAGCAGGTGCAGTGGCATGTATTTACGCAAGCCGACAAAAAATGGCAAACCGCCGTCAACGCATTTCGGAAGATACATTGTCACGACAACGGCCTGCTCTACGCGGGCAGTTGGGGAGCTGGCGTACACATTTTCGACCCTGTACGGAAAAACCTCATCCCGCTGCCGTTGAAGCCCAATCCCGGGAATTTCATTCTGCGATATGCAGTACAAAGTATTTTGAGAAAAAGTGCTGACGAAATCTGGATAACCACTGGCGGCGGTTTGGTGGTGTACCACACCGGACGGCAGGAAATTGTTTTTTGGAAAAAGAACAACATTAGAGCGGTCGAATATTTCGGCGTGGAAATGGTGGACGAATCCAACCGGGTGTGGAGCCGCTCGGTCAACGGCATCCATATTTTCGACCCCGCAGTGCAGCAATTTGCCCGATATTCTTTCGGAAGCCCTGATAGTGCCATACAGTCGCTGGCTTTTTATTTGCAACCGGCTGCGGGCAAAAACGGGCTTTTTGTGCTTCCTCGTTTCGATGGCAATCTCTTTCGTTTTGATTTGCAAAATCATACTTGGGACAAAATCTCTCTCGCAGCAGCAGGCAAAAATTTTACCCGGGAGTTCATTCCCCGTGCCTTTGTGCAAGCCCCTGACGGCAGTTTTACCATTTCTGCGGACAACGGGTTGTTCAGTTTTTCGCCCAAGAGCAACAAATTGTCGCGGCTCCCCTTTCAGCCGAGTTTGAAATTTCGGCGTTTCGGCAGTATTATTTGGGACAAATCGGGTCATTTCTGGCTCTGCGCCGGAGTGGAAGGGCTGTTCCGATGGAACCCGCGCACGAAAGAAGTACGGGTTTTTAAAAAGGAATTGGAGTCGCCCCAATCGCCTGGGCCTGTGACCTCGATCGGTGCGCTATTCGAAGATAGCCGTGGCCACCTTTGGCTGGCGCGCACCCGAGGGTTTAGCGTCCGGCTGCCGGAACGCGATACTTTTCTGCATTTTATTTTCCCAGAGCAGGGCGAGCGTACTTTCCAACAAGTACACGACTTTGTCGAAGACCGTTATGGGCGGGTGTGGCTGCATGGGCCGGGGTCGTGGGTGGGATACGCTTTGGCAGAAGAGCCGGAGCGCGGCATAGTGAAAAAAATGGATTTGAAAACCTTGGCCGGTATCAATGATTTGTACGGACTGACGACCGACGCACAGGGGGATGTTTGGGGGTATTCAAAACGTATTTTATTGAAAATCAATGCCGCCGATTTGTCCGTGACGACTTACAGTTTTGCGTATGGCGTGGGCGAGGCCGATTTTTTTTCTTTCAAATTTTTGCCGGGCGGCAATCTCGTATTCGGTGGCCGCAATGAAATCGTAGTGGCTCGACCCGAGGATTTGCAGCGCAACAAAGAATTGCCGCGCCCCTATCTTTCCGAAATCTCGGTGTTGGGAAAACCCCGGCCAGACACACTGATTTCTGCCGAAAAACCCGTGCTTCGGCTGCAACATTGGGAAAACTTTTTCTCTTTCGCTTTTTCCGCGCAAGCATTCACGCTCGGCGAACATTGCCGGTTCCGATACCGTCTTTTTGACTTCGAGGATTGGACGGAAACGGGCGATCGGCGCTACGCCAATTTCACAAACGTGCCCGGCGGCGATTATGTGTTCCAATTGCAAGTCGCTAACAATGAAGGCGTTTGGAGCAAGACGATACTCGAACTGCCCGTCCATGTCAGCACGGCATGGTGGACGACGTGGTGGTTTCGCATCACACTCGGCTTGGGGTTGTTGGGGCTGGTCTATCAAATTTACCGCAACCGGGTGCTGCAAATCCGGCGGCAAGAGCGGATAAAATCTGATTTTGAAAAACGATTGGCAAACGTGGAAATGAGCGCCCTGCTCGCTCAAATGAACCCACATTTTTTGTTCAACAGCCTCAATTCGATTGACAATTATATCATCCGCAACGACACGGTACGGGCTTCGGAGTATCTCAACAATTTCGCCCGGCTTATGCGCCTGATTCTCAACAACTCGCGCACCAATTACATCAGCCTGAAAGACGAACTCGAGACCCTCGACCTGTACCTGCAAATGGAAAGCCTGCGGTTCAAAGACAAATTCCAGTACAATATACAAGTGGACGAAAGTCTCGACCCGGCTTCGGTGAATATCCCGCCCATGCTCATCCAGCCCTATGTCGAAAATGCCATCTGGCACGGCCTGATGCACCGCGAAGGCAATGGCGCGACCGGCCAAGTGAACATCAAGGTGATGCGCCGGGGCGACAACCTCGTGTGCACGGTAGAAGACAACGGCATCGGGCGCGAAAAAGCCGGTGCCTTGCAAGCCAAACGCAGCACGAACAACCGCTCTCAATCCATGGGCACGCGCATCACCGAAGAACGCATCGAAATCATCAACAAACTCTACCAACTCAACGCCCACGTCCAGTTCCACGATTTGCACGACGAACACGGTGAGCCGAGCGGGACGCGGGTAGAACTGACGATACCTCTGTAGCCGGCAGATTTATTTATTTGCCAAGCTCGCTATAGTCGGTTTGGAGTGGTTTAGAAAGTTTAGATGGTTTAGAGGTTTGGTTTTCAGTCAATTGCACACAGCCTTTATTCAAAAATACTTTGAGTTGGTTATAAAAAAAAAGCACATTATGATACAAGCAGTAATCATTGACGACGAGCAGCACAGCATCGAAACGCTGCGCTGGAAACTCGAAAACTACTGCCCGGAAGTCTCCGTGCTGGCGGCATTCGACAACCCCGCAGATGGCGTCCATTTTTTGAAAAACAACGAATGCGACCTGCTTTTTTTGGACATCGAAATGCCGCGCCTCAATGGCTTCGACGTGCTGGAAGAAGTCGGCCCCGATCTGGCGTTCGATGTGATATTTGTCACCGCATACGACAACTTTGGTATTCAGGCCGTGAAGTTCAGCGCGCTCGATTATTTGCTCAAGCCCGTGCAAAACAAGGAGTTGAAAGAGGCCATCGAAAAACACCAGCGCAAAACCGCCCGCCCCCTGCCGCCCGAACAGTTGGAAGTGCTGCTCGGCAACGCTCAAGCCGAAAAGCGCGGCAAAAACCCGCGCGTGGCACTGGCTTCCAAAGAAAGCATCGAGTTCGTAGACCCCACCGAAATCGTGGTTTGCACCTCCAGCAGCAACTACACCGAAGTCTATCTCACCGACGGCCGCAAACGGGTGATTTCGCGAACTTTGAAAGATTTTGAGGATATGCTCACCCCCTTCCATTTTTTCCGCCCGCACCATTCGCACCTCATCAATCTCTCGCGGGTACGCGAGTATGTGCGCGGCGACGGCGGCTACCTCGTGATGGAAAACAAAATGCGCGTCCCGGTTTCCAAAAGCAAAAAAGATGATTTGTTGGGCCAATTGGCGTGAGGAAATGCAGTTTGCCAGTTCTTTAAAACCTGTCATCCGCTCAATAAAACCAGCCAATCAATAAAAGGCGTTGGGCTGGAATCAAGAACGCTGACATTTTTGCCTCAACATTAGTTTCCATGCATACCCGCGAAGTCATCAGAACGAGAGACGGCCAGCAACTTGCGCTGACTGTTTGCCAGCCCGAAGCACCGGGTGGGCAGGTACTCGTCGTCGCGCCGGGGGCATCGGTCGGGCAGGATTTTTACAGCGACTTTGCGGCGTATTGCGCGGAGCGGACAGGGCCGGTCGTCACGTTTGATTACCGGGGCATTGGACATTCTGGCCCCGGCCACCCGAAAGGTGTGGAGGCGACTTTGATGCAATGGGCCAACCACGATTTGGATGCGGTACTGCTATTTGTCAAAAAAAAATTTCCGAAAAAAGAAATCGTTTTGCTCGGCCACGGGCTGAGCGGGCAAATTGCCGGCCTCGCACCTGCCAGCCAATACCTCCATCGTTTGATATTGCTCAACAGCGCGTTGTCGTGTTGGCGCCTGTGGCCATTCAGCAGCCAATTGCGCATCCTCGCCCTAAAAATCGCTGGCCCAGTGGCGAGCCGGTTGAAAGGGTATTTTCCAGGAACGCAACTGAAATATTTTCAAGATATGCCCGCTGGCGTGGTCGGCGAATGGTCGGATTGGTGCAA
>CAYZVM010000065.1:0-27660 GCA_964481485.1 uncultured Saprospiraceae bacterium | reverse complement strand
ATGCAACACCGCCCCAAAAACAACCGCCACTCAAACCAAACCAAAAACCCGCACAGCCAAACAACAACAAACCCAACTAACAAAAACCCACACAGCCAACTCCCACACAAAATCAAACATACCCCAAAAGCGGGCGCAAAGGTAAAGACTCATTTCACAACTCAAAATTCTTTTTCAAAAATTTTCAAAAAAACTTCTTGGGCGAAAAATCCGGTCTCTTCCAGGCGGGGTTTTAAACGATGCGAGCCCGAGAGGGTCACGTTCTACGGCAAAACTTTTAATATCGCTACTCAAAATCGCGCATTGAATGGAAGGAATTCCACCCGCCCTATTTTTTTCTCTATCAATTCTTGTGGCATATTGTCATAAAAAACCTGTGCGCCAAAACGTCGCTTTGATTTTGGAGCCATTGGGCCTTCTTCACTGGCTTTCACGATTTCTTTTTGATTGGGGTCTTCGGGGTTTAGCACTGTAGCGAACCACAACCGTTTGTCAGTACCGAAGAGAAGTAATTCGATGCGTGGATGTGCAGCCTCGATATCAAGCGGGTTGTCCACTGCTACATTTAACCGCCACGCTCGCTCGACTGTAGCCGCAGTGTCGCCGGGTGTGGCAGGCACAAGCACCTTTACACCGTTCTGTTCGGTAGCGATAAGAATCGCACCGGGCGACATCGCAATAGCGCCAGCACCGGTCACAATACAAGAATCTGGCATGGATGGAAAAGATGTAAGCGGCCATTCATAGAAAAACGAGGTGCGGCCACGCGGGGGCACAGCATCTGAAAATGTGGGGAAAGTCGCCGTTGAGGCACCATTGACTTTGATAGGGTTCCCTTTGGCGTCTAAAGGCGTCATCTTGAGCCATACGTTCATCCAATCTTCAGAAAGGTTGTTGCAAACACCTACTACGAAGAATTGCCCTCTTTCTACCCAACAGTTTAGGTCTGTAATGGAAATATTGGTCAAAGTAGTATCTAACTCCACAACAGGAGTTTGGGCGTTAGCATTGTTTTGGTTTTCGGCACCACTGGTGCAAGAAAAGAACACGGCAACACTCAAAATAAAGTTTAGAATCAAAGTACGCATAATTGATGTTTCAAAAAATGAGTTGATGAACAATCTTGGAAAGGGGGCGCAAAGTTCGGCAATTGACACGGATTTTGGAGTAGGCCGAGCGCTTTCTAACTTTGCGAAAATTTTTTGAGCCAACATTCTGCCAGCAAACCATTCCATCATCAAATCGTCACTGTCCTTGACATGAAATACCTGATAACCGGCCTCGGCAACATGGGCTATGAATACGACGGCACTCGCCACAACATCGGCTTTGAGGTCGTTGATTTTCTTTGCAAAAATTTGGAAGGCTCATGGCGCAGCGACCACCACGGCGATTTGGCGGAAGTGAAGTATAAAGGCCGCACCTTAATATTATTGAAGCCAAACACTTACATGAACCTCAGCGGCAAAGCCATCCGCTACTGGCTGCAAAAGGAAAAAATCACTTTAGAGAACAGCCTCACCGTGCTCGACGACCTGAATCTCGCCTTTGGCAAACAGCGCCTCCGCCCCAAAGGCTCTGATGGCGGCCACAACGGCTTGAAAAGCATCCAAGAATTGCTCGGCACCGACGCTTACCCACGCCTGCGCATCGGCATCGGCGACAATTTCTCCAAAGGAAAACAGGTCAACTATGTGCTGGGCAAATGGACGGAAGACGAAAAAGCCGAACTCCCGCACATTCTCGAAAAAGCGGGAGAAGTTATCAAAACCTTCGTCACCATCGGGCTAGAGCGGGCAATGAGCGTGACGGGGAAGTGATTTATTTTTCTTTTAAAAAAAGATAGCCCTCTAAACTTCTCAGTTTCGGTTCATCATTGGATTTATCAACCGAGGCACTGTTCACATAGATACGTATTTTGCTCTTCTTGCCAGTTAATTCGAAAAATGCTTCACTTCTTGGCAGTTGGAGGAAGTATGCTTCCGATTGAGTTGTCCATTTGCGCAAAACCGGCTGCAGGTCGAAGGATTCCACCAAGTTGATTTTTCCGGCTTTTGCTTGTTGCCACTCCAGCCTGTCACCCTTTTGGGACAAATAAAAAAGATTGCCATCTGGCAATTTTTCAGTGTGATACTCGCCCAAATGGATTTTGTAAAACGTCGAAAAGCCCCGCACATCCATCGCGGCAAACGGCGGGTCAGCGACGCCTATATTTAAATAGGTGTCCGCTCTCGCTTCGTTGACATCCACACCCGCCCAAGCAGCTATCCGGCTGGCATCACTGTAAGTCCTCGAAGATCTTGGAAAACTATCCACCGGCATCGGCAGCCAAACCATTCGTGGGAGCGCGTCGCGGCGGTCGAGGAATTCGAGCGCGGAAACGATTTGCCCCACTTCCTCTTTGGGTATCGCTGAAGTTCCTTGCGCCAACCGCCCGCCCTTCCAACGCCCGTTTTTTTCCAAAAGGTTTTTCAAAATCCCGACTTGGCTACGCTCCGAAACTTTGAAAGCGTTGAGTGGCCCAAAGGCGAACACGAGTGCAAACAAACCCAGCGAGATGGGGATAAACTTGATGTTGTCGTGTTTTGAAAACAAAAAATAGAGGCACGTCGCAGCAAGCCAGACACCGAGGTGCGCCACGAGGAAACGTTCTTCGGTCACGCCATAATCGCCGATGCGTTTGCCAATCGCCACAAAAAGCAATACCGTGAGCGGCAGCAGCACCCACCAAAACCATTTTTTGTACCCGCGCACATGAACACTCTCGTCGTGTTCGGGCAGATAAAAATTCAAAAGATACGTGAAAATGCCCGCCACCGAAAAACCCAGCACGAGCGAGCTCACCCACCCACGCGGCAGGCTCCATGTGCCAACGATTTTGACACCGTAGGCATACAGAATCAGGAAGTAGAGCAGGACGATCGGGATAAGGATGTATTTGCAGAGGTTTTTGAAAACGACATTGTAACCCGCGTCGGCTGCCGCGAACTCGTATTTTTGAGGAAAATGAAAAAGAAAATACGCAGTGTTGAAAATGCCAGCCAGCAGCACGAACAGCCGCCCATAAATTTTGGAGTCAATATCAAGGTCAAATAATTGGTCCACCGCAAGGATTGCCAGCGACAGCCCCGCGAACAAAATGAGCGTGAACACCACACCTATTATTATATGTGCAAACAACTCGCGGTTGTACTCCCAAAAATCGCGCACCGAGAGCCGGTTCAGATACGGCGCGACGGCGACAAAAAGATGTGCCACGATGAGCAAGGTGAAGTACGGCGGCAAGTGAATATGCTCGTTTACCGGTTGAGGCAGGCTTTTTAGAAAAAAGTAATAGCCAATCAATGCCGCCAACCCGCCTGCTTGCAAAAGCCAGCCTGCTTTTTCGCTCCAGCTTTTTGATTCTGAAAAAGCTATCGCCCCAGTGAGCAAAGGCAAACCAATTTGGCAAACCATCCAAAGTGGCATGAAAACGCGCTCCTCACCCCGGTCAAGCAGGGCAAAACAGGCAACTACACCAACAATCACGCAGAGCATCGCGCCGGGAAAGCGACGACAGACTTGTAAAAAAGCATTCAGGAGAAAACCGGGTGATGGTAATTTCATGAAAAGACAAGTTTGAATGGTTAGGCCCGCCTACGCCAAGGCTTCGGCGGGCAAGGCTTCGGCGGGTAAAGGCGAAAAGTAGGTGTTTTTGGGGATGCAAAAGTTTGTTGGCTACTTTTGCCGCACATTTTAACCACTACACATTCCACCTATGCGCACGCTATTGCTCTGTCTGTCAATTGTTTTTATCCAAAATCTTGCCGCCCAAACCAGCCCGGCAGCACATGATACCACCCACTCCTTCCCAGCCTCTTGGCAAGGCGACTGGAGCGGCACACTTGATATTTTCAATGCCAAAGGCAAAGCCCAATCCGTAGAAATGACCGTTGAAATCCACAAAATTGATACGTCCAAAGAAGGGCGCTACACCTTTGGCCTCATCTATGGCTCGAAAACGCAAGATTGGCGCCCCTACGAACTTGTGCCCGTCGCGCCCGAAAGAGGCGTGTGGAAAGTGGACGAAAAAAACTCCATCGCCATGGAAAGTTACCTGATCGGGCCGAAATTGCTCTGCTGGTTCACCGTGCAGGGCAGCCGCATTTTGTGCACTTATGAAAAAACTGGCGACGACACCATGGTGTTTGAAGTCCTATCCGGCCCGGAAAAAGAGGTGAGCAGTACGGGCAACACGAAACAGGGCGAAGAGGACATCCCAGAGGTAAAAACTTACCCATTCGGAGTGTTCCAACGGGCGGTGCTGAAAAAAAAGCCGTAAACTTTTCAAGCCCAAAGTTGTTCTAACTTATTCATCTTCAATACTGTATATTTTTGTTAAAAAAAGTGGTACAACTTTTGTTTATGTCTATGTGCCGCACCAAAACCGATTAGCGGCGACCATAATTATGAAATCAAAAAATAAATCCCTCGTCACGATTGCCATCCTTTTGTTCCACCTTGGCCTGCTCTATTGCGTTTTTGAGCAATTGACACCGGAACAACCAACCACGACCACTCAGCAAGCAATCCAACCTTGATACCTCCTGAAACCGCCATTGATAAAGACAGACACCTGATAGGCATTGCGCACCCGCGCGATGCCTTTTTTGTTTATCATTTCCCAAAACTTGCCGTCGGGGCAACCCAAATCGCCGTCGGTGCCTCAAGTCTGAAAACCGGAACAAAAATCCGCTCGTATATTATCCGTTGGCAAGATCATTGATTGTTCACCGCTTGTTCAAAATCGTGGGCAACATTTGATAAGTGCCATGTTTGTCCAAATAATCCAAAACCGTTTGCGGGCATCGGAAAAACCTCCATTTTTGTCCCCGTCAAGTGCGCCGCACAAATCCGGCGCACGGCAAATTGAATGCAAGACCAACTCATCCAACGTTTACAGCAACAAGACCGTGGGGCTATCGGCGACATGTACGATGCCTATGGCGGCGCGTTGTTCGGCGTGGTGCTGCGCATCGTGCAGTCACGCGAGTTGGCAGAGCAAGTTTTGCAAGACACTTTTCTTAAAGCGTGGAAAAATGCGCAGGGTTACGACGCGACGAAAGGCCGCCTGTTCACTTGGCTGCTCAATATCGCCCGCAACACGGCCATTGATGCCACCCGGACGGCTCATTTTCGGCATTATCAAAAAACCGATTCGCTGGACAATCTCGTACATAGGCCCGGCGGCGAAAGCATCAACCCCGACCATCTTGGCGTGAAAGAAGTGGTGAGCCGTCTCGACGAAAAGTATAAGTCGTTGATTGACTTGATATATTTCAAAGGCTACACGCAAGAAGAAGTGGCGGAAGAAATGGGCATCCCGCTCGGCACCGTGAAAACACGCCTGCGGTACGCCATCGGCGAGTTGCGGAAAATATTTGGGGAGAATTTTGTGGCGGTCGTCGCGCTTGCTGCCGCACTTTTGAAATGACAAATAAATATTGAAAACCAGCAAATTGCAGAAACGACCCCATTTTGAGGGGCATTCTGTCTGAATAAACAATGGATATTCAATCATTCATCCAATCGGGTTTGCTCGAAGCATACGTGCTTGGGCAGTGCAGCACCGAAGAGCGCGCGCTCGTGGAGCGCATGGTCGCCGAACACGCCGAAGTGCGTGCCGAGCTGACCATCATCGAGATGGCACTCGAAGGTTACGCGGCGGCCAACACCGTGGCGCCGCCGGATTGGATGAAAGGGCGTATCCTCGAAATTATTGAAAATGAGGGCGTTTCACCCGCGCCGCCCGCACCAGCCGCTCCTACCACAGGTTCGTCTTCCACCGCATTGAGAGTTTTCCAATTGCTCGCCTTGGGGCTTGCACTGCTCGGCGGGTTCTTCTTTTTCCAAAAAGACAACCTGACATCGGAAAAAACGGCGCTCGAAAACCGCATCGCCGAACTCCAAATCCAGATAGAAGATTGCAACCAGCGCGGCCAATTGCTGGACAAACTGCAACAGGCCAACTTGCTCCTCCGCGATCGCGACACCCGCATCGTGCCGCTCGCGCAAGCCGCAGGTGGCGTCGGCTCTGCCGATACTTATCTCAACACCGTGCGTTGCCAAGTCGCTATTGACATAACCTCGCTGCCCGCCCCACCCGCCGGCAAATACTACCAATTCTGGTCCATCGTGAATGGCAAAACCGTCAGCATGGGCATGGTAGAACTGCAAGCCATCGGCGGTTGGCAAATCATACCTTGCCAAGCAAACGCGGTGGCGCTCGCCATTTCTTTGGAAGACAATCCGAGCGGCAATCCCGCGCCCACAGAAGTGTTCATGGTCGGGAACATTCCTGCCATCGGCGGATAACCGCCCTGCCCAATGGCGTTACTTCGTCCCAATCCGTGCGTATTTTGTCGGTAAATATTCGCGACACCTCGTCTCACCCGCTTTTTTGCAACATCAAAACCAACAAGTAGCCACATTCGCACTTGGTCAATTTTGTCAAATCAAACTCCATGCTCACTTTTTTGCCCGCAAAATTCACTTTCCTAATCACCCTGTTCGACCTTATTGACCAGGAAAAACACCTTTGCAGAACCATGACACACGAAGAAAAACAGGCGAAAGCCTCCGAGATTATCAAAAACCACGTCGGTTTTTCGCTCGGCGCGGCACTCATTCCGATGCCGGGTGCCGACTTGCTCGCCGTGAGCGCCGTGCAACTCAATATGTTGCGCTCTTTGGCCAAAATCTACGGCGTGGGCTTCATGGACACGCTCGGCAAAAACATCATCTCGGCTGTGGCCGGGGGCAGCGCTGCCAGGCTGGGCGCGAGCCTCGTGAAAGCTATTCCGGGCGTGGGCACCATCATCGGCGAGTTGAGCATGCCCGTTTTATCGGGCGCATCCACTTATGCGCTCGGTCGGGTGGTAGCCAGCCATTTCCAAAAAGGCGGCTCGTTGGACGACCTCGACCTGAAAAATGCCCGCAAAGGATATCAAACTGAAATGGAAAACGGCAAGCGCGTGGCGGAAGAACTCACTCAAACAAAACAAACCGACACGGACGACGCGATGGAAAAAATCCGCAAAATGGCCGAGATGAAAGAGGCGGGCATCATCACAGAGGAAGAATTCAAACAACTGAAGGAGCGGCTGTTAGGGCAGATTTGAAAATAGAGTTGGCTGGCTTAGAATGGTTTAGAGCAGTTCTGATGGTTTAGAAAAACCCGCTCAAACATTCTAAATCTGCTCTCAACGATTCCCCATAGGTTTATGCGGCTTTGTGGTTGTACTTTTGCCCAAACATCCAGCATCACGATCGAGCAACAAACAACGAACAACAAACAACTACTTTCCACCACGCGCGCGCTGCAACTTTTCCAGTTGATGCGCCTCGGCTCGGTCATCCTGACTAGCATTTTGCTCGCCAAAAGCAGCCTCACCGTCGCTGAAATCGGGGTATACGAAATGTTGCTCTACGTCGGCACAACGCTGACGTTTTTTTGGCTGAATGGCCTGCTCATGGGGATGGTGCCCGTCTATTCCAAATTGAACGGCGATGACCGCAAAGCATTTGTTTTCAACAACTTCCTCCTCTTTTGCGGCATCTCGGCCAGCGTTTTTTTGCTTCTTTTTTTTGGAGAAAAATGGCTGACACTCCTGCTCACCGGTCAAGCCGAACTGCCATATTTCAGGTTGTTTTCCCTGTACCTGCTGTTCAGTCTGCCCACCTTCCCTGTAGAATATTTTTACTTGTTGAAAGAAAAACCGCGCGCCATCGTCATTTGGGGCATAGCGACTTTCGGGCTGCACGTGGCGGCTTTGTTTTTGCCGGTAAAAATGGGCTACGGGTTGGAAGGTGGCTTCGCCGCGCTCGCTGTATTGAGCGCATTAAAACTGCACTGGACGGTAGGTTTGGTTGCACAATTTGGAAAAATCCAATTTCGCCGCGATCTCATCCAGCAGTACCTGATTTTTTCTTCGCCGCTGATGCTCAATGTGTTGGTGGGAAACCTTGTCATCCTTTTTGATGTCTGGCTGGTGGGCTGGTATTTGCGGGACGAAACGTTGTTCGCCATTTTTCGCTATGGCTCGCGGGAATTTCCGTTGGCGACAGCCTTATCCACTGCACTGGCGACGGCCATGATTCCGCAGCTGACGGCAAACTTTTCCGCTGGCCTCGCCGAACTGAAATCCAAAACCCGGCGGCTGATGCACTTGCTGTTCCCGCTCACTATTTTGCTGCTTTTTTTCTCCAAACCACTTTTTCCGCTGGTTTTCAACGCAGACTTTGCCGCGAGCGCGCCGCTGTTCAATATTTACTTACTCATCACGGCCAGCCGGATTTTGCTGCCCAATGCTATCGTGTTGGCGAAAGGAGCGCCGAGCGCCATTTTTCGGGTCGGCGTTGTTGAGTTGGCCGTGAAAATTGCGCTCGGTTTTCTGTTCATTCACTGGTGGGGGCTGGCGGGCGTGGCGTGGTCGGCAGTGTTGGCTTTTTGGGTAGAAAAATTGGGGTTGATTTGGTTTTTGGAAAAAAAGCACGGCATTCGCACAGGGGATTGGCTGGATGTGCGGTGGTATTTTGGGTATGTACTCACTTTGGCTGTTGCCTTCGTGCTATCAAATTAAAATCAGGGTCACAAAAGAATGGTTCCTGTATAGTATTTATTGGAATAGCCGATCCTCCACCATAGCAGTCCCGGTAAGAAGAAGCCCAAAAAAGCAGCTGATATCGAGTACTGGAAGACTTGGCATAGGCGGGTATTCAATGCTGCCCAATAATAGAGATTAGCTCCCGACACCAATAGCCACCATGCTTCTTGCTTTTTGAATCCACAAACTTCGAATAATTGCCCCAATCTCCAAAAAGGCAAGAAAGATACCCAGCGAGACTGCCGGGATTTAAGAAAAATGCGGGATATTCCGAAACAAGAAATCAGAAAATAAAGAATTAGGATACCTGATAACCAATATTTTGCGCTGGAATTGCCGTTAGTTTCTTTCACTGTTTCTTTTATTTTGGGACTTCCCCAACCTACGCTGTTTTGCCCGGACGGCGATGTTGTCATGGAGTCTTGATTGTTCTCACTTCCATCTCCCCACTCAGAGTCTTCTCCATCGTTGCTCTCATCTTCCGGCAAATCTATGTCGTCAGGTTTTTCGCGTTTGGGGCGGTCATTCGGCGATGGCTCGGCATATTCCCAGTTACGGCTCGGAGGAATAGTGACCCCGCCACCGCCAGCGAGCGCGGGATACTCTTCTTCCATTATCCAAGATCTTAATCCGAGGTCATTTGAATACTCCCGCGGGTATATGCCAGATTTGGGACTCGGTTCAACAAAAAATCTCCTTGCGCTATTTTCACTGATATCAAAAGTTGAACTGCCACTGGACAATTCCCGTAAGATCGCCTCATGATTAGCTCCCCAATGCGTATAATTAGGAGCGTCGGAAAATCCATGAATGGATTTTGGGTAGCCCAGATTTCTGCTGCCGAGGCTGTAACTTTCATACAAACTGCTTCCCCGTGAGCCATATATCAATGGACTGGTGGCAGCCCCGGAAGAAAATGAGGAACCTCTTCTTAACAAGTGCGTCAAAGGCGCAAAACGGCCCTGAGCGTACAATTCATTGAAAAGAAGAGAACCTATGGCGCATAAAAAGGCGACGAGGTGAAGGCGGGAAGATATTTTCATTGTGCGGGCGATTTGAAATTTGGGAGTGAAAAAAGAAGAGAGCAATGATTTCGGGGACAAGTTAGGTTTTTAACACAATTGTGCGCAAGTGTACCCACGACTTTTACTGACAAAAAATACCTGTCTCTGATTAAAAGCCCCTTTTTATCGTCCAAAAGTTCAGCCTTGTAAGGATGTCATTATCCCCCTTATCACCCCCTCGTCGCTCTCCCAATACCAGCTCTCCAAACCCGGAATATCGGCACTGCCCACTACTTTCTTTTTCCCAGTGAAATGAAATTCCTGCGCGCCGGTCACGGTGGCGATTTCCCGAATATTCTCCGCCGAAATGCCCGAGCCGGGCATCACGGCGATGCGGTCAGCGGCTTGTTCCACCAATTTTCTCAACAAAAAACGCCCCTCATAGGCCGAAGCCGATTGGCCCGAGCTCAGCACCCGGCGGTAGCCAAGTTCGATGAGCTGTTCCAACGCCGCCGCCGGGTCGGCAGTGAAGTCGAACGCCCGGTGGCACACGATTTCCATGCCGCCCGCCATTCTTTTCATAGCTTCCATTTTTGTTAAATCAAGTTGATTGTCAGGCATCAAAGCGCCCACCACTACGCCGTTCGCGCCTTCATTGTGGCAAAATCGGATGTCGTCGAGCATGATTTCAAACTCGTTGTCCGAATAACAAAAATGCCCCTCGCGCGGACGGATAAGCACATTGACGGGAATCGTCAATTGGTTGACCGCCGCCCGAATCAGCCCCAGCGAGGGCGTGAGGCCGCCCACGTCGAGTGCCGAGCAAAGTTCGATGCGGTGCGCCCCGGCACGCTCGGCGGCGAGGGCGGATTGGATGTTGACTGCGCAGACTTCGAATGTCATCGGCTGTGTGTTTAGTTGGTTATTCGGTTAATTGTTGAATCGGATATTTGAAAATGCAAACTTGAGCATTTGGGCAGCAAATAAACAAATAACCGAATCAACAAATAACCACTTCGACCTATCTTCGGCCATTCGTGCAAAACAGTCTCATAATGCGGTTTTTTATACTTCTTCTTTTTGCGTTTTCTTTTTCGGCAAAAATGGCGGCACAAGACCTCCACTATTCGCAGTTTTACCTGAATCCGCTTCACCTGAATCCGGCCTTAACAGGCATTTTTCGGGGCGACTTCCGCGCAGCTGGGCAATACCGCAGCCAATGGGCGAGTGTGCCGGTGCCATATAATACGCTCTCGGCTACGGCGGACTGGAAAACGCTGAAACGCGATCTCAACCTGCTTTCCGTCGGCGTCCAAATGCAGCACGACCGTGCGGGCGACGCGACGCTGACTTGGACACAGGTGGGTGCCACCGCAAGCGTGGCACATGCTTTGGGCCAAAATCAGGCAATTTCTGCCGGTGCGGGAGTGGCATTTGTGCAACGCGCGTTCGACATTTCAAAACTGAAATTCAGGAACCAATGGTCGGGCGACCTGTTCGATGCCGCATTGCCAACGGGCGAAAATTTTGACAAAAACTCCGGCCTCGCCCCTACCCTATCGGCAGGCCTGAATTGGCACTACGAATCCTCCGAATCGCGTTCCCGCCTCGACGCTGGCGTGGGCGCATTTCACCTGAACCGGCCAAAAATCAACTTCCGCGACGATACCGACCAACGACTGTCGACACGCCTGACCGTGATGCTCAACGGCGCATTGCAAACGGGCGAATTCACTGATTTTGTGGCATTTGGAGCCGCGCAGCAAATGAGCAAAGCCCGCGAAATCGTTGCAGGTGGCGGTGTGCGGCGTGTGCTTTCCCAAGATGTGGCCGTGCAATTCACGCTCGCCACTCGTATCGGCGATGCCCTCATCCCCGCTTTTCAGGTGGAATGGCTCAACTGGACAGCGGGCTTGAGTTATGATTGGAACATATCGGATTTTGACGTCGCCACCAGCAACCGGGGTGGTTTTGAAATCGCCGTCGTTTACCGGCCATTGCCCGTACCGCCGTTGAAAGCATTCAAATCTTGCCCAATTTTTTGAAAGCCTCTAAAAAACATTGCCGCAGTTCGTACAAGTTGATTTTCAATTTGATAGACCACCAATTTTCATTGTCAAAAATCGTCATTTCTTTGCCACGTCTCACGGCGTACAGACTGAAACCGATTTGTTCTGCGTTCATCCTCCAAGCCTCCGAAAAATCCCAAATCCGACAACTGAATCCATATTTTATGAAGTCAGTCACCAGCCTTCCAGTTTTAATCTTCATCCTGCTCTCCTCTTTAGCCGCCAACGGTCAATCTCTTCGCTCTTACGAACGCGCCGGCGACGACGCTTTTAAGAAAAAAGACTACGGCGCAGCAGTGCAGTATTATGCCACCGTGCTCAAGCGCGACAACGACAACCTTTCCGTCCTTTGGAAACACGGCGAATGCGCGCGGCTTTTCTACGCTTATGGCGAAGCCGAAAAATCCTACAAGAAAATCGCCGATACCAAACGGCACTTGAAAGATTTTCCCCTGTTGAACTTCCGCTTGGGCGAAATCAAAAAAGGCCAGGGCGACTACGCGGGAGCCACCGTTTTTTTTGAAAAATTTCTGGAAGAAAAACCCGCCAAGGCAGACCCCGTGTTTTTTGAAAAAACGCTGGACGAAATCGAAATCTGCCGCACAGCCCAAGCATTGATTGCCGAAGGCCAACAAGTGGAAATCAAAAACATGGGCAAAACCATCAACAGCCCATACAGCGACTTTGCCCCGGTATCGGTGGGCGACACCCTATTTTTCTCATCCTACCGTTTTGACAAAAAAAACGACCGCAGCAAGCCCAAGTCGAAACTGACGAAAGTCATGATTTCCTCCAAAGGTGGCCGCGCCCGCGAACCCGGACGGGGCTTCCCGACCACCGACACGGCGCACATCGCCCACACGGCTTTTTCGCCCGACGGCCATTATGTCGTGTTCAGCGTCTGCGAAAACCTGAATGCCTACGATATCCGCTGCGAACTTTGGCTGACCGTGGTGGATCGCCGCAACCGCTGGCTGCCGCCGATAAAACTGCCCGAGCCCATCAATCAGCCCGGCTACACCACCACCCAGCCATCCATCGGGTACGATACCTACCATCAGGGGCCAGTTTTGTGGTTTGCAAGCGACCGCCCGGGAGGCCGGGGCAAACTTGACCTGTGGTACGTCCCGCTCGATACGGTGTTTTTCTGCCCCTGCGCACTGCCGCTGCCGGGCAAAAAAATCACACGGTTGCCGCGTTTTGAACAGCCGGTGAACGCTGCCGACGTAAACACGCCGGAAAACGATGGGATGCCTTTCTTTTTTGCTCCGACACAACAGCTGTATTTCAGTTCGGAAGGTTGGCCTGGGTTGGGCGGGTGGGATATTTTTTCGGCGGAAAAAGACAGCACCCTTTTCGCCGCGCCCAAAAACGCCGGCCCGGGGCTGAACAGCAGCTACAATGACGTATATTTTTACCTAAAACCCGACGGGCTAAATGGCTATCTGAGCAGCAACCGACCCGGCTCGCTCTATCTGGACGAGGCAAACAAAGCTTGTTGCAACGACCTTTGGTCTTTCAAACTGCCAAAACCTGAAACACCGCTATTATCTGAGGTAAAAGACTCAATGCCAACGATTTCAGCCAAATCGCCGCCGCCAAAATCGGAAATACCTGCACCAACAGCGACCCTGCCCGACCCACCAAAGCTGCAAGATTTTGTGGGGCTTCCGCTCTATTTCGACAACGACGAACCCGACAAACGCACCCGCCGCACCACCACGCAAAGAAGTTATGAAGAGACGGTGCAGACTTATTTGGAGCGACAACGCGAGTACCGCGACCGTTTTTCAAGTGGGCTTTCGGATATAAAAGTTGATGAAGCCGAAACTCTGGTGGACAATTTTTTTGAAAACGAAGTCCGGCGCGGCTACGACAGGTTGGGGCAATTGTGCGACCTGCTGCTTGCACGCCTCCAAAAAGGCGAATCGGTGGAGGTGCTCATAAAAGGGTTCACCAGCCCCCGTGCGCAGACGGACTACAACCTGAACCTCGGCAAACGCCGCATCAGCAGTGTGCGCAACCAATTCGCGGTATTTGCCGATGGGGTGCTGGTGCCGTATTTGCGCAATGGGCAATTGAAAATCACGGAAACCAGTTTTGGCGAGACAACTGCCCGCGGCGACATCAGCGATGATTTGGCGGATGAGCGCAATTCGATTTACCACCCCGATGCGGCTCGCGAACGGCGCGTGGAGATTGTGGAAATCCGAGAGCGGTGACGCAAGGTCGCAGCACAGGTGCGGATATTGTGTTTTTCAAAATCAACTTTTACCAACCTTGACCAGCCATCGGCAGCCGCCCGGCAAAAGAGTGACAAAAAAAATTTTTGCCGTTTCAAATGCCATTCGTTTAAATTTGCCGCAAGCAGAAACTGGCGTTTTACATAGCGCCTTGATTATCAAAACCAAATTATCACCCAGACCTTGACTAAAAAACGCGTTGTCAAAGACTACGATGCCCTCCCGGAAGACATCGTCCGACTTGTAAAAATGAAATACCCTACGGGGTATGCCGATCACCTTGTATCTTACAATGACAAGGAGGGTAAAAAGGTATCCGCCCTGCCATTCGAAACGGATGACACCTACTACCTGATTCGCATGACGATATTGGAGGCCAAACGCCTCGTGAAAGAGGATGTTGACTATGACGAAGAAGGTGTGCTGCGCGAAGATTTCGCCGATGTGGAAGTGGATGAAGAATTTGACGGCGAAGGCGAAGATGATGATGAAATGGCAGACGGCACCTCTGACGAGGACGACCATATCATCGTAACTCGCCGCCGCGACGATGAAGAACACGACATCCCCGATGACACGGAATATTAAAAAGAGGTTGAGAGGAAAAAACAGAAGAACCCGAGGTGCTGCATGGCATTTCGGGTTCTTTTTTTGTGCAAAAATTTGTCGGCCATCATTATTTTTTATCGCCCGCATTGCTCTCCATTTTTTTCACCTTTGCTGCGACATTTGGAAATAGAAATTTTTACAAATTACTTCCTGAACAAATCTTCTACGCTGAACGCATGGCTCTTTCTACAACAACAAACACCGGCGGCACAGATGACAAGCCGCTGCTTAGCACCCGTCAAATCTGGAACATGAGTTTTGGCTTTCTCGGCATACAGGCCGGGTTCGCACTGCAAAACGGCAACGCCAGCGGCATCCTCCAGCGCTATGGCGCCGACGTGCACGAGTTGCCCAATTTTTGGCTGGTGGCCCCCATCATTGGGATGATCGTGCAGCCTATTATCGGCTACTACTCTGACCGTACTTGGAATCGTTTTGGGCGGCGCAAACCATTTTTTCTGGCCGGTGCCATCGCCGCGTGTTTCGGGATGATGCTGATGCCCAATGCCGGGGTGCTGTCGGCTGCCTTGCCGCCTGTGCTGATGGGCGCAGGGATGCTGATGATTATGGACGCTTCGTTCAATGTGGCGATGGAACCGTTCCGCGCTTTGGTGGCCGACAAGTTGCCTTCTCAACAGCGTACACTCGGTTTTTCGGTCCAAACGGCATTGATTGGGATTGGCGCGGTGGTGGGTTCGTGGCTGCCGTGGTTTTTGGCCCAGAAAGTAGGCATCGCTGATACAGCCGCAGCAGGCACCGTCCCCGAAAATGTGAAGTGGGCGTTTTATATCGGTGCGCTGGTGTTTCTGTTTGCCATTTTATGGACGGTGCTCACGACAAAAGAATATCCGCCTGAAAAGCACTCGCGATTTTTGGGTGAAGAAGTACACCCGGAAAAAGGCGGTTTGGCGCTGATTTTCAAAGATTTGGCTACCATGCCGAAAACGATGCGCCAACTCGGCGCGGTGCAGTTTTTTTCTTGGTTTGCTTTATTTTCCATGTGGGTGTTCACCACGCCGGCCATCGCCCACCACGTCTATGGCGCGGCAATCAACGACACATCTTCCCAACTCTATAGCGACGCACAAAACTGGACAGGGGTGATTTTTGGGGTTTACAATGCGGTCTCGGCTGTTTTTGCCCTGATGTTGCCGTCCATCGCCGCGCGCATTGGGCGGAAAAAAACTCACGCTCTGGCACTCGTTTGCGGCGGTCTCGGGTTGATTTCGATGTACTTCGCCACTTCTCCCAATTTCCTGATTTTCTCGATGGTGGGTGTCGGCATTGCTTGGGCGAGCATTCTGGCCATGCCGTATGCCATGTTGGCCGGGGCGCTCCCCGCTCATAAAATGGGCGTTTATATGGGCATTTTCAACCTTTTTATCACAATCCCGCAAATCGTGAGCGGCATCGCCAACCGACCGATTGTGCAATATTTGTTTGGGAACAAAGCAATTTATGCGTTGGTGATGGCGGGTGTGCTGCTTCTGTTGGCAGCCGCGTCCGTAAGGTTTGTGGAAGACAAGGACGACGTGGTGGCAAATTGATTATCTTGGCAAAATCATTCACCAGTCAATCATCATATTTGAAACATGAATCCAAAACTGCGAATAATTTTGGCAGTGGCAATCGGCATCGTGGTCGGGGCCATTGTCATCTTCGCGGTGGAATTGTTTTCGCCGCACCAACCTCCAGCAGACCTTGATATCAACGATAAAGTCAAATTTGCGGAGTGGGTGAAAACGCTCCCGGCATCGGCCTTTTTTATCCTGTTGTTGGCCTACTTTCTTGGCTCGGCGGTGGGCGGTCTGGTGACTAACCTTGTGGCAGGGCCGCGTTATCGCCCGGCATTGGTGACGGGTTTGGGTCTTTTTGTGGCCGGGCTGATGAACTTGCTGGCGGTGCCGCACCCTTTATGGTTCGTCGTCGTGTCGTCGCTGATTTATTTTTTGGGAGCTTGGGCTGGTGGCAGATTGGTGGGATTGGGCGAAAAAACAAATGCCCGCAGGTAGCATTCCTGCTTAGGAGGCTGTCGCAAAAGCCCAGTTTAGATGAGTGGTTTAGATGGTTTAGATGGTTTAGAAAAAAATTTGACGCTGACAATCAAGGTTTTGAATTTCAAATTTAAACCATCTAAAACCTTCAAACCTCTCTAAACCACCTAAACCCGTCTAAACCATCTAAACCGGCTTACCATCCAGCCTCAAATCTTTATTTCGCGCTGAAATACTTGCCCGCCCGACTGCAACCGGTATTGGTATGTGCCGGGGTTGATAAACCATTGCGCGGGATTGAAATCGAAAGTATAACTTCCTTTCGTTTTGTATTCATCTATCAATGTGCGCAGCACATTGCCCGCTTTGTCCAAAATCTGGAGGCGAAGCGGCCCTGCCATCATGATGGAATACTTGATTTCGATGGTGCCCGATTGGGTTGCGTGGGGATTGTGGCCGAGCAGGGCGCAACGGTCGTTGTCGCCGAGCGAGGGCGCGGCGGGCGGCACGAGGCCGTTGATAATCGGGAAATTTTGTTGCCCCATTACGAAATTGACCAATTCGGGCGTGTTGCCCAGCCAATCTTGTAAAATGGTGGCATATACCGAGCGGAAATCCACGCTGAATGAGGGGTCAACAAAGGGGTCGGGGTTGCTCAAATCCTGATACTGCCCGGTGAAGCCGTTGCCGAGCCCGCCGCCGAACATGAGGATATGTGTGCCCCATCCGTGGTCGGTACCGTTGGAGCCATTTTCAAAAATGGTGCGGCCAAATTCGGAGAATGTCACACCTAACACCTTGTCTTCCAGACCACTATTTCCAAAAGCCAGGTCGGCGTAAAATGCTTTGACCGCCGTGGACAAATGGTTGAGGAGTTCAAGATGAAGTTCGTATTGTTTGGCGTGTGTGTCGAATCCGCCGATTTCGACCATAAAAATCCGGGTGCCGAGGTTGCCTTTGATAAGGCGGGCGACGATGGCAAGTTGTTCTGCCAACGGGTTTTCGGCAGGTGCCGGATAAGTCACCTGATTTTGCCCGACACCATAAGCTTGTTGCACGGTTTCTGAATATCGAAAAGCCGCGTTGGCCGTTTGGCGGACGAAGGCCAGTTCGAGTTCACGCGGCGTGTTGCCGAGTGTGGCTGTTTGATAAAGTTGGCCGGTTTGCGCGATTTGATAGAACTCCTGCGGGCTGCTGATGGCGAGCGACATATTGGCCACGTCTGCTTTAAAAACGAGATTGTTTTGCAAGCCGATTTGCAGCGCAGGTGGCACAGTGGGCGGCGCTTCGAGGAATGCGGCGTACTCCGTGCCAAGGAAACGGCCAAGCCAACCGGTGTCCACCACCACGTCGGCATCGCTGCCGGAAGCCACGATGTCGTAAGAGCGGAAATGGCTGTAGTTCGGCTCCGGGTATCCCACGTTGAAGATGACTTTCATCATGCCGTCGTTCCACATCGGCTGCAACGCATTGGTAGCCAACGGCATCCCATATTGCGGGCTGAGCGCCCACATATTGTTTTCCTGAATGGCGATGGTCGGGCGGATATTGTAGTATTGGGAGTTGCCGCGTTCCACCACGGTGTTCAGGCCGTCGTTGCCGCCATCGAGCCGGATGAGCACGAGGATGCGGTCGTTGCCGCCCGCGGCAGAAAGCGCGGCCATGAGCGGGGTGGGCTGGAAGGCGCGTATGGGAAGCCTGTTCAGCAGCAGCCCAGCGCCCATGAGGCCAGAGGCAGAAAGGAAGTCGCGGCGCGACCAAAGGCGGTGGTCGTCGGCGTGGGCAGCGCTGTCATTCAGCGTTGCACCGGGGCGGGATTTATTGTGAGATTGACACATAGTTTTTTGTTTTTCAGGATTCCTAAAGATGAAAAAAAACTTGTTTTTTCGATACAAAATGCCGTACATTTGCACCGGAGGCTTTGGGAGATATCTCTCATTGCCTTTTTTTATTTAAGTTCTACGGCCACAACACTCCAAATTTCATGGTCGTCATGCCCGATCTCCACTTCCCTTAAGGTACGGTATCTCATCCGCTTAATTATCTCCACAAATTCTCCCAATTCTGTCCTTGCAGGCTTTATTAAACCTTTTACACGGAAGCCCCATGAAAGGGTATATGCCAAAAAATCTGCTATTCTAATGCCTGTCGAAAGGTCGCTATGAACGAAAAGCGGTTCTGGAATTACAAAATTGGAACGCAGCCTGCCTTTTTCAGTTTTCTTAAAGTAACTCTCCATTTGGCCAATCAACAAGTGGCTTTGAGATTTTTCCAACTCATCAAACACTACAATGCCCATTTGTTCCAAAGGACGGTCTTCCAAAAAATAATAGAACCGCTCAAAAAGGTAAACATAATCTTTTCGGAGCAATTGATTTTGGGGCAGCTTTTTGTAGTCGTTTTTGACAATGGCACCAAACACTCGGCATCGAAAACGCAAACAGATTTTGAGCAATTCCGCCGAAAAAGCAATTTTGGCTTGTGCAAGCGCAGCAATCTCCTCAAGCGTAGCCGTTTCAGGCGATAAAAGACACTTTTTGGCCAGCGCAGACCTTTCTGAGAAATCTAAAAGTGGAACAAACGCAGCTTTTTTAAAGGTTTTTGCTCCTAAAAATTTCCGAGCCTTTATTTCTCGCTTTTCGGAAGGAAGACCATAGCGAGTGCCGAAATGTTGAATCTCAATTTCATTTATTTCGGTAATAAGATTCCAAATATCTCTATCCTCAACCGCCACTCCAGCCAATACTTCGTAAGGAGAGTTCCGATGATCCTGCCCGCTTTCATCAATAAAAAGAAAGTATGCCATATTGGGATCATTTAAGTCAATTGGTACTCCGGCAATTTCACCAAATACCGCATCAAGTTGAAAATCTGGTCGGGCGCTTCGTCCCAAAATAGATTCCACGAGCCGTCGAGAAAGTAATTTTCGGGGATGCCCGATTTGAAACTCCCGATAGCCGCTTGCACATGGACAGGTTCGAGGGTCTGCCCCATAAAGAAGTCTGCCAGTGCCGGCACGATAACCGCCGGGTCGTTGCTGCTGTTGGTGAGCGCCAATGCGATGTCGCGGAGATTGTCGCGGATGCCGTCGTTCTGCGTGAGTAGGCCGATAGTTCTTCCTGCATATTCCCAACGGAGTGCCAAAGTGCTTTCGTTTATCCAAGGCCGATGCTCTCTCCAGCCCGACACGTTGGGTGGCTCGAACAATTCCTGATGGAGAATATAGACCCAGTAATTGATTTCATCCAGCCAGTCGTTTGTGATGTGGGTGGGGGACACGGCACCCGTCATTTTGAGCAGGGGCGCCATCGTCTCCAGCGGGCTTTTTATCTTGGCATTTATCAAATCTTCTTCAAAAAAATGCTCGCTTTTGAACAGCTGCTTCAGCATGGGCAGGATTTCCCAGTTGCTGTTTTTGAACGTCGTGGCCAGCCCGTCAATCACCGTAGGGTCGGCATTTTGATAAACAAACCACTTGTAGATTTTTTCTGGGATGTAATGCGAGACTTGTTCGGGGCGGGCGGTAAAAATCAGGTTGTGCGCCTCGTCGAAGCCGAAATTGGCCGTTTGGCCAAAGATGGTTTTTTGCCCGTTGTCGTGTTTGGCCGGGACATAAACTGCGGGCGTGCAATCATCGTCGTCGCAAGTCCAGCCGGTGAGAGCGCGCGCCATTTCCACGATGTCGGCTTGCGTGTAGCCGTTGCCTTCACCCATCGTGAAAAGTTCCATGAGTTCGCGGGCGTAGTTCTCGTTCGGGGCGCCTGCCACGTTGAGATTGCCGTTGAGAAACATGAGCATCGCTGGGCTTTTGCCGATTTCGAGCGCGAACGTGCGGAAATTGCCGAATGCGTGTTGGTGGAGCAGCGAATAGTAGTCCCACATCCAGGAGTTGCAGGTATAAATCATCAGCTGCGTCACGAAATGGTCGTGCCAAAAAAAGGCCATTTTGGCGCGGATGCCCTCTCCGAGCATATCCAGCAGCCAGCGTCTTTTCAACTCGCGGACGTGCGCCTGTATCAGGCCGAAATCGCCATTGTATTGAGCGAAAGACCAATCGGCCCATGTGGGCGGAGTCGGGGCGGGCAAAGCCGCAGCCGTGTCGAGCAGTTGGTCCACCAGCGCGGACGGGGTCATCAAAAGACCCTGCTGGATTTGGGCGAGCGTGGCGCCAAAGCCAAGGCGGCGGTACAGATGCGCGACGCGGCGGGCATTCCACGGCTTGGCGGCTGAGGGCACGTATGGGTCGAGCAAACCGTTCAATTGCGGCGGCCCGGCGGTATTTTTTTGGGAAGTTACAACGAAGGCATCGGTGTGAGCAGACATAATCACTTGTTGTTGAGAAGGGTGATGCAGATTGAGTGGGGCGAGGATTTAAGGGCAAACTATTTTCTGGGATCAAAAGGTGTTTTTTCCATTTTATCGGCCTCTTCATCGTTCCAAGTCAATCCCCAGTTCGAGACATATTCGGACAGATTGCCCAACCCAACTTCGGCGCGGCGCTTATCCACATTTTTCGGGTCTTCGATGGGGAAAATCCAATATTCACCCGTTTCAGGGGTTCGCCTGATTTGGCTGCCATAGATTTGTTTGCGCCCGTTGCGCATATTCACCCTGTCCTCCAACAATGCCAAATTTGAACCCCGCGCTTTGCCTTTTTTTACTGCTTCGCGCATCATGGGAAGGTATTTTTCCTGTACGGACAAATTGTTGTGCTGGATTACAAAAAACAAGGTCTCACTTCCATCGCTGCCTACTTCATCAGGGCCAAGCCACCCGTAGCGGTCAATTAACGCGCTTATTTTCAATAAGTTGACAGAATCTTTTTCATTTATAGTATCCCACAGTCGCTGTAGCTCGGCTGATTCACGGCCATATTTTTGTTCCACGTCCTCCAACATCAGGCGATATTTCTGATCATCTTCGTAAATGACCTCAAGTTCTTTACGGAGTTCAGGCATAGAGGGTTGGTTGGACTTAATTTTAGCACAAAGGTCGATCCAACGAGCATCTTTATGGAGCGGCTGGAAGTTTGTCTCTGCGTTCACTTGATCCAGATTGTCGAATTTAAGCATTTCGACAATGCGGTACAAATTGAAAAATGCGCTATCGGCCACTCCGCTCATTGCCCACGCGCGGGCTGCATTGTAGCGATCCTTTTGAAAGCCTTTCCAGCCAAAAGACTTGAGCGCAGCAGAATACGACTGCGCGGCAGCAGCATAATCTTTGGCGCTCAACTGATCTTCTGCCTTTCGCACATTGGCGTGATATTCAGCCGGCTGAGCCTTCAATCCCCCCCAACACACACAAAGTAACCAGCAAATAGCAAATAAACGCATAAGCAAAGTCTATTTTTCAAAAGCAAGGTTAGAAAAGTTTTCGCGGGGCAAATATTAAAAAACGCATTCCAGCCATTTTTTTCCAAAATGCAAATTTAACAAAAACCTATTGCCACGAATAGCGGCGCAGTAACTACTTTCACTCCGAAATTTGCTGTTTTTACTAAAATCACTGCCCATGCGCCTGCGGAAACTCTTTCTCGCCACCCTGATAATTGCCGCCGGCATTGCCGGACTGAACGCACAGGTCACGCTCCTTTCGGAAGACTTTAATGGTTGTGCCATACCGCCCAACTGGGAGGTTTTGGCCATCGGCAACCAGTCGCCCACTTGGTCGGTCGGCATTTCACAGAACAACGACGCGCTCGGCCAAAGTATTGACGGGACGTGCTTTCTCTTCATTGACGACGAATCGGAAGGGAACAATACGCCGGGCTACACGCTGAGTTTTACATCGCCGGCTTTCGACGCCTCGCAGCACGCCACTGTGCTGCTCACCATGGACGTGCATTACCGCGACTGGGACGGTGCCAACGATTTTTTGGAAATCTTGGTCACCGACGGTGTCACCGAAAAACTCGTCTCCCGATTTGACAAAGACCGCAAAAACGGCCAATTTATTGACGAGCATTTTTCTCTACGCGCCGACCTCGCGCTCTACACCCAGTCGCCCAACGCCCGGCTCGTCATCCGGTACGGCGACGGCGGCGGTGCGTGGGCATGGTGGGCCGGCGTGGACAACATAAAAATCGTCGGCTCCGGCACCGGCTCAAACGTGGTAAAAGAAACTTTCAACGGCTGTGCCAAACCCACGGGTTGGGAAACCCAAATGATGACCGGCACGAATGATTGGCGTTTTGGCCTCATCCAGCCCGGTTCGGACGCTTTGGCGGGCGGCAGTTCGATGGACGGCACTTGTTTCGCCTATTTCGACGATGATGCCATTGGGGGCAGCACCCCGCCGTCGCGGGTTCGCCTGATGTCGCCGTGGTTCGACGGGACGGCTTTCGCCAAATTCGAGTTGAACTACGACGTGATTTTGCGTTTTTACAAAGAAAAAATAAGGGTGATTGTGCTGCACCACTCGGGAGAAGAATTCCTCGTCCGGGAATCAAACGACGACGTGGGCGGCCCGTATTTCGCTCAATATATCCACGAAACCCTCGACATCTCCTTCTACCGCGCCCAACAAATGCGCGTGGTGTTTGAGTTCGACGACGGTGGCGACTGGGGCTGGTGGGCTGGCATTGACAATGTAAAAGTCACCGGCTCCGGCGTGGCATTGGACATCTGCGCCAACGCCCTGCAACTCACCACCGGCGCTCCTTGCGTGGCGGGCGACAATCTCTCGGCGTTTTTTGAAGGCCCGCTCTCCACTTGCGTGGACAAAAGTGTGGCCGGGCTGTGGTACCGCTGGCAAGCCACGTTCACCGGGACGGCAAAATTGACGACCCACGCCGAATTCAACGACGTGGTGAGCGTATTCACCGGCACCTGCGCCAGCCCGCAACTCGTGAGCTGCAACACCCGCGACGAACACGGTTTTACCGGCGAAACGACTTATTTCGCCGCGCAATCCGGCACACAATACCTCATCCGGGTGAGCGGTCAGGACGGAATGTTTGGCGCCCCGCGCGGCAATCTTTGTGTCGAAATCGGCCCCGGCACCATCCCCGCGCCACCGCCCAACGACAATTGCCCGAATGCCATCGCGCTCACCGCCAATGGCAATTGCACCATCAGCAGCAACTTGAACGCCACCATGTCGGCGACTTTGCCTTCGTTGAATGTGCTTGCCCGCGCCGATTTGTGGTACACTTTCACCGCGCCTACGCTGGTGGCAGGGGAAAAATTGGAGATTCAGAGCAATGCCACTTTTTCCGACATCATCACACTCTACTCCGGCAGCTGCAATGCGCTCCAAGAAGTGGCGAGCAACCACCACGGCGGCATCCTCGAATTACCGCCCCTGACTGCCGGGCAAAATTATTGGGTGCAAATCGCCGGGAATTTTGCCACCGTAGAAGGCACATTGTGTCCGCAATTGATAAA
This sequence comes from uncultured Saprospiraceae bacterium, assembly GCA_964481485.1. Classification (GTDB taxonomy): domain Bacteria; phylum Bacteroidota; class Bacteroidia; order Chitinophagales; family Saprospiraceae; genus M3007. The sequence goes on along the minus strand of CAYZVM010000065.1, from coordinate 3,708 downwards.
AAAACAAACCAATGCGCCCGCCAACGACGACTGCGCGGCGGCCATCGATATCCCAATCGGTGGGCAGTGCGTTTCGGGCAGCAACGTGAATTCCAGCCCCTCGGCCTTTTCGCCTTCTTGCCTCGTGGCCTCAGACCGCGACGTTTGGTTCAAATTCACCGCACCCGCGAGCGGCTCTGTCCACATCAACACAGGTGCTGATTTTGAACACGCGCTTGCCGTATGGCAGGGCGGCTGCAACAATATGACGCAGGTTTTTTGTGCTGAAAATCCTTTGCGCTGCGATGGTTTTGTCACCGTGACCGGCCTCGTGTCGGGGCAAGTTTATTATGTACAAATCGCTTCTTGGAACGGAGCCTCGGGCAACACCACGGGCGACGTTTGCCTGAAAATCCTGAACGGCGCGACTCCTCCCGATTTCGAGCCGCTCTTGTTGGAAGTTGCAGAAAACTGTGTCGGACCCAGTGCTGCCGAATTGCTCGTGACTTCGAGCGGCGGGGTGCAGCCCTATACTTTTTCGGGCAACACCAACGGTGAAACGCTGCCCAGCGGCGAGACGTACCTCGTGGTGCTGACCGACGCGATTGGCTGCGAAAGAACTGTTTTTGGCACCGTGGACGACTGCGGCGACGTCACTTGTACCCTGACGAGCACGGTGACGGCGACACAGCCAAAATGTTTTGGCAGCTCCGATGGCTCCCTGACCGCAACACCCGCCAACGGAACAATGCCTTACCAATATTTTTGGTCGAATGCAGCCGTCACGCCCACCATTTCCAACTTGGCGGCGGGCATATATTCGGTCACTGTGACCGACGCGGGTGGCTGCACATTCGCGCTCAGCCAAAACCTCACCGCACCGCCAGCCATCAATATCGCACCGACAACCGTGCAGCCGCTCTGTTTTGGTGTTGCCACTGGTTCCATCTCGGCCAGCGTCACGGGCGGCACCTCGCCGTATCAATATTCGTGGTCGAATGCAGCCGTCACGCCCAGTATCATGAACTTGGCCGCTGGCACCTATACGCTCACCGTGACCGACACCAACAACTGCGTAAGCACTGCAAGCCAGACGATTGCGTCGCCGCCAGCCATTCAAATCGCGCCGCTACCCACGCTGCCCAAATGCCCTGGTGATGCAAACGGCTCCGTCTTCGCAGTCGTGACGGGCGGCATTTCTCCCTACCAGTACGAGTGGGGCAACGGCATGACCACGCCCGAAATCACAGGTTTGGCTGCCGGAAACTACCCCCTCACCGTGACGGATGCCAACAATTGCGAGGTGGACACGACTTATACGCTTCCCAACCCTGCGCCCATCGAAATCACAGCTGCTACGGTCGTGCAGCCCACGCCGGGGCAGGACGACGGCAGCATCATCGTGAATATCACGGGTGGCACGGGGGTGTACAGTTACAGTTGGACGCGGAATGGGATGCTGTTCGTGAACGGCGTGAAAGATTTGGTGCATATACCGGAAGGCTCGTATCAGTTGCAAGTCACCGATGCGAACGGTTGCACGGCGGTGTTCACTTACGAACTGACGACCGTCGGCACCAGCAGCCCAGGCGATGCTTTTTATGCCATTGTGTTTCCCAATCCCGCCCAAGACCGGGCGATTCTGGCCGTTGCGTTCCCGCAGCCGCAGACGCTCCATCTCTCGCTGACCGACGCTGCCGGTCGTGTGCTCCACACTTGGTCGGTGGACAATGTGACGGAGCAGCATATCCCGCTGGACTTAAAGGATTTGCCCGGCGGGGTATATCAATTGCGGATTTTGGCCGGGAATGATGTGGTGGGCAGAAAGGTAGTGGTGGGGCGGTAGATAGCCCAAGTTGCGACCGATGCGCACACAGTACAGGATGGGAAAACGGATAAAGCGGATTTTGCAGATTTGAACAGATTTTTTGGAGAAATCAGAGAAAAACAATCCGTTTTATCCGTTCAATCTGTTTTCCCATCCTTCTGCTTCGGTGAGTCGCATGGGTTAATAGCCCGGCAGTGTGCATGGAGGCGTCGCGGCAGGTTGGTGATTTGGGTCTCTAATAATATTTTATTCGCCATTTGCTTGCTCAGGCCAAATCCACCTGCTATCTTTCGCGCTCCAAGATAAAATCCAATGGGACACGCTCTCGCCAAAATGTTGACAAAATCCCCCGCTTCCGGCTGTTCTGCCGGGAGCGGGGGATTTTGTGTATAGTTGGCTTTGCCGCAACGGACGACCAAGTGAAAACCCGCATTGCGTGTATGCAACCGAATAACCTACATACACGCAACTGCGCCCATTGGCAAAGGGGTGGACAAAGCGGTTTTTCACGCAAGTCGGGGTATGGGCGGGGGTGCGGCCAAACATAGTTCTGCGAGATAAAAAAGAAAAATTAAAATAAATAAATATGAATAAATCGATTGAACCTAAAAAAGAAGATGTTGGATTAGTTAATTACTCATCTGGCTACCTGTCTTTACCTTTTGATAATGAACACTTCAAAGAATTCATCGGGAAATTACTTGGTAAACCGAGAGAGAAGACATCAATTCTTGTCGGCGATTTTGACATCTCAAAAGAAGAGATATTAGACCTTCACCAAATTGTCAGCCAAAGAGTGCTTCAAAATGAAGGAGCGTTAATCCAATTTAAGACTGTGATTTATTTTTCGGACAACACCGATGTAACATTAAGTTCATTGGAGGAATTTGTAACACACACTGAGTTAGGACCAAAAGTTTCCGTTGGAGTAATGTTGTCTTGGAATTATTTAATTAATTTTCCAAGTAAAAATGTTCCGGAAAAACAAGAAATAGTTATCTCTATCGGCGCACCCGCTGTGACTGGTGAAACTGATGCAAAAGAGACCGGCAATTCCTTCATCTCATATCTTTTGTCTAACCATAATAGTGGCTTCTTCAACATTACAATTTTTGCAACAGAAATTACTTGGGGGGAGGACTTGATGAACACCTTAAAAGATAGAATTAGAGTTTATTTTAGAAAAGAAAATAAGACAGCAAAATTTTTCTTTAAATATAAACTCATTATAAGTTGGATTTTTGGAATAATTGCCTTTGCGGGCTTTTTGTACGGAATACAGAAGGCGAGAAATATTGACTATGATGACAGATACCAAGCGATTAAGAATTCAACTGATGAATTTTTACGTTCTGAAAACCCTTCCCTTGATAAAAAATTGGATTTCTTTATACGTTATGAAGTACAAAGTGACTATCAAACGTCATATAATGGACTACTTGACTTATTTTGTGCTTTTTCACCTATTCTTTTATCAATAATAATAGGATATGTAATATTTTACCTCGCTGACAATAAAATGCCAAGTTTCATTGTCTTGACAAAAGAAAGTGAAAAATACAAACAATATGTAATGAAACAATACCAAATGCAATGGGTATATTTCGCAATTTCAATAATTGTTGCAATTTGCACTAATTTAATTTCAAGTTGGGTTTATGACTTGATAAAATAATAAAACGCAGAACAATGCACTCAACGCCAACCGCCGCCAACGCCAACACGCAAAGCCAACGCAGGCGGCGGTATGCGTGAGTGCCGCCGTTAGCGGCCACTATAACCTTAAAATAAGTTATTTGGCACTCGGTATCCATCGAAGTCATCCTTGTTTGAGTAGTCAATTTTCCGCTCATCAATGAATTAAGGTGAAAGGGTCATTTGGAGCCAGAAATCTGGGGTTA
>CAYZVM010000064.1:7564-27996 GCA_964481485.1 uncultured Saprospiraceae bacterium | reverse complement strand
TCCCCTAAAAGGGAGGGGAGACGTAGCGTGTTCCGCGCTCCCCTCCCTTTTAGGGGAGGGGTCGGGGGCGGGGTTGAAGGAGGGAAGGGTAACAATCACCGCCGTCGAAATGCACCCGCCCTCTGCCGCGCTCGCCCGCCGCAATTTTGCTGCCTCGCCTTGGGCCGAGCAACTTGAACTGGTGGGTTCTTCTATGCAGGATTTTGCCCAAAACACTGACAGGCAATTTGATATGATTGTTAGCAACCCGCCGTTTTTCTCAGAAACGACCATGTCGCCCGATACGACCCGCCGCTTGGGACGGCATACGGCCTCGCTGTCGCCGGGCGAATTGTTGGCGGTTTCCAAAAATTTATTGAGAGAAAATGGGCGGCTGTGCGTGATTTTGCCGGTGCAGGAAGGGCGGCGTTTGTGCGAATTGGCGGTGCCGAACGGCCTATATTGCACGGAAGAAGTGGAAGTATTTTCCCGCCCGGAGAAGCCAGTGGAGCGACTGTTGTTGCGGTTTGAAAGGAATCCGTACCATTTTGTGCGGAAGAAACTTTGCATTTTCGACGGGGCGGTTGGGCAGGGTTATTCGGGTGAATTTCGAGAACTTACGGAAAATTTTTACTTGTAAACCAACTTCAAGAACAACCTTCTTTCACAATAGTGGGCAAACAAAAAAGGGAAACCGAGTTGCTCAAACCGGTTTCCCTTTCAGGACAATCGCCGTTCGTGTCGGCGGGCAGAAAAGTTTGTGTTTTGCGTTTTTACTGCATAGCGACCTTGTGTTCTTCAAGAATCTGAAGCGCACGGTCGAGAATAGTGGTGTTTTCCAAGTGAACGATGCCGCCATTCGGCCCTGGTTCCAAATGCCATTCCACCACTTCCCCATCTTTGTATTTGTGTGCGCCAAAGTAGTTGCGGACGGTTTGATCGTCAATGGCGAGTTCTTCGGCGATGCGGTGGATGCTGCCAGTGGGCAGGGAGTGCTTGATGCGGCGCAGCTCCTCGAAAGTGATATTCATAAGCCTCAGTTTTGGTGAACGATATAATAATTGGAAAGAGCCGGGGGATACCCCAAAAAAGATTCCCTAAGGTATGTGTGTTGCCAAAGAATAAACAAGCGAACGGAGAAAATTTTTTTTGGCGAGGAGCAAAAATTTGAAAAAAACGAGGATTAGGTCATTCGCGGACAAACAGCGGCTTTTTAAACGAAAGATGGCGATGCCGGGGCAACAAAATCTGAGATACCAGACATCGCTGAAAATCAGCCTGTTTTGTTTTGCGGTGCTGACAAATACGGGGTTTCAAAAGAAAAACATTCTATTTTTGCCCGCACCCCTATCTCGTCCGCCGAAACTTTGTTTACACTTCCTCAACGCTCAAATTTTTTGCTCATGCACCGTCGTACTTTTATGAAAAACACCGCTATCGCCGCTGCTGGCGCCATGATTCTGTCGGAACTCCCTGCTTGTGCCGACTCGAAAAAGGCCATGGGCGCCATTGACCCTGCCACCGGCAAACGCCTCTTTTTTGATATTTCGCTCGCCGAATGGTCGCTCCACCGCACCATTTTTGCTGGCAAAATGACCAACCTCGACTTCCCCCTTGTTGCCAAAAAAGACTACGGCATCACGGCGGTCGAGTACGTCAACCAGTTTTTCAAGGACAAAGCACAGGACAAAAAATACCTCGCCGATTTGAAAATGCGCTGCGACGACAATGGCGTAAAATCCGTGCTTATCATGTGCGACGGCGAGGGCTATCTCGGCGACGCGGATGCCGCCAAACGCACTCAAGCCGTTGAGAATCACTACAAATGGGTGGAGGCCGCCAAGTCGCTCGGCTGCTTTTGCATCCGCGTGAATGCGGGCGGGCAAGGCACGGCGGAGGTCGTGTCCGACAACGCGGCGGACGGGCTGCGTCGGCTGACGACTTTTGCCAAAACGCACGGCATCAGCGTCATCGTCGAGAATCACGGCGGCTACTCTTCCAACGGAAAATGGCTGACCGGGGTGATGCAAAAAGTGAACATGAAGGAATGTGGCATCTTGCCCGATTTCGGCAATTTCTGCGTGCGGCGGGAAAAAGAGGACGATTGGGGTTCGCCATGTGCCGAGCAATACGACCGCTACCTCGGCACACAAGAGTTCATGCCATGGGCCAAAGACGTGAGCGCCAAAGCCCACGATTTTGATGCGCAGGGCAACTGTACGGATACCGATTACCGCCGGATGCTAAAAATCGTGAAAGACGCAGGCTATCGGGGTTATGTCGGTATCGAATATGAGGGCGACAAACTTTCAGAACCCGACGGCATCCGTGCCACACTCGCGTTGCTGTACAAAGTGGGAGCGGAGTTGTCGTAACCGTTTTTATACTTTTGCATATCAAAAAACCGCACTCCTCACTCCTCACTTTTCATTTCCTCATGCACCTGCACGTCGTTTCTTTTGATATCCCCTACCCTGCGAACTACGGCGGCGTTATTCTTATTTTCAACCAAATCAAGGCGTTGCACGCGCAAGGCGTGAAAATTATTTTGCATTGCTTCCAATATGGCGAGCGCACTCAGCAGCCCGAGTTGGAAAAATATTGCCACGAAGTCCACTATTACAAACGCAGCCGTTCGCTGTTTTACCAGCTGAGTTTTTTGCCGTTCATCATGCGCACCCGGCAAAACAGGTCGCTGCTGAAGCGTTTGAAAAAAGACAGCTATCCCATTTTGTTCGAGGGGATGCACACTGCCGCTTGGGTGTGGCGCAAACGCCTGCGCGGTCGGCAAAAACTCGTGCGGATGCACAATGTGGAGTGGCAGTATTATGAGGGACTTTCGCGCTCCACCGCACCGACGGAGGTGCTGGAAAAAATCTATTATTTCATCGAAAGCATCAAACTCCAGCGCATCGAGCCAAAAGTCGTGCTGCACGCCGACGAGATTCTCACCGTCTCCACCACCGACCAGGCCTACTACCGGGAGATGAAGGCCAACACGCATTATATCCCGGCATTTCACCCGAACGAACAGGTGGAGAGCCAGTTAGGCCGGGGCGAATACGTTCTTTTCCATGGGAAACTGAGTGTGCCGGACAATGAACAATCCGCCGTGTGGCTCATCGAGAATGTTTTTTCAAAAATTGACATACCCTTTGTGGTGGCGGGCATGGCACCGTCGTGGCGGCTCAAAGATTTGGTACAACAATACGAGCACATCACGCTCGTGGAAAACCCCGACGACCGGACAATGAACAACCTCATCGCCAAGGCCCACATCAACCTGCTCGTGTCGTTCCAGTCGTCGGGTATCAAATTGAAACTCATCAATGCACTTTTCCGCGGGCGTTTTTGTATCGTCAACGAGGAAATGGTGAGCGGCACCGGGCTGGCGAAGTTGTGCTACGTCCGCAATTCCGCCGCAGCCATCAGCCAGACCATCGAGGCGCTGCTGAACGCGCCGTTCGAGCAAAGCAAAATCGAAGAGCGGCGGGCAGTGCTCGAAAAAGAATTCTCCAACACCGAGAACGCGAAGAAATTGATGGAGTTGATAAAATTCCAGTGAGTCTCCCCCCCCTCGTTCAACCCCACCCCCGAAAAGGAGGGGAGCGCGGCGTACTCTACGCCTCCCCTCCTTTTCAGGGGAGGGGTCGGGGGTGGGGTTGAACGAGGGGGGACAATTTTCAAAAAAAATTGAAAATCCTGAACAAAGCCCCGTTCGCGGGGTTTTTTGTTTCAAAATAAAAAAGAAAATGCGCGGCATCGAACAACTCGACACTCTTCTGAACGACAAAAATCTCAGCACCGACCATCGCCATATAGCCCAAAAAGTCGCTGACAACCAGCGCATTGATTTCGATGAAGGTGTTTTTTTGTTTGAGCACGGCGACCTTTCCTACCTCGGTGCACTCGCCAATTTTATCCGCGAAAAAAAGAACGGCGACAACACCTTTTTCAACCGCAACTTCCACATAGAGCCAACGAATTTGTGCGTCTATGACTGCAAATTCTGCTCGTACTCGCGCCTCATCAAACAGCGCAACGACCCGAATTCCTGGGCTTTTTCAATGGACGAAATGTTCGACATCGTTCGGAAGTACGACGGCCAACCTGTGACGGAAGTACACATCGTCGGGGGCGTTTTGCCACAATACGACTTGCCGTTTTACCTCGAGTTTTTTCAAAAAATAAAAAATCACCGCCCCGAACTCCACGTCAAAGCCCTCACGCCGGTGGAGTACCACTATATTTTCAAAAAAGCGAAAATGAGTTATGAAGAAGGTATGAAACGGATAAAAGAAGCGGGCGTGAGCAGTCTGCCCGGCGGCGGTGCGGAGATTTTTCACCCAGAAATACGCGAGCAAATCGCCGCCGACAAATGCGATGCCGAGCAGTGGCTGCGCATCCACGAAATCTGGCACGAACTCGGTATGCGCTCCAACGCGACGATGCTTTACGGCCACATCGAACAATTCCATCACCGCATTGACCACCTCGAACGGCTTCGCCAGTTGCAGGATAAAACCGCTGGTTTTCAAACGTTTATCCCGCTGAAATTCCGCAATCAGGACAACCAGATGAGCCATATCGCCGAAAGCACGACGGTCGAAGACCTGCGTAATTACGCCATTAGTCGCATTTACCTCGACAATTTCGACCACATCAAAACGTACTGGCCGATGATTGGCCGCACGACGGCGCAACTCGCTCTCGCTTTCGGCGTGGACGACCTCGACGGCACGATTGACGACACGACGAAAATCTACTCGATGGCTGGCTCCGAAGAACAACACCCGGCCCTCACGACCCAACAACTCGTGGACATGATTCGCCGCGTGGGGCGACGCCCTATCGAACGCGACACTTTGTACAATGTGATCCAAGATTTCACCGACGTGGAATTTGAGGAGGATAAGGCATATCGGGGGTATATCGAGTTGCCGGTAGTTCAAAATTAGTTGACAGGGTTGATAAAGGTTTACTGGGTTGATAACGTAGGGCGTACTCTGATTCAACAACTTTTATCAACCTTCATCAACCTTTATCAACCCTCACCAACTTTTATCAACCAACGAATGACACTTTACATCCTTCGCCACGGCGAAACAGAATTCAACCGCCTCGGCATCGTGCAGGGCAGCGGCGTGGATACCGACCTGAACGAGACTGGCCGCGAACAAGCCCGCGCCTTTTTTGAAACCTATCAGGAAATTGATTTTCAATTAGTTGTCACTTCCAAACTGCGGCGCACCCACCAAACTGTCCGCCATTTTTTGGAAAAAGAAATCCCGTGGATACAAACAGGAGACATCAACGAAATCTCTTGGGGCGACCACGAGGGCAAGCCCGGCACGCCCGATCGAGTGGCTGATTTCCACAAAACCATCGAGCATTGGAAGTCGGGCAACTTGGATGCCTCCCTCCCAAACGGCGAATCCGCCCGCCAACTCCAAGACCGCCTGACGCGCTTCGTCGAATGGCTCAAAACCCGCTCGGAAAAACGTATCCTTATTGCTGCCCACGGCCGCACATTGCGCTGCCTCGTCACTATGTTGAAAGGTCTGGGGCCAGCCGACATGGAAGGTGTGCCGCACTCGAACACCGGACTGTATATCATTCATTTTCAGAATGATGAGTTTATTTTTGAAGTGGAGAATGACACGAGCCATTTGGCCGAAGTAGAGATTTGACAATCCCGATTTTTTCGGGATTGTCAAATCTGCGTGAGAACAAACAACAAGCAACCAGCAACCGACAACGAATTCATGCGCCTCTCAGCCGTCTCTTACCTTAACACCAAGCCCTTTATCTACGGCCTTTTCCGCAGCGATTTGGCAGGCGAGATTGATTTGAGCCTCGACATTCCTTCCGTTTGCGCCCAGAAATTGCTGACGGGCGAGGCAGATGTCGTGCTCACGCCAGTCGCTATTATTCCTGAATTGCCGGAGGCGCATTTGGTGTCCGATTATTGCATTGGCTCGGTCGGCACGGTGAAGACGGTTTGTATTTTTTCCGAAAAACCGCTTTCCGAAATCAAGCGGATTTACCTCGATTTTCACTCGCGCACCTCGGTGGCCTTGACGCGAGTTTTGTGTGAAAAGTATTGGAAGATTCAACCTGAATTCATCCCCGCGACGGCAGGTTATGAAGAAAAAATCGGCGGCGACACGGCGGGCCTCATCATCGGCGACCGCGCCATTGGACAGGAACGACGTTTCCCGTTCGTGTACGACCTTGGCGAAGCGTGGACGGACTGGACGAGTTCACCCTTCGTTTTTGCGGCTTGGGTCAGTGCGAAACCTTTACACCCGGAATTGCTCGCCCGCTTTAATGCGGCTTTGCAAATCGGCCTCGACCACATTCCCGAACTGACCAAAATCCTGCCCACTATGCCCAGCTTCGACGTGGAAAAGTATTTCCGGGAAAATATCAGTTACGAATTGGACGAGGCGAAGTGGCTGGCGCTCAATCGTTTTTTGGGTTTGGTGGCCGGGGAAGAAGGGTATCGGTTGCGGCGGAGTGCGGCGGCGGTTGATGCAACTTAACTTTCCGAAAGTTGCCAATTTTCCGAAAGTTTTGTTCTCCAAACCCCTACTTTTGCCGCGCTTTTAATCAAATTGACCAAAGGACATCGTTCACCGAAATAACTTTTCAACGAAACAATCATGGCAAAAAAACGCATCGCCATCAACGGCTTTGGCCGCATCGGTCGCCTCACTTTCCGCAACCTCGTAAAAGACCCCAACGTCGAAGTCGTCGCTATCAACGACCTCACCGACAACGCCACGCTCGCGCATCTTTTGAAGTATGATACTATGCACGGCCGATTCGACGGCACAGTTTCCGTCTCCGACGATGACCAATTTATCGTCGTGAACGGCCACAAAATCGCCGCCTATGCGGTGAAAAACCCCGCCGAACTTCCGTGGAAAGACCTCGGCGTGGACGTGGTGCTCGAATGCACGGGCATTTTCCTCGACAAAGAAAAAGCCGGGCTGCACCTGCAAGCAGGCGCAAAACGTGTCGTCCTCTCCGCCCCGCCGAAAGCCGACGATGTGCCCACCTTCGTCATCGGCGCGAATGCCGACAAAATCAAAGATACCGACCTCATCATTTCCAATGCCTCCTGCACCACCAACTGCCTCGTGCCGATGGTGATGGTACTCGACAAGGCCTTCGGGGTGGAGCAATTGTTTATGAACACCATCCACGCCTACACTGCCGACCAAAACCTGCAAGACGCCCCGCACCGCGACCTGCGTCGCGCCCGCGCTGCCGCGCAAAATATCGTGCCCACCACCACCGGCGCTGCAAAGGCTGTCATCCTCGTGGCGCCACACCTCAAAGGCAAAATCGAGGCGCACTCGCTTCGCGTCCCGGTGGCTACCGGCTCGGTGACCGACTGCGTTTGCGTTATCAAAAAAGCAGCGACGGTGGAAGAAATCAACGCCGTATTCAAAGCCGCCGCCGAAGGCCATCTGAAAGGTATCGTGGAATATAACACCGACCCCATCGTGTCAAGCGACATCGTGCGCAACACGCACTCGGTAATCTTCGACGCGCCGCTGACGCAGGCCAACGGCAACACCTGCCGCATCGTGGGCTGGTACGACAACGAGGCCGGGTATTCGGCGCGTTTGGCACAGTTGTGCGGGATGTTGTGAGCCTCACCCCAGCCCTCTCCGAAGGAGAGGGAGATAATCAAAGCATTGGACGTTGGGCTTTGGGGTTCACGTCCAATGTTTTTGTGAATTTTGAAATCGCATATTTCAAATCACTTTCCAACCATGAAAGCAATACATATTTTCCTATTCCTTGCCGTGCTCTTATTTCAAGGTTGTGATGGCTGTTGTGATGATGAAATTCCATTTTATAGAATAGAGGACAAAAGGTCTTTTATCCCTTATTCTACAGGGGATATTCTTTTTTTTCTGAAAAACGGTACAGATACCTTGTCGTATGAAGTAGAGCCGACTCGTCTCGACACATTTGTTGACAAGCCTTTCGCTCACTGCCCCATTTCTAAAAGTGAGTGGTTGGAAATTCGGATCAAAGGGATTGGCCATGAGAATAATTTTCGTATTGAGTTTTATTCCAATGTAGATTCCTTGTTGAGCATAAATATGCCTAAAGCCCTTTATTCTAACATACTGGTAGATTCAACATTAGTCCCCCTTTGTAGGGGGAGCCATCCCTCAATAAAGCAAACTTGCCTTGACTCGTTTACCGTCTTGGGTAAGACCTTCTACAATGTAATCTCTTACAGCAATATTGACTACAACAGTCCTGATACACTTTTTTACTCACCTGAATACGGCATATTAGCGGTACGTTTATATGGTAATGAGAAATTTGAAAGACTTTGGTGAGAAGTTTTCAGCGGATGAGAAAAATGGCGACTTGTTCAACATCGTTGCAGAAGAAGATTTGTAGAACGCACTCAAACGTTTTTCAACTATTAAACAATGAAAATCAATTTCAAAAACAAAAAAGCACTCGTCCGCGTGGACTTCAACGTGCCGCTGGACAAAGAATTCAACATCACGGACGACACCCGCATCCGCGAGGCGCTGCCGACCATCAAGCACATTTTGGAGCAGGGCGGCTCAGCCATTTTGATGTCGCACCTCGGTCGCCCGCTGGAAAAACTAAACGCCGACGGCAGCATCAACAAGCAGAAATTCACCCTCCAGCATTTGGTGAAACACCTGCGCAAAAAGTTGAAAACCAAAGTCCATTTTGCCGACGACTGTATTGGGAAAATAGCGGAGAAGAAAGCCGCCGCGCTCCTGCCAGGTGAGGTGTTGCTCTTGGAAAACACCCGTTTTTATCCCGAAGAAGAAAAAGGCGACGAAGCATTTGCCAAAAAATTGGCCGCGCTCGGCGACGTATATGTGAACGACGCGTTCGGCACAGCCCACCGCGCCCACGCCAGCACGACCATCGTCGCGCAGTTTTTTGACAAAAACAGCAAGACCTTCGGCTACCTCATGGAGCGCGAAATCGAAAACGCGACCCGCGCCATGAAAACCCCGGAAAAGCCCGTGACCTGCGTCACTGGCGGATCCAAAGTCAGCGACAAAATCATGCTGCTGGAAAAATTCCTCGACTACGCCGACAACATCCTTATCGGTGGGGCGATGGCTTACACTTTCTTTTTGGCGAAAAAAGGCGCGGTCGGCAACTCGCTCGTGGAGGCCGACAAGCTGAAAACTGCGCTCGAATTTTTGAAAAAAGCAAAGGCTGCGGGTGTGAAAGTTCTCCTGCCGAAAGATTCCGTTTGCGGCGACAAATTCGCTGCCGACGCGAAGGTGCAGATTTGTCCCAGCAACCAAATTCCCGACGGCTGGATGGGTTTGGACATCGGCCCGGCGGCGGCCAAGTCGTTTGCCTCCGTCATTCGCAAAAGCAAAACCGTGATTTGGAACGGCCCGATGGGGGTTTTTGAAATGCCCGCATTTGCCGAAGGCACAAAAGTGGTGGCGAAAGCCTGCGCTTCCGCGACGAAAAAAGGCGCGTTCACGATGGTGGGCGGCGGCGACTCGGTGGCGGCGGTGAACCAACTCAAACTCGCTAAAAAAGTCAGTTTTGTCAGCACTGGCGGCGGCGCGATGCTGGAGTTTTTGGAGGGGAAGGAGCTGCCGGGGATAAAGGCGATTGCGGGGTGATTGGGGTCAGGAGTTGCTTTTAGGGATAAAAGAGCCGCTGAAGCCCATTCAGGACTTCGCCCATTAGTTGGCTCAATATCTCCGCATTCGAGAAGCTAACACCAATAGTAAGGAAATCCGTTAAGTTTCGACATTCATGGCACGGGTAGATGTGCCAGAAGTTTGGCCTTGCTATGCCGTAAACTTGGCGGCACGAGTTTTTTTTGTCGCCCCCGTGTTAAGATATGCATGCCACAAACGTCAAAGGGATAAAAACATCAATGACGGCTTGCACATTCGATGAGAACAGGCCTGCGAAGGGACGATGTGCTCAAAACCATTTTGCTTTGACCATAATTGCTACTTTTGCGAGGCTGTACTTCGCCACTTTTCGCCACTAAATGCTCGTACAATATGAAAGTCATTTTTGCCCTCACTTTTCTGCTCAACACTTTTCTCGACCCTAATTTCCCCTGCGACACTTGTCCGGCTGCTTCCACGCCTGCGGAGAACGCAGCTGCCGTTCAGCCCGACGGTGAGGATCTCGTTGAATTCGCTGGCGTAGTTTCCGATTTGATTGCGGTAAAAGGCATGGGTGCCGTGTTGGACCCAGCCACCAACACAAAGTATCCCTTTCATTTCAACGGCGGCACCGAAACTAGGGTCAAGGTGGGCGATCAAGTTGTTTTCGTGGTAGCCCGCGACCCGAAAAAGAAGAACCCGGAAGCCTCCAAAATCAAAAAAAAGAAACCCTGAACAACGAGCAATAACGGCATTGTGATTGCCGCAAAATTTCAACACGCCCCAGTTTCGGACTTATTTGGGTGATGGCACCTTCCATAAGGCACAAGGCTCCGACTGGCATTTGCGCACTCAATTTTCAAACAAAACGACTTTTCGCCATGAAAATAAACAAATTCATTCCTATTCTATGCTTTTGCCTGTTTGCGAACTATTGGGGCAATGCCCAATCGGTGGTTGGGGTGTGGGAACTGCACGCTATTGATTTTGAAATGACCGAGCGCATATACGACGAAGAATTTGGGCAGGGAGATGAATTTACCTCCACCGATGAAGCCACTGAAATACCCGAGACCATCACTTTCAACGAAGACGGCACCTGCACATTGCTTTTTTTGGCGTATTACGGCGAGGAGGAGGAAGATGAAGAAGAAATTTACATAGACGACGACGATGAACTGATTATGAGCGCCTTTGAGGTTTCCGGTACATGGGAAATCGTCAATGGGAACAATATCAAGATAACCGAATCAGGTTTTGAGTGGTATTTGACTGATATTCAGGTAAAAGAAGAAGATGGTCTTGTCGTTGTCACTTGCGGGTTTAATCTTTTGGGCTTCACATGGGGGATTGAACTGCTAGAATTTGGCGCCAACAACTAAGAAATCTCTGACTCACTGCAGAGGCGCAAAGATTGGTTTTTGCCTACTCCGCGTCTCTGCGGTGAGACAAATTCAATTTTGCACGACTGCTTGGAATTCATTGATTTTCCGACCCTGATACCTCTTTTGCAACAAACTTCCCCCGCACCGACACCTATGCCACGACAAGTCTCCGAGCAGGATTGGAACGACCTGCTCATCAGCATCGAGCTGAATGAATGTATCTTGATACTGGGCCCCAACATCGCCGTGCCGACGGGCAGCGATGCCCCGCCTGAGCCGCTCACCCAGCAATTTGCCCGCCAACTGGCGCAGATGTTGCCCGCCGAGAAAATAAACGACCCGGCCAATCTATCGCACGTCACCGAGGTGTATATCCGCGAGACCAACAACCTCACCCGTTTCAAGGGGCTGTTGCAGGCTTTTTACAAACGCGAACGGGAACCGGTGCCGGCGCTCGAACACCTGACGCACTTGCCGTTCCGGCTCATCATCAATGCCGCGCCCGACGACCTGCTGGGCCAAGCCTACCTCAAGCGGCACACTCATTTCAAGTCCATGCTCTACAATTTTGACCACAGCGGAGAGCAGGACGACCCCCAATACGACAACGACGACCCAACCCCCTTTATCTACAACCTATTTGGCAACTATACTGTGCCCGGCTCGGTGGTGCTGACGGAGAGCCAACAGGTGGAGTTCGTCCAGCAAATCATCCAGAAAGAACATAAAATCCCCAACAGCATTCAAGCCGTTTTCCGCGAAAGCAAAAACTACCTTTTCCTCGGCTTCGATTTTTCCGACTGGTATCTGCGCCTTTTGCTGAGCGCGCTCAACCCGAAAGACGAAGCGAAAATCCCCATTTCATTTGCCCTTCAAAACGGCAGCGCGCCTTTGTCGCCCACGGCGGAAGTCTTTTTCGGGAGGCGCTTCAAAATCGGTTTTTTCGACTTGAGCATCGAAGCGTTCACAGCGGAGCTCCGGCGGAGATGGGAGCAGAAAAACAGTGCTGGACAAATTGCACAGCCCCCAAAAAGCACCTCTGGGGGCACCAGCGCACTTGTGCTGCACGCCGTAGAAGACACAAAATGGCAGCAGCAATTTGCCAAAAACGCCGCTGCTTTGCCAAAAGACCGTCGCCTCGACATGGGCGAAATAGCGCCGGGCGACAACATCGCCGAAAAACTGCGCGAACTCATGGAATCGGCTGCGGTCATCATCCCGCTCATAACCGCCAGTTTTGTGGCCGAATATTACGACCTCTGGGAACAGCAATTGCTGCCCCTGCACCGCGAGGGCAAAGTCACCATAGTGCCAGTGCTCACAGAAGCCACGCTCTGGGAATCGTTGCCCGACATAGAAACGATGCCCGTACTCCCGCGCAACAAAAAACCCATCAGCAGCTGGGACGACGACATACCCGAAGCTTGGCGCCACATCGTGACCGAACTCTCCACTATTCTCCAACACCTATGAGCCAGCCGAACTATCGCTACCCTGGCCTCAAACCCTTCGAGGTAAGAGAAGCCGCGCTTTTTTTCGGGCGGGCGCAAGAAACCCGCGACCTCTACAACTTGGTCAAAGTAGAGCATCTCGTGGTGCTGTTCGCCAAATCGGGCATGGGCAAAACCTCCCTTCTGAACGCCGGTTTGATACCCATGCTCGCAAAAAGCGACCTACTGCCCATCTATGTCAGGTTCAACAACACCGCCCAAACCCTCCATGAGCAGTTTTTGCAAAAAATGGAATCGGAAGGCGTGGCATTTGACCCCAAATACAGCGGCAAAACACTTTGGGAGCAACTCAAATACGCAAAGGCGAGCAAAAACGGGCGACCGGCCACGCCGCTGATTATCTTCGACCAGTTTGAAGAAATTTTCACCCTCTACACCCCCGAACAACGCCTGCATTTCATCCGCGACTTTGCAGATGTCGCCAACCAGAAAATCCCCCAAACCGTGCAAGCTGAACTCTTGCGCCTCGTGCAAGAGAACCCCGAAGTGCCCGACGAAACCCTCGCCGAACTCGAGCGCCAGCCCTCGGTGCAATGTATTTTCAGCATCCGCTCCGACCTGCTCCACCTGCTCAACGCCCTCAGCCCGCAAATACCCGACATCCTGCGCAGCCGCTACGAACTCGGCCCGCTCTCCGAAAAAGGCGCGCGGGAAGCAATGGTGCTGCCCGCCGGCTTGCCCGCCAAAACAGCGGGCGGGGCTGGTTTCGCCTCCCCCCCTTTTCAATATGACGAGGCTGCACTCGCTGAAATCCACGCCGAGCTCAGTCAGCACGGAAAGCAAAGCGTCGAGTCTTTCCAATTGCAGATTATCTGTCAGGCCATAGAAAAATTGGTCATCCAAAACACCGCAAAACAGCCTATCGGCACCGTCTCCCCCGGCCTTTACGGCGGGGCGGCAGGCATTCAGCGACTGCTCACCGATTTTTATACCGACACAATCGGCGAACTGCCAGAAGCCCAGCGCCTACCCGCGCGGCGCATCGTCGAGCAAGAACTCATCACCGACACAGAGCGCCGCCGCAGCGTGGACGAAGGCGATTTGCTAAAGCGGAACGCTACCTCCCAACTGCTCAACCAATTGGTGGAAATGCGCCTGCTTCGCAAAGAACCCCGCCTTGATTCTTATTACTACGAAATCAGCCACGACACCCTCGTGCCGCCCATTTTGGTGAAATACCGGGAGCGGCGACGGGAAGAAGAACGGCTGGAAGAACTCGAGCGCCAACGGCAGGAACAGGCCGAGCGCGATGCCTTGCTCGCCGCCGAACGCCGCAAACGGATGCGGGCGCTCCGAATCACCCTGTATTCGCTCACCTTGGCAGCCATCTCCGTGGCGGCCATGCTCTATGCGATATGGCAGCGCAACATAGCCGAGCGCGACAAACGCCGCGCCTATGCCAACGATATTGCTTTCAAAAGCCAAATCGCCCTGCGCGACGGTGACCGCACCGCCGCATTCCGACTCGCCGCATTTGCCCATCGCTATGCCGAAGCCGACAACCCCCAAGCCGCCCGTGCGCTGGCAGAAGCACTTTACTACAACGACCACCAAGACTCCACGCACCGGCTGCCCTGGCACTACAACCTCGAAGGCCACAACGCGGCTCTTCGGGGCGTCGCCTTTTCGCCCGACGGGAAAAAATTGGCTACTTGCTCCGAAGACAACACCGCCAACATCTGGAACATAGAGACCGGTGAGCCAATCGCAACTTTGTCAGGGCATCAGAATATTATCACGAGCATCGCTTTTTCGCCCGACGGGAAAAAACTTGCCACTGGCTCCGAAGATAACACGGTTAAAATCTGGGATGCAGACACCGGCAAGGCCGATACCACCCTCAAAGGGCACGAAGCATCCGTTGTCTGTGTCGCTTTTTCTCCCGACGGAGAGCGGCTTGCCACTGGCTCTCAGGACAACACCGCCAAAATTTGGGAACTAAAAACTGGCGCGGCACAGACCCTCGAAGGGCACGATGGGTTTGTCAGCAGCATCTCTTTTTCTCCTAACGGGCAATTGCTCGCCACCGCATCCGAAGACTATTCCATCAGGATTTGGGACATAAAAACCAGCAAGTCGCGCGAGCCTCTTACAGCACATAGCGATGTTGTCAGCAGTGTCGCCTTTTCGCCCGACGGGAAAAAACTCGCCACAGGATCGCATGACAAAACCGCCAAAATCTGGGACGTAGCAAGTGGCAAAGTAGAGCGTTCGCTCGAAGGACACAATGGTTGGGTCAGTAGCGTCGCCTTTTCACCCGACGGGAAAAAACTCGCCACAGGGTCGTATGACAACACAGCCAAAATATGGAACCCAGAAGATGAAATTGTGATCATGCGAATCGTGGGGCACAGCAACTGGGTGAGGGGGCTGGCTTTTTCGCCCGACGGCCAAACGCTCGCCACCGCCTCAAACGATCGCACAGCCAAAATCTGGGATTTGGCTGCAGAAGGAGCAGCGGTTGTGCAAAAACATGGCGATATCGTCAGCAGTGTTGCCTTTTCGCCCAACGGGAAAAAACTCGCCACAGGGTCATACGGCAAAACGGTCGTGGTGACAGATTTGGACGGTTTGAAAAAACCAGTCGCCCTCACAGGCCACGGGGACACGGTAATGTGTGTCGCTTTTTCGCCCGACGGGAAAAGGCTGGCTTCTGGCGCAGAAGACAACACAGCCAAAATTTGGGACTTGGAAACGGGCAAAGAAGCAACCACGCTCAAAGGGCACAGCCATTATGTCAACAGCGTGGCATTCTCCCCGGACGGGAAACTGCTGGCAACCGGCTCGGCAGACAGTACGGCAAAAGTGTGGACAATAGCCACAGGCGAGGCCAAAACGCTGAGAGAACACAGCGGCGTGGTCAGCAGCGTCGCTTTTTCGCCCGATGGAAAAAACCTCGCCACCGGTTCAGCCGACAACACGGTCAAAATTTGGGATCTGTCAACCGGAAAAACCGTCCGCACACTCAAAGGCCATTCGGAATGGGTCAGGAGCGTGGCCTTTTCGCCCGACGGGAAAAGATTGGCTACCGGGTCGGATGACGCAACAGCCAAAGTCTGGGATTTGAAAACCGGAAAGGCAATCATGGTGCTTGAAGGGCATTTGGAGTACGGGGTCAGCAGCGTCGCTTTTTCGCCCGACGGCAAAAAATTGGCAACCGGCTCGCAAGATTGGACGGTCAAAATCTGGAGTTTGGAAAGCGGCGAACCAATGTTGACTTTGGAAGGTCATGGGTATGCCGTGTCCAGCGTGACTTTTTCGCCTGATGGCAAAAGGCTTGCTACTGGCTCGGAAGACGCAACGGCCAA
This sequence comes from uncultured Saprospiraceae bacterium, assembly GCA_964481485.1. Taxonomy (GTDB): domain Bacteria; phylum Bacteroidota; class Bacteroidia; order Chitinophagales; family Saprospiraceae; genus M3007. The sequence goes on along the minus strand of CAYZVM010000064.1, from coordinate 12,145 downwards.
AGTCTGGGAACTTGATGCCACAAATATCGTCGGCAAATTGCACAGCAGCCAGCGCCTTGCCTCCCTCACCGGACCGCAACTCGATGCTTGGAATTTGGATGGCTTACTGGACATAAAATCCGAAAACGAACAACTGCTCCGCGAGACCCGCGAACCTTGGCAAATTGTTGCTTTCGCCGACAGGAATGCACAACGAGCGAGCAACAACTCGACAACTGCCGACTCTAAAAACAGATTTTCCCGTGCCGCTCGTCTCTACGAATATGCCCTCGAAAGCGGCAACGATGCCCTTAAAAAGCATATCGCCCGAAAATACAATGACCTGGCCGTCAGCCAACTTTACATACCCGACGGCAAAGCGGCAGAAACTTCGCTGAAGCGTGGCCTCGACCTCGACCCTGCCAACCCCGACCTGCCCGCCAACCTCGCCCACGCGCTGCTGTTGCAAGGCCGGTACGCTGATGCGGAAAAAATATACCTCGTATACAAAGGCAAGCCCTACAAGGGCAACGAGACCTACTCAGAAATGTTCCTAAATACGTTGAAACGCCTTGAAGGACAGGGAGTCGCTCACCCAGATATCGAGCGGGCGAGGGCTTTGATAAGCGAGGCCGGGATGTAGGCTGGGTTTGCCAAAAGGTTTGAACAAACGATGCTGAGAGCAAACCGGCGAAGCCCGCACAGGACTTTGCCGGTTTTTTTATTCCAACTACTTGATGCTCAAATCCTCTTCACCTTGCCAGAACCCGAAATATCGGCATCTACCACCGGGTCGCCTTCGTAGAGGATTTCACCGCTGCCGGAGATGTGGGCGGTGAGTTTGTCGGCCACGTCCACTTTGGCCGAACCGGAACCGCTGAGGTGAATGTCGGCGACCTGAACGGGACAGTCAAGCGCATTCAGGTGGCCGCTGCCGGAAATAAAGGTCTCCAGTTCAAGAATCTCTCCGCGCAGGTTGATAGTGCCGCTGCCGCTCAAATTGAACGATGCTTTTTTGTAACTGATGTTGCCCATTTCCACTTTCCCGGAGCCGGATACTTCCACGTCGAGCAATTGGCCGACGAAAGCATCATTTGCCACAAATTCGACACTGCCGGAAAGGTTGGCAGAAACGAGTTTGGGCATCGTCACCGTCACCACGAGATTGTCCACGTCACGCACGTTGCGGGAAAAATAAATGTGCAAATCGCCCGATTCCACTTCTGTTTTCAGGTAAGGCAACAGGTTTTCTTCCACCTGCACTTCTACTTTGAACTCGTCGCCCGACAGCACGACCACCTTGCCGGGCACGGACACATCGAGGCCGTCGAAATCTTTTTCGCTGCGGGATTCGGTCACGAGGTCGCCGTTGCCGCGCAGGGCTGGGTCGCAGGCGCTGAACAGCAGTAGGGCAGGCAACAACAGCAGGGCGATTGTTCTCAAAATGCTTTTGTTTGTCATAGCTTGGGAAAAATTAATGGTGAATAATGGGGCATAGACAAGCACGGGCGGAAGGGGGGTTGCACTTATTGAGAAATTTAACGCCGTGCTAACAGGTGGTGATTATTCAGTCCCCGCAGTATCCACTTTTTTATTTCCCCATGACAAACGCCCATCCAGCCAGTGCATCCGCTGGAAAAACGGCGTGCCGTCCAGCCGCCACACCAAACTACTTACGAGCAAGCCTAGCAGTGCCCCAGAAAGCACGTCGGGCAAAAAATGTTGTACCAAAAAAATGCGCGACACCCCGACCGAAATCGCCGCAAGCGCAAGCGCAAAACCCCAACGCTGCTTCTTTTTGCCAACCATCAGTGTCAATATGCTGTACAGCCCGAATCCTGCCATGGTGTGGCCAGAGGGGAAACTCGTTTGGCCGGTGTGCAATTCCACGCCAGGCACAGTGACGATGTCGGAATACATGCCCTGATTTTTGAAAAATGAAATGGGGCGGTCGGTATCAAAGGTTTCTTTGGCAACAAAAGCAGTCGGCAGCGTGGCAAGCCCGGTGAGTGCAATCAGCAAGGCAAAACGATAGCGCCAAAAAAGGGCGGCCACGCCACATATAATATAGGCATAGACCTCGCCCAAATGGGTAATGAACCTGAAAACAGCGTTGAATGGCTCTTGGCGCAAGTCGTTGAAAAACAAAATCTCATCGCCATAAGGCACAAAATAAACCAACGCCAAGCCGACCGTGAAAAACAACAATACCGGCACCATGAACCACCGGTTTCCCCAGATATTCTTCATGCCGCGACAGCAGGTTTTTGTTTTTGAAAACGGTTGCGCAACCAGCGCATCATGCGGTCGAGCCTGTCGGTGCTGAACATTTGCGAGTCGTTCATCGCCTTTCGGGTCAAAAAAGCCCCAATCGGAATGAGCACCAAGCACGGCACCATCGCTGCCCAAAAAGGCGTCATGAAATTTCCTTCCGCCAACTTGCGGCACAAAATGGTCAGCATGATGAAGGTGACGAAGAAAATGATGGACACCAAAATGGGGTATCCGAAGCCACCTTTCCGAATAATCGCTCCCATCGGTGCGCCGATAAAGAGGAATATGAAGCACACGAGCGCGAAACTGTACTTGATGTAAAGTTCGTAGCCGGTTTTGATGTAATCCAATCGGCGGGCTTCGATTTGTGCTTTGCGGGTTTCGAGCGCGGTCACGCCAGAGAGTGCGCGTGTATGGGCTTCTTTTAGCAGGCCGGGGCGGTCTTCCGGGCGGAAAGTTTCATAATACAACGGGAATTCCGAAAGCGGTTTTTTCAATTCCTGCTGGGGGAGTTTGGGTCGGTTTGGTGCTTGTGCGGCTGTTGGTTTGACGATGTTATTTTTGGCAGCGCCCACAGTTTTCTTTTTTGGCAATTTAGGGACAGCCTCTATTTGGCGCAAAGAATCCGGCACAGGCGCGGCTTTGGGCGGCGTGGGCCTGCGATTGAGGTTGAAAACCAAGTCGTTGGCAATGTTTTGTTTGTTCTCTGATATTACCTTGGTGAGCGAATCCAGATTGAAGCGCAGTTGATTCATACTCAGCATAGAGCGCTGCGTGCTCAGCCGGTCTTCATCGGTTCGCACCATCTCAAACTCCTTCAAGTCCCACACCTTTGTCCAAGACTTGAATTTCGTGCGGATAAACGGGTACCGTTGTTTCTGCGGCTGACCGCTTTGTGTACTGGGTTCTTGGTACTGCGTCCCATTGAACAGGTTCATCACAAAAAAACGCTGGTCGTTGGTAGTGTACATCTGCCCGCTGTCGGCCAAGATTTGGTTGAATTTCACTTTGCCAATGTTCGTTTGGTCTTCTATCAGCACGTCGCTGAGCGTCTCCCCGTCGCGGGCTTTGTCGCCGACGCGAATCACGAATTGGCGGAAATCTTCGTTGAAAATCCCTTCTTCTATCGCCAAAGCGGGCTTTTGCCTGCGAATGTCGGTCAGACGGGATTTGAACTTCAAGTTGGAATATGGAATAATGATGTCCGAGCAAACGTAGGAAAACAAGCTCGTGGCCGCCGCCACAATAATCAACCCGCGCATGATGCGGATGAGCGGCACACCGGCGGATTTCATACTGGACAGCTCGTAGCGCTCCGCCAAATTGCCCATCACCATCACCGACGCAATCAGAATCGCAATCGGCAGCGCCATAGGGAAAGTAGAAATGGAGAGGTAGCCGATGAGTTCGAGCATGATAAAAATGCTCACCCCTTTGCCCGCGATTTCGTCAATGTAAAGCCACAAAAACTGCATGATGAGCACAAACAGCGCAATGCCGAACGACACAGCGAATGGCCCAATAAAACTCGTTATCAGCAGTTTGTCTATCTTCTTCATAAAAGGTTGAGAATGGTTTAGATGGTTTAGAAAAGTTTAGACTAAACCATCTAAACCATTCTCAACCATCTAACCCCGTCAAAAGTCGAATCTGGCTTCAAACGCTTTCAACGCCCGAATCGTTGCGAGCGGGTCTTTTGCAGCGAACACGCTATTGCCCGCCACCAACACATCGGCACCTGCTTGCAGGAGTGATTCGGCGTTTTGCAGACCCACACCGCCGTCAATTTCGATGAGTGCCTTACTGTTGTGTGTATCAATCAATTCGCGCAGCCGCCGCGTTTTTGGCAGACTTTGGTAAATGAATTTTTGACCGCCAAAACCCGGGTTGACCGACATAAGGCACACCAAATCAATGTCTTCAATCACCTCTTCCAATACTTGTACCGGCGTGTGCGGGTTGAGCGCCACCCCAGCCAACGCGCCGGTTTCTTTGATTTGGTGAATCGTTCGGTGCAAATGTGGGCAGGCTTCATAGTGAACGGTGATGACGTGCGCACCTGCTTTTCGGAAAGCCTCCACATATTTTTCCGGCTCCACGATCATCAGGTGGACATCGAGCGGTTTGCGGGCGAGTTTGCCGATGGCTTCCACGACAAACATCCCGAACGTGATATTTGGCACAAAACGACCGTCCATCACGTCAAGGTGAAACCAGTCAGCCTCGCTGCCGTTCACCATTTCAATTTCCTCCCCCAGCCGAGTGAAGTCTGCGGCCAAAACGGAGGGAGCGACCAAGTGTTTTCTCATAATGAGCGCAAATATCGGG
>CAYZVM010000064.1:0-7464 GCA_964481485.1 uncultured Saprospiraceae bacterium | reverse complement strand
TTAACGCACCGCCACCACCTGCCCCTCCTTTAAAACCGGCATCCTTTTCATTTTCAAAAACAGCTGCACCGTAGCCAGCACGTCCTTTTCGCAATACATAGCGATGCGGTCGAGGTCGCGGTCTTCCCAATACACCCGCGCCACATCCGAGCCGTCCATATCGTCTTTCGGGGAGGGGAAGCCAAAAATGGCGGCCAACAGCCGCAGGGAGGTGTAATTCTTGATGTCGCCAAACTTCCAGAGTTCCATCGTGTCCAGCAGATGTTTCGTTTCCCATGGCTTTTTGCCGGCGATGTCGAGCAAGCGCGGGAACGGCAGTTGGTTGAGCAGGATACGGCGGCAGATGTACGGGATGTCGAACTCCTTTATATTATGGCCGCAGAGGGCAAATTTTTCCGGATTGTTGAAACGTTTGTCCAGAAGGTCGTTGAAATCGTCCAGCAGCGCAGCCTCCACATGGTTGGAAAACGACTTGAGCCGCAACATCGGCTCGTTGGTGTCGGGGTTTCGAGTCAAGATGCCCACAGAGATGCAGATGATTTTGCCAAACTCTGCATAAATGCCCGCCCGCGTCCGGTAAGTTTCCGCGATTTCGTCGTACTCCAACTCTTCGCCGCTGGGCTTGCGGAGTATAGAGCGGCTCTTCACGCCCCAAAGTTCCTGCATCTCCTCGTCCAAGTCCTCAAAGTCGGGCACGCCCGGCACGGTTTCTATGTCGAGAAAAAGAATATTGTAGAGGTCAAAAGTTTCCAGCAGGGACATGGCAGAGCGTTTTGGCGAGTGAAAAATGCAAAAAATTTAGGGTTGGCAAAGATAGCATTTCCCGAACGTTCGTCGAAAGTAGGGCTTGGGGCAAATTTTTTTTTGAGATTTCTAACAGAATTTTAGCCCTGAAAACCAACTACTTAGAGTGGTTTTGAAAAAAAAGTATAAAAAAGAGGCTCGACTAAAATGCAATAAAGCCCGACCAACATTGGTTTATGGCGTGACTTTGCAAAGAGCAGTCGTATCAAGCACACAAAAAAACAATCTGTTATTCTGGCTTCGCCTATGATGAAATTTTTGACATCAACATTTTACGTTAAACCTTTTCATCACACTTTTCGAATATGAGCACACCCACCAATTTCAATCAGCCCACGACTCCGAATTACGGCAACAACGAAGGCAATAATCAAAAACGCCTGACGACCATCATGGGCGTTGCCATTGCCGCACTTCTTGGCTTGTGCGTTTTCCTATTGGTAAGCAAATACAACACCGGCAAAGAATTGGATGCCACCACGATGGAGCTGACCCAACAAAAGGAAGCCTTCACCGAACTGGATGCCCGCTACAATGATGCAGTGACACAACTCGAACAACAGAAAGGCATCAATGCTGAACTGGACGCGAAAATCAACGAGCAACTCCAGAGCTTGGAATCACAGAAGAACGAAATCGCTGGCCTTATCCGAAACAACAAAGAGTACAAAGGTGCTATCGCTGGCCTTGAGCGCCAGAAGAACCAGTACCTCGCCGAAATAGAAGACCTGAAAAAACAGGTCGGCGTTTTGACGGAAACCAACACCCAATTGACCACGCAGAACCAAGAACTCTCCACTTCGCTCACCGAGACGCAAACAAAACTTCAGGAAGAAGGCACCGCTAAAGCCGCTTTGATTTCTGAAAAAACGCAACTCGAAACCGAGCGCACGGCTCTCGCCAAAAAAGTGGACATCGCTTCGGCTATCCGCGTGAAAAACGTGACCATCAAATCTGTGGACGTTCGCAAAAACGGCAAAGAGAAAAGCAAATCTCGCGCTGGCAAAGTGGACAAACTGAACATCTGCTTCACCACTGAGCCGAACGAAGTAGTGCCATCTGGCGAAGAAACTTTCCAAATCCGCATCGTTGACCCAACTGGCGCTCCTTTGGCCATCGAAAGCCTCGGCTCTGGCGTGGCAATGGACAAAAAAGCAGAATCGGAAGTACGCTACACCACCGTCGCTACCACTCAGTACAATAATGACGAAACCAACGTCTGCGGCGCATGGCAGCCTGGCCAAAACTTCGCCAAAGGCAAATACTCGGTTGAAATCTACAACAAAGGCTACCTCGTAGGCACCGGTGCTTTCAACCTGAAGTAAGGCAAGAAATTGCAAAACAAACGCACAATCCTCTGGAACTAATACCAAGCGGCTCTCGTCACCTGACGGGAGCCGCTTTTTTTGTTGTCATTTCTTCAGCGCGACAAAACGTTTGCCAGCCCACGAATTGTCTGATTGTCGCTGCACTTTTATGATGCCGCTATCGCCACCAAATCGTTTTTCGGCCTCTCGGTAGCGTTCGTCCACAAACCTGTCATCCTCAAAAACTGTGTCGTTGATATAGTAAGGTTCGCTGCCGTCGGGTTCCTGCACCACATGGTGGATATGCGCTGCCGCACGGCTGTTCGGATAACTGGCTGGTCGAATTGTGTGAATTGAGAACCACCCCTCCGCGTCTGTGCGGCACCAGCCATGCAGCCGCCCGTGCCAGCGCCGGATACCCGTCTCGTCGCCATTTTTTGGGTAAATGCCTTTTGAGTCCGTGTGGTAAGAATAAACAATGACGTTCGGGTAAGGCGTTTTTCCGTCGGCCTTGAATACGCGCCCGCGCAAGAAAAGCCGCTCGCCCGGCTCATCCTTTGCCGCGATTTCTATCTCGGCACTCAGATTTTCCGGCATCCCGACAAAACAGCAGCGCACTTTTTCATTGTCGTCGCAAGTATCGGGCGAAACAGACAATGAGGTTTTCACAACTTTGGTGTCAGGCGTGCGCAACCAATTGACAAGCAGTGCCTTCTGCTGTCCCATCAGTCGCGCCTCCGGGTGCATCGGCAAATAACTGCCGAGCGGCATCTTCCCTTTTTCAATCAAACGCGCACAATGGTCGAGCACTTCGATTTGTTCCGCCTTGTTCCATTTGCCGAACTCCGAAAAATTCAATTCCGTCCGCCCATTTTCGACATGACTTTGCAGCCACCAGCCGACAGGTTGAATATTCGAATACCACGGGTAGCGGGTGTGGTTCGAATGGCAGTCGTAGCAAGCGTTTTTTAAAATGGAAAAAACCGCGTCGGGTGGATTTTGAACGACGTGGAATTCTTGCGCCTCTTCTGTTGGCGGCAAGGTTTTGTCAATGGGGAAAAATTGGAGCAGTGCGAGGCCGCCGAGAAATCCGAAAAAAATGTTTTTTGCTTTCATAAATCGTTGAATTTTAAGACAAATTTCAGTGCCCTAAAAATCAACAACCGCAATTTTGGCCGAACAGCGAGAATTGGGCAGCACACGACAGGCACCCGCAGCCCGACGGCATTCGACGATAAAATCTGCCCGAAAACCAGCGTTTCCCCGTCGTCGGGCGATGAAGAAATCAGCCCAAAAGGTTTGCCGTACTTTTGGCAACGTGATGAAACGCATCCTTCTCCACATCCTGCTCTGGTTGGCCTATATCTCCATTGAGGTCATCGCCAACCTGCCGCATTACCGCGATGAGCGGGAGCTGTTGCGGCAGACCGTTTTTTTCCTGCCCGTCATCGCGCTGCCTTTTTATTTCGTCGCTTATTTTCTTGTGCCGCGCCTGCTCTGGCGGGACAAAAAGACTTTGTTCTGGCTCTCCTGCATCATCGTTTTTCTGGTAGTCATGATTTTCAGGCTACAATGGGAAACCCTGTATTGGTCGCTGCGAGAAGGGGAAAAATTCAGGATGCCGCTCTCCAAAATTTCCAAAAACCTGTTCCGTGACTACGCCGTCATCGCGCTCGGCGTTTGCCTCAAAATCATCCGCGACTGGGACAAAAAAGACCGGATCGCGACGCAACTGACCGCGGAAAAACGCGATGCCGAATTGCAATTCCTACGCGCCCAAATCCACCCGCATTTTCTGTTCAACACGCTCAACAACCTCTACGGCCTTTCGTTGAAAAATTCCCCGCACACGCCCGACAGCATCTTGAAACTCAGTGGCTTGCTCGATTTTATCCTCTACGAATGCAATGAGGAAAAAATACCCCTGCGCAAAGAAATCGAACTTATTCGCCATTATATCGATCTCGAACGGTTGCGTTTTGGCGAACGGCTGGCGCTGACTTTCGAGCCAAAAGTTCCAAACGACGAATTGCTCATCGCGCCACTTTTGCTCTTGCCTTTTGTCGAAAATGCCTTCAAGCACGGCGCGGCAAACACGACGAGCGACACGGTTTTTGTAAAAATTGGCCTATATGTGGAGGGCCAAACACTCTTTTTCCAAGTGGAAAATAGCCGGAACAACCGTGTTAAAAACGGCTCTGACAACGGCCATAAGGGCATCGGCTTGCGCAACGTAGAAAAACGATTGGCACTGCTGTATGCCGGCCGTTGCGCCTTGGAAAAAGTAGAAGGAGAAGATATGTTTTTGATTGCGCTGCGATTGGATTTGGGGTAGTTGAGATGGCTGCGAGAGATATTCTACACACCCATCCAAACTACTCCGCACCATTGCGCCAAATTCTCAAAAAAGGTAGTTAAGCGTCAGATTGAACCGGTAGCCGGGTATCAGCACGCCGGGGGTGCGCACCTTCACAGCGTTGCCATCAATTTGGGGCGTGAGTTTGGAGCCGATGAACGGAATATCGCCCACGGCCTCCTCCACCTTGTCGCGAAAAGCCGCGACGTCATTTTCCGGGTCGTCGGTGGAGTAGGTGAGCTTCCCGCGCATCCATTTGAAGTCAACGCCCGCAAGGGTGGCATCGAGCGTGAGGAAGTCGCCGAGTTTGAACTGCACCCCCGCAGCTGCACCGAGCCCCAAACCTCCGATACTTCCTTTTACCGTCGTTTCAAATTGATTGTCAGCGTTTTTTGTCGTGCGCGTGATGCCGAAATTGTTGTAGCGGGTATATGGCGCGAGGTAGAAACCGCGCGGCGCATTTTGTCCGAGATAAAAACGGTGTTCGACGATGGCGCTGAAAGAAGCATAGCGATTGGTCGTCACGTCGCCCTCGTCGTCCAGGTCAACATTATTGGCAATAAAACTCGGCGCGGTGGTCGGGCGGGGAATGCCGAGCAACAGCGACACGGATTTGTTGGCAGAATAGGCCCATTCGCCATGTATGTTCACTTTGCCACTGGGCAGCAACACGCTGAACGGGGCAAGACCGACACTGAATTTTTGCTCCGGCGCAGATTGTGTTTTGCGGGGCGTAAAACGTTGTTGCGCAGTGACATTGGAAGAAAAAGAAAGCGACACCGCGAGTGCGAATAGTAAGGCTGGAAGTTTCATCTCGAACAATTTTTTCGGCAAAACGGGCAGCCCGCGTTAGGTATTGGTGAAGGGAGCGTTAAGCGAATCATAAAGAAAAAATGGCCGCTTTCTGCTCACGCACCAGATTTAGCGCTTGAAACTCATTCCCGTCAAGAATACCGACTCTTCATGCTGGGAAATATCCAATCCCATCTCTTCCTCTTCCTCCGTGACGCGAAGCGGCGTAAAAAATGCCACGATGCGATACAGCAGCAACGAACCGAAAAACGTGAACGCGCTCACCAATGCCAGCGCCAGCAAGTGATTGAAAAGCAGTGCAGTTTCTCCCGTGATAAGGCCGCCGTTTTTGGCAAAAACCGCCGTGAGCACCATGCCGACGATGCCGCCCACGCCGTGGCACGGGAACACATCGAGGGTGTCGTCCACATCGGATTTTGTTTTCCAGTGGACGGCGTAGTTGCACACAATCGCGGCGACCACGCCGATAAACAGGCTGCTCCCAAAACTGACAAAACCCGCCGCTGGCGTGATGGCAACCAGACCGACCACCGCCGCCACACAGGCACCGACTGCCGAGGCTTTTTTGCCACGCACAATGTCGAACAGCATCCAGGCGAGCATGGCCGAAGCCGAGGCGAGGTTGGTGTTGATGAAGGCTTGCACTGCTAACGCATTGGATTCCAGCGCACTGCCGGCATTGAAACCAAACCAGCCAAACCACAACAGGCCAGTGCCGAGAATCACATAAGGTACATTGACGGAGGTGTGATTTTTCTGTGCAAGATGTGCCTTGCGGCGACCGAGAAATATGGCTCCCGCCAGTGCTGCAAACCCCGCCGATATGTGTACCACTGTGCCGCCCGCAAAATCAAGCACACCCATTTTGAAAAGCAAGCCGTCCGGATGCCAAGTCATGTGCGCCAACGGGCAATAAATCAGCAGGGAAAACAGGCACACAAAAATGACATAGCCCCAAAAGCGCACCCGTTCGGCAAAAGAGCCGGTGATGAGCGCGGGGGTGATGATGGCAAATTTCAATTGGAAAGCCGCGAACAGCACAAACGGAAGTGTGGTGCCCAAACGGTCGTGGGCGGCAAGCCCCACATTGTCAAAGAAAAGAAAAGTCGTCGGATTGCCGATGATGCCGCCGATGTCGTCGCCGAAGGCAAGGCTAAAACCCACCACATACCAGAGCAAACTCACGATGCCGAGCGCCACAAAACTTTGCAACATGGTGGAAATGATGCTTTTGCCATTGACCATGCCGCCATAGAAAAACGAAAGCCCCGGTGTCATCAGAAGCACGAGGCCAGAGGCCGAAAGCATGAAAGCAATCGTCCCGGTGTCGAAAGTGCCGCCTTCGGGGTGGTGAGATGGATAAAAGGCCGACAGAGCGGATAAGCCTATGAAAACGAAGAAGATAACATACGCTACGATTCGACTGTTGTCGTGCAGCCGTTGTTGCATGGGTGCCATGTGCAGTGTTTTTACTTTGGTTGAATCAGCCTATATCTCCGCTGAATGAGACAATACGGGTGGAAAATCTGCACAAAAGTAAAGCGGCAGCTGCAAAAGCAGGTTTTCATTTTTGCCTCCAAACGATATTCGCTACGGTCGCCGGGGTTTCAGCCTTTTAGCCAAACTACACGGTCAAAAAAATCCCGAAAAGCGAAACAATCGTCGGTTTGAAAAATTAGAAAACTGGCTTATGCAACAGCCGCTGCACCACAAAACGAAGTTCAACTTTTGCGTTTACGCCTTTTTCCACTTGATACCGCAGCCCACTGCTTTTGTTTCTTTGGTAGCTACGTCTTGGCCATTGCGCAGCGCGTCCACGGCATTTTCCAAATATTTTTCTTTCACGGCATCGGGCTCCTCCGAGTTGTCGTCAATCGCGCCGATATACCGCACCACGCGGTCTTTGTCCAAAAGATAGACATGGGGCGTACGGGTGGCGCCGTAAGTTTTGGCGATTTCCTGCGTCTCGTCGTAGAGATACGCAAAGGGGAATTTCTTCTCCTTGGCACGTTCTTTCATCTTGTCGTAGCTGTCGGCGGGCTGCACGTCTTTGTCGTTCGGGTTGATAGCCACCACCGGGTAGCCGAGCGGCTCGTATTTGTTGTGCAGCGCGATGATGCGGTCTTCATACGCCTTGGCATATGGGCAGGCGTTGCAGGTAAAGATGACGATGTAGCCTTTCGC
>CAYZVM010000063.1:0-28023 GCA_964481485.1 uncultured Saprospiraceae bacterium | reverse complement strand
CGGAGGCCAGCCCTTCTGTCAACGTCAACGAAATGCCGGGGCAGTCGCAATCGCTCGATACGGTCGGCAAGTCATAATTGACGACCACCGGGCCAGTGCCGGGGGTGTTGGTGATGTCGATGTCTTCCGAACAATCTATCGAAACTGAAGAGTTGGGCGTGGTGATGAATTGGAGGGTATAGGTCACAATGGTGTCGCACCCGGCCATGGCAGCAACGGTGTCTACGACCGTACCGGGTTGGGAGTAAATGTTGCCGCCGATTGTCACCGATTCGCCGGGGCAGAATTCAACCAACTCGGAGCGTGTTTCGAGCGGCAGCACGAACACGGTGAAGGTGTCCATTTTCATGCAACCGTCAGCATTTTCGGCAAAAAGGGCATATTTTGTGGTCATATTTGGCTGAAAAGTGACCGTCGCGCAAGTGTCGCAACTCAACCCCGTCGCTGGCGACCACTGGTAAGTCTCGAAGTCTGTCACCGTGATGGTCACACTTTCACCCGCGCAAAGTGTGGTGTCTGCGAGTTTGATGTCGCCAGCAAGGCTGACAGCCACCAGTATTGAGTCGCGTTGTTTGTCGCCGCAGGCATCGGTGACTTCCACCCAATATAAATCTGGTATGCTCGACGTCAGGGTCGAGTCGGTAGAGCCATCGTTCCACAGGTAACTGATAAAATTGCCGCCCGCGTTGAAGGTCAAGGTGGTGTCATTGCACAGAATAATATCAGGGCCGAGGTCAAGTGTGTCATCGCAGTTTTGCAGGCAGCCGACGCAGTAGGTGGCAACGGGCATATTTGTTGGCGAAATATCCTGCGTGGTATTGACCAATTGACCGATATTTTGGCTGATTGTCAATTGGATAGGCATATTGACCGGATTCGGGACGGGCGACATTTGCAAATTCAGGGGCTCAATATAGGCGCAACTATCGCCTGCTTCTCCATCGGAAGTCATTTTCAAAAAAAGGATGTCCCCAGGCGTGTCGTTCGTGACTCCCGCAAACAGCAAAACGTCGTTGAGGATCACTGCGGAGTGCCGACTGTTGCCAGCGTTTGCCACAGCCGACGACGCCAACCTTTTTGTCCACAGCACATTGCCGTCAAAATCGGTTTTCACGATGATGACATTTGTCTCCCCGGCCACCAAACTCATTCCGCCTATTATCACATAACCGTCGCTCATTTGGAGCATGTTGTGCGCATTGCTGTACAATTGTCCCGGCACGCTGTATCGTTTTGCCCAAAGCAATTCGCCGTCGAGCGAGGTTTTTTGCAAGAAAAATACTTGGCTGGCACCCGTGGTGTCCAAGCCTGAATAAACGGTCAGTACCGCGTTGTCGTCAATGAGCAAATCCTCCCCGCGCAAGGAAGCGACCACACTTGTGTCCAAATGGCTGAGCCGCGACCAAATCGGATTCCCAGTCGCCAAATCTAACTTGCTCAAACCCATGCGCATTTTACCCGAAGGAGGTATCGGACCAAAAGTAGGGATGTGCCGCCCGGTGGCATAAATTGCCCCGTCGTGGATGACCATGCTGGTGAATACGTCCGAAATACCGAAGTTATAGCGGTCTGTCAGGCTCCCGACCAATGCGCCGGTATTGCGGTTGAGTTCCCATATTTCGGCATCGTCCACGTTCAGTGCCAATTGCGGGCTGGTGAGCAGTATGAAATTGTCGCCGGGGGTTTTCTCCAAAATCGTGAAGGCTTCGGGGCTTTGTTGTTGCAGGATTTTTGACCAGACAAAGTTGTCTGTCAGTGGGTTGTAGCGGAATGCGTAACTTTTCAGGTTGACGTCTCCTTCTCCCACGATGCCGCAGCCAGCCAGCATCCCTTCAGAATCTTCTATCAAATCTGTGACGTGCATCACTAATGAAGGGTCGGGCCTGAAACTGCGCGACCACAGCACCGCTCCGTCGGACGTGACTTTTATCAACAAACTTTCCTCCCCTTTTTCGCCCGCGATGTAGAGATTTCCGTCATCTGCCGCGCAGATGACATTGCCAGTTTCAAAGATCCCTTGTTCTCCTATTTTTTTGAGAAAACCCTCCGTTGCCAAACAAGTATCGGGGATGCTCTGGTCGAGCAGCAAAATATAGGTCACTGCGGTGTCGCAGCCCGTCGCTGCCGGAACATAACTTGTCACGGTGTCGGGTGCGAAGTAGTCGTTGCCGCCGATAGAGACCGATTCGCCCGGCTGGAGCAAGAGCGTTTCGGAGCGCACGGGTTGTGGCAACCATTCCAAGATAGAAGTCACTACCGTGTCGCAGCCACCCGTCGTGGCGGTGATATTGTAAACATAAGAGCCTGGTTCTGTGAACGTAACGCCGTTGATGACGACCGACTCGCCGGGACAGAATTGGATAGTCTGCGAGATGTTGTTGAGCGGTGCTTTCACCAAATTGAACAACAAAATGCTGTCGCATACACCAGTGGAGGTCAATGTGTCGATCACCACGCCCGGCGCCGTGTAATCTACACCATTATATGTAAAAACTTGGCCGGGGCAAAGAGGGACATCGGACGCGGTGATTTGCCCATTGAGCACGGCCCCGGGAGGTGATACACTTAGTGTGAAATCGCATTGGTCGCCCGCCCAACCATCCACCATCAGATAGTAAATGGTACCGGGTGTAAGGGGGACGGTGATGGATACTGGCGTATTGCCATTGCCCGCGACTCCAATATCGCACCCCACCGGAATATCATCGCAACCTGGATAAAGTGCGACCTGGATACCATTTCCGTCAGTACAATTGGAGGGTGTTGCGGTAATGGTGGCAGCCGGTGCGCCAGCGACGAAACCGAGCCATTGTTCGTTTTCTATAGTGGCACCGCAGGCTTCTGCCAATGGTGTTTGGCCCGTGTAGCCAGCAGTTGTACTGGTATACCCCGATAAGCCACAATAGATGCAGACATCTGGGCAAAAGTCGGCAGCAGGGGTGTTGAGGGATGGACAAGCTGGAGGGACTTGAGCTAAAACGGCGTGAAAGGCCAGAAATGCAAAGCAAAAAACAAGTAAATGTTTTACCATGACTTTGGGAAGATAGATTGTGACAAAAGGTTGATTCACAGTTGCCCCCAAACGTACAATCGGCAGTTTGCGCGAAAGATTAAAATTGAGAAAATGTCGTCTATGCGTTGTTTTTACAAAAGGCGCGACCAAGTTTTATCCTTTCACGATAAACTCATCCAAATTAAAAATTGCACTTGCCACAAGCAACAACGCCGCCATTTCCGGCGCATCATGGCGCGGGTTGCAACCTGTCATTTCGGCAGTAGATGGCGGGTCTTTTCGATAAGTTTGCAGTGCGGCGAAGTATAGTTTTTCCAAGATTTCCAATTTTGGCGCTGCAATCTGTTGCCCAATCGCCTTTTCGTATAGATGGGAAATGAGTTGCTCAACAGGTTGATCTTCGTATTTCTCTTTGATTTTCAATGCAAAATGGCGAGCGGCATCCACATAAACCGAGTCGTTGAGCATCACCAGGGCTTGCAATGGCGTGTTCGTGCGGATGCGCCGAGCCACACAAACCTCGCGCGCCGCGCCATCGAAAGTGAGCGTGGAAGGGTAGGGGCTGCTGCGTTTCCAATAGGTATAAACCGCGCGGCGATATTGGTCTTCACCTTTGCTCTGCTGCCACGACGCGCCGTTCCACGGCGACTGCCACACGCCGTAAGGTTGGAAGGGCATCACGCCGGAGCCGTACATTTTTTCGCTGAGCAGGCCGCTCACTTGCAGGGCTTGGTCGCGGAGTTGTTCGGCACTGAGCCGAACGCGGCTGCTGCGGGCGTAGAGCAGGTTGTTGGGGTCGCGTTCGAGCAGTTCGGGGGTGGTTTTCGAGGATTGGCGGTAGGTGGCGGAAAGGGCGATTTCGCGGAGCAAAGATTTCATACTCCATTGATAATCATGCATCAATCGCCAAGCGAGCCAGTCCAACAATTCGGGATGGGTGGGCGCAATGCCTTGCGAGCCGAAATCTTCCAGCGTTTCCACAAGGCCTTTGCCAAACATCTGCTCCCACAGCCGGTTGGCCAAAACGCGGGCGGTGAGCGGGTTGTTTTTGTCGGTCAACCACTGCGCGAGGCCGAGGCGGTTTTTCGGTGCGTTCTGCGGAAATTCAGGAAAAATGCGCGGCACGCCCGGCTCCGCTATTTCGCCTTTTACCAACCAATTGCCGCGCTCAAAAACGTGTGTTTCGCGGGCCATATCTGCCGGATTTTCAATCATGATGGGCGTAAATGCCGATTCTGCCCGCACGAGTTGCCAAAAATCAGACTCGGCTTTTTTGTTCTTTTCGGGGAACGGATCGGCAAAATGAAACCAGTCGAAACTCATCCCACTGTCGTCGGGCTTTTTCAAGTTCGGATTTTCGTAATGGAACCACAAATCGTGCTTTCCGCCAACGGGTTGAAAATCGGTGGGAATAATCTCCCGTTTGCCCTTCGTATTTTTTACGGCTGTCGAAAACAATATCGGGCCATCGGGGCGGTCAAGCCGAACTGTCCAGCGGCCACCGTTCAAATGCGTCCAATATCGCCAGATAATGCGTGTTTTCCCCTCCAAATTGACATTTTTCAAACGGCACACGGCGCGGTTGCGCATAGTGAGCCATTTGGTGTCGTAGAGTTCGCAATTGGTGAAAGAATCTGCCGCAATGGAGTAATGCACGGGTTGCCAAGTTTTGATAAACAATTGGATTTCAGCAGCCTTTTCGGAAGAAACGCGCTCGTCGAGCCAACCTTTCAATGCTAAAAATTTCAGGCTGTCGGCGGATTTGGTGAAATGCCGCAGTGCCGGGTAATCTTCCCAAGTGTCCTCGTCGCGGGTGTTGTTGAAAAACGCCATGAAACGGTAATAATCCGCGTGGCGAAACGGCTCGTAAGGATGGCCGTGACATTGGGTGCAAGCGAAAGTAGTGCCCATCACCGCTTCCCAAGTCGTATTCACCCGGTCCATCACGGCGGCTGTGCGATACTCCTCATTGTCGGTGCCACCCTCGTCGTTGGTCATCGTGTTGCGGTGAAAACCAGTGGCAATGTATTGAGCATCAGTTGGGTTGGGCAAGAGGTCGCCGGCGAGTTGTTCGGTCAAAAACTGGTCGTAGGGCATATCGTCGTTGAAGGCGCGGATGAGCCAGTCGCGGTAGCGCCAGATAAAACGCGCCGCGTCGCGCTCGTAGCCCTTCGTGTCGGCGTAGCGGGCGAGGTCGAGCCAGACGGATGCCCAGCGTTCGCCGAATCGCGGCGAGGCGAGCAGGGAGTCCACGAGCCGATTATAAGCCGTTGTGGATGTGTCGTTTAGAAACTGCTTGGCTAACGAATCGGGTGCGGGCATTCCAATCAAATCGAGGCTGACACGGCGCAGCAATATGTTTTTGTCGGCTTCATCGGAAGGCTGCAAACCTTCTTTTTTCAGCCGGTCAAAGACAAACCAGTCGAGGTCGTTTTTTACCCAATCATTTTTTTTAGGGGGCAAAAGGCCAAACAAACGGCGTCCCGGTTTTGGCACATTGGGCTGTTCCACAGGTTTGTACGCCCAATGAGTGCCCCATTCCGCGCCTTCTTTTATCCATTGTTTCAAAATGGAAATTTCATCTGGCGGCAGCGGATCTTCATGGTAGGGCATCCGCTCTTCCGGGTCGTGGCTCGTGACGCGGCGGATGAGTTCGCTATCGCCCGGTTTGCCCGGTACGATGGCGGGTTTGCCCGATTCGGTCGGCGCGAGCGCGTCTTCGCGGGTCATCAGGCTGAACCCGGCTTGCTGTTTTACACCACCGTGACAGGCGATACAGTTTTTGTTCAAAATGGGTTTGACTTGGGTATTGTAGTCTATCCGGTTGGTTTTCAGTAGAGCAGATAAAATGAGCAATGTCGCGGCAAGCAAGATAGCAGCGAGCAGTGTTTTTTTAAAAAATCTTGAACGGATAGCCGAAAACTGCATAACGGACGTTGTTTCGGTTGTAAATTTACGACCTTATGATTGCTTTTGACCGAATCTACTTTTTGCGCTTTTGCTGCCTGATTTTTTTCATCACGGGGAGCACTTGCTTTTCAATGGCTCAAACGCCAAAGGCCGCCCATTTTATAGACTCGATAAGCCGGTGCCGGACGGATATTTTGCTCGGAAAAGTGGTGCAAGATTTCACCTTTTTTCAACTCAAAGAGAGTGACACGACGGCGTTTTTTCTCATCACGCCAGAAGGCGAGGTGCATCGTTTGCCCGGCTGGGGAGGTATGGATGCGGTGCTGGTGCAAGATTCGGCTGTGTGGGCATGGGGGCGGTTTCCCCAACGGCTGATGCACTACGATATGCAGGAACGGCGTACATTTTTCTATCCAACTTATGGGCCTGAATATTATTATCTTATTACACCCTGCCATCAATTCCTTTGGTTTTGGGGGTATAATAGTTTGTTGTGTTTTGATAGAAAAAATCAATCCACACTCTTTTACCCTCGACAAATAGTAGAGTTGGGTTTGCGCAATATTGAATGTGTCGGCGATTCTATTTTTCTATCTTTTATGGAAAACAAAGAACGGTTCTCTATTGATTCTATAATAGAAAATGGTCTTCCGGCGATAGAAATTTGGGCTGAATATGTTGTCTTCGAAAAAGACAGATTAGCGCTTCATGTTGAATCCGTGCAGCGTGATTTTTACCGCACGATTGCCGCGCATCGTTTATTGAAATCGCTGTACGGGGATAGCACCAATCCAATTATTCAAAAAACACTGGCAGATGAGCCTTGGGGTGCCAGCTATGCACTTTTTGTAGCGACGGATTCGGTGTTGTTGCGCGTTGAAAACGATTACGAACAAGGTCGGTTTGCACCCGATGAATTGCCCATCGTCGTATCGAATTTGTTTGCTTTTTACGGAAAAAAAGGGCGTTTGGAAGAAGCATTGTTGCTTGCCGACAATACCGCCTACGCGCCATTTTTTGAAAATGAGCACTATGGCAAACTTCATTTAGTGCGGGAGACAAAATATCAATTGGACAGCATTCTGGATTCTGGCGCGCCGCCCGACGAGATTTTGTACGCCGCGGGAAAAGTTTGGCTCCGGTACTGCCAATACTCGGGGTGGTTTTACGACGAGTTTGATGGGCCAAATATAGCGTTGGCCAATAGGCATTTCCGGGAGTTGCTGCGCCAATATCCGGAAAGCCGCTGGGCCGACAATGCCGCCTACGATACGCTGACGTACGCCGATTTTGTCGGGGAGCATGTAGAGGAGTTAGACCGCTCAAAACGTGAACGAGCCGTGTCGGCATTCAATCAAATATTGCTGGATTACCCAGCAACCGACTGTCGGCCAAAAATTTTGCTCCGGTTGGCAAAACTTGTGCAAGGCAGCCGATGGTACGAGTCAGAGATCCGACAGCGCGGCCTAAAAACTGCGGACGAATACTTGCGCGAATTGGCCGAACTGACCCCGGATGTTGCGGTGGCGAAAGAAGCGCAGGCAGTGCAGCAACGGGAGAATTTTTCTCGTTGGTCAAAAGCATGGATATTTTCCGTGCAGCCCGAAAAACCAGTTTTCAAATTGGGCGGGCCGCTGCGTTTTGTCGTTCGTTTCACCAATGTTTCAGGCAGCACCCAGACTTTGGACAGTCTGTTCATGCGCGATTGGCCGGAACTCTTGTACTTGCGCATGACCCAATTCCGTGAAGAAAACTGCCGCGCACATTGGGGCGATTTCAAATCAGAACGGGCGATAAAAAAAGATAATTATCGGGCGCTCAGTGTGCCGTCGGGCAGCCATTATGAGGAAATTGTCGAGTTGATGCCTGCGTCGGCCAATTGGTCGCAAAATCCTTTGGGCAAATTTGACATGACCTTGCCTGCCGACTATCGGATTTCGGCAGAGATTCGGCGTCCGGCGTGGGACTGGCGAGGACCGCATGACTATAAGGTGCGGTTTCGGATAGAGTGATGGCAGCCGATTATTCGATGATGCTCGATTTCTCCAACCTTTTGCTCAATGGCGCCATCAGCACCATTGCCGCCGGGCCATACCACGGATGCAAATCCATCGCCAGTCGCCCGGCCTGGATGGCAGGGTCAGTTTCGGTGAGAGCACGGGCTTCTTCCACCGTTTTTACATCAAAAATATAGATGCCGCGCACATCCCAATCATCCATAAACGGGCCGGCCACTACGAGTTTTCCCTCGTTCGCCATGCGGATAATATTCTCTAAATGTGCTTTTTGCAAATTGGCCGCCGTCACAGAATCCTGGCTGCGGTTGGGGCCGCGCTTCAAAAACGCCATCACGTACTGCTTCATGCCGTAGTCATCGGAGCCGAGTTTGGCGGCAAAAACGGAATCGTATGTTATCGAGTCAGTATTGATTTGGCCGTACAAATCGGGCGCGGCTGCCGCCTCATTTGTTTTTTTTTCGTTTTGAATGCAGGCACTAAATGCCAGTGTGAGCAAGAAGAAAAAGGAAAATGTTTTCATAGCAACTGTAGATTTAAAATGACCTAATTTTCGCCCAAAAGTAACCCGAAATGGACTTCGGCAAACTCTCCTCGGTTGACAAAGTAGATTTTTCCCTTCCTCCAGAGCCGCCGCAAAACGCGACGCTGCTGGCCGCATTGCCAAAAGCCACAAAACCAGCCATTTACCTCGGCGCCACTGGCTACAATATGAAACCTTGGGTTGGCCAATGGTACCCGCCGGGTGCCAAAGACAAAGATTTTTTGCGGTATTACGGGACTCAATTCAATACCATCGAGCACAATACGACGCATTATCGCATCCCCGATGCGGCGACTGTGGCACGGTGGCGCGAAGAAACGCCTGCCGATTTTCGTTTTTGCCCAAAAATCCCGCAGACCATCAGCCATGCACGCGATTTGGGGCTGAATGGCGGCCAAATCACCGTTTTTTGCGAAGCCATCGCAGGTTTGGAGGAAAAACTCGGTTGCTGTTTTTTGCAAGTGCCGCCCCATTTCAGCACCCGCGACCTGAATTTGCTGGCGCGTTTTTTAGAAAACTTCCCTTCTGAGATACCCCTTGCGGTCGAAGTGCGCCATGAGTCGTTTTTCAAAAAAACTGCGACCTCGGAAGATTTTTTTCAACTGCTCCAATCTCACAATGCCGCCACCGTCATCACCGACGTGGCCGGTCGCAGGGACGTGTGCCATGCGCGGCTGACCAATCGGCACGTGCTTGTCCGTTTTGTCGGAAATGGGCTTCATCCTTCTGATTATCAGCGAATTGGGGCTTGGTCTGAAAGGCTTAAAATATGGATCGATGTGGGATTGCACGAGGTATATTTTTTCACGCACGAACCGGACAACCTACTCGCGCCGGATTTGGCGGTGTTTTGTGCGGCGGTTTTTTCTGCCAAAATGCCAAACGCGACATTGCGCGGGCCAAAGCAGGTGGGTGGTCAGCAAGGGTCGCTGTTTTAACCCCACCCCGCCCCTCCCCTAAAAGGGAGGGAGGCGCTGTGCACTCTACGCCTCCCTCCCTTTTAGGGGAGGGGCGGGGTGGGGTTGACATTAAATTTTCGTAATTAAAATGCCATTTCTATTTCTACATTCCTGCTTTTAGCCCAAAAACACCACATTTGCCCTGCTTCATCTCCTTTATCATTTATCACTCAATATTCTGTGGAAACTCAACCCTACGTTCACCGCGATATTTCTTGGCTTTCATTCAATTACCGGGTGCTGCAAGAGGCCAAAGACCCAGCAGTGCCGCTGCTGGAACGCCTCAAATTTTTGGCAATTTACTCTTCCAACCTTGACGAGTTTTTCCGGATCCGCGTCGCGGGCATTCGGAATTTGAAAAAAGTAGGCAAAAAAACCAAAGCCCGGCTCGACTTCGACCCAAGCGAGGTGCTGAAGGAAATCCACCGCATCGTCAACCGGCACCAAGAAGAAATCTCGGAGATTTTTGAGCAGCACATCGTGCCAGAACTGCGCCGTCACCACATCAACATCCTGCGCAGGCTCGACCTGAACTCTGAGCAACAGCGTTTTGTAGAGAATTATTTCCGCGACAACTTGTTGCCCTTCGTGATGCCCGTGCTGTTGGTGAAGCGCCGCATCCGCCCTTTTTTGGCCAATGCCCATTTGTACCTTGCCGTGCATTTGCGCCAAAAAAAGAAGCCGCTCACCGATAGCGAGTATGCGCTGGTGAAAATCCCGTCCGACCAGTTGCCGCGTTTTATTCAACTGCCGTCCAGCGGCGACCGCCACGAACTGATTTTGCTCGACGACATCGTGCGCCACTCTGTTTCATGGCTTTTTCCCGGCTATGAAATTCAGGACACCTATTCCATCAAACTCACCCGCGATGCCGAACTTTATATTGACGATGAATACTCCGGCGATTTGGTGCAAAAAATAAAATCGAGCCTCCAAAAACGACAAGTCGGCCCAGCCAGCCGCTTTGTGTACGACCGAGAAATGCCAACCCATTTGCTTGAATACCTGCAAGATACGTTTGACCTTGGCAAAAACGACATGCTGCCCGAAGGCCGTTATCACAACAATTTTGACTTTTTCAAATTCCCGGATTTCGGGATGACGCACCTGAAAAACAAACCCCTGCCGCCGCTCCACCACCCGACCTTGCACGACGCTGCCGAGCCGTTCAAAATTATCGGCCAAAAAGACCAACTACTGCACTTCCCCTACCAGTCTTACCACGCGGTGCTCAATTTTTTTCAAAGAGCCGCTCAAGACCCAACGGTGACGCATATCAAAGTCATTCAATACCGGGTGGCCAAACAAAGCCGCATCCTCGAAGCACTTATGGAAGCCGTGCAGCACGGCAAGCAGGTGTCGGCATTTGTGGAAATAAAAGCCCGATTCGACGAGGCCACCAATCTTGAATGGGGCGAAAAACTTGAAAAAGCGGGCGTGCGCGTCCATTATTCTTTTCCCGGCGTGAAAGTTCACTCCAAACTTGCTTTGGTCCGCCGCATCGAAAATGGAGAGCCGCGCCTCTATGCTTACCTCGGCACTGGCAATTTTCACGAAGAAACCGCAAAAATTTACTCGGACTTTGGCATCTTCACCGCCGATCAGCGCCTGACCAGCGAAGTGAGCAATGTTTTTTCTTTTTTGGAAAATATCAAACCGCCTAAGCAAGAGTTTGAACATTTGCTGGTCGGGAAATTCAATATGCGACCGGCGTTTTACCGCCTGATTGACAACGAAATCGCCGCTGCCAAACGCCGCAAGCCAGCGAGTATGATATTGAAACTGAACAGTTTGGAAGATAAAGACATGATAACCAAACTATACGAGGCATCGCAGGCGGGAGTGAAAATCCGGCTCATCGTACGCGGTATTTGCTGCATCGTGCCAGGGCTGAAGGGGCTGAGTGAGAACATTGAGGTTATCAGCATTGTTGACCGTTTTCTGGAGCACGCTCGTGTGTTTGTGTTTCACAACGGCGGCGACGAGCGCATTTTTATGAGCAGTGCCGACTGGATGGAGCGCAACCTCAGTTACCGCATCGAAACGACTTTCCCGATCTACGACCCTGACCTGAAACGTGAAATAAAAGCCATTCTCGACCTCCAATTGAACGACAACGTGAAAGCCCGCATCATTGACCGCTACGACCAAAACGAGTACCGTCGCACCAGCACCGATATCCCGGTGCGAGCGCAGTTGGAGACCTATTTTTATTTCAAAAGAAAATTGGAATAAGCCCATGCCACCTTTCAGTGAGCAAGAAAAACAAGAAATCCGCGAACTTTTCGGCGCAATGCCAGAACAGTTGGATTCCGAATTGTTCAAAAAAACGCTGCGCGAACTCCGCGCAAAATTTCACCCGGACAATTTTGAAAAATTTGGCGACGACACCGTGCGCCAACTTGCCACCGAACGTTTCCAACGCATCGAAATCCTGGCTGGCAAAATCGAAACTTGGCTCTCGGGCGGTGAATTAGTTGCAAACGAGCAACAAACGACCGACCACAAAGAACGCATCCACGACCCGCGCGCACGGTTTGCTTACCGCGAAATGAAAATCGAAATCCGCACGGGCGACAAGGATTTAAAATATCACCTTTTTGGCACGTTTTACCGCTGGCTCACGCTGGGCGACCGTTTCAAAATACCCGAGAGCAAGGCATTTCTCATCGCCGACGAGGAGCATTTGGGCCGGCAAATTGGGTTTGTGGAATCCATCCGCATCTATCTGACTTTCGAGGAAGACGACTCTGTGGAACACATCACGCGATGGCTGTTCGACAAAATTGTAGGCCGTGCAGATGCCCTGCTCATTGAGGGCGAGCTGGTTCCGATTGACTATGAAACGATATTGACGGCCATCAAAAGACGCTCATTTAAGATGCTTGCCGCCGAGGCTGCATGATTTTTTGTATTGACTTTCAGTAAGTTATCACAAAAAATAATTTTTTTTGAAAAACTGGTTGTCCGTTTGCGAAGAGAGAGATTATCTTTGCCGCCGCTAAACGCCAGAACAATGGTTTTGGATAAACACAAAATGCGGAAGTAGCTCAGTTGGTAGAGCGCAACCTTGCCAAGGTTGAGGTCGCGAGTTCGAGTCTCGTTTTCCGCTCAAAGCCTTTCCGGTTCTCCGGGAAGGCTTTTTTGTTTAAGCCTTTTTGGGCGCGGAAGCATCTCTGTCGGCAGAGCGTCCCGAAGCCTCGGGACCAAGGTTGAGGTCGCGAGTTCGAGTCTCGTTTTCCGCTCAAAGCCTTTCCGGTTCTCCGGGAAGGCTTTTTTATTTCCAATAAGCCTTTACCTTTGCTGCGCAATTGCCCGGGTGGTGGAATGGTAGACACGAGGGACTTAAAATCCCTTGACCCTCAACGGTCGTGCAGGTTCGAGTCCCGTCCCGGGCACAAAAAAGCGATTCCTTAACGGGGTCGCTTTTCGTTTTTCAAAGCAAGTTTTTCCTTTGCCCTGCCAAAACAACAAAACACATGAACAGCACCTTCTTCCGCCAAATCGCCAACAGCCGTTGGTTCAATCAATTTATTGTCTGGGTCATCATTGCTGCCGGCATCTTAGTTGGTATCGAAACTTATCACCAAGACGACTCGCCTTGGCGCGGCACCCTGGAAAGCCTCGACCTACTTATTTTGGTGATTTTCGCCGCCGAATTTGCCATAAAAATCGCTGCGGAGGGCGATCGCCCTTGGAATTATTTCCGCGACCCGTGGAATGTGTTTGATTTTACGGTGGTGGCTGTGTGCTGGCTGGCGCATTTTGTACCAAGCATGAACGCGGGCTTTGTGGCCGTCATCCGGTTGGCACGGGTGCTGCGCGTATTGCGGCTCGTCCATGCACTGCCACAGTTGAAGATGCTCATCAACGCCATGCTCAAAAGCATTCCCTCCATGGGCTATGTTGGGCTGATGTTGCTGCTGCTTTATTATATCTACGGCGCGATGGGCGTTTTCCTCTTTGGGAAAAACGATCCTTTGCATTTTGCCACTTTGCACACTGCGATGCTCACGCTCTTCGAAATAAGCACGCTCGAAGGTTGGGTGGACATTTTGAAAATCAACATGGCAGGCTGCGACGACCCCGTGTGGGGCTACGAATCTGAGGCCAGTTGCCTCCACCCTTCGGCGCAGCCCAACGCGGCAGTTTTTTACTTTGTATCTTTTGTCTTGTTTGGCACCATGATAATACTCAACCTGTTCATTGGCGTCATCATGAATGCTATGGACGAAGTGCGTGCCGAGCAATCACTCGAAGAGCGGCAGGTACGCAAAGGCTCGGGTTTGCAAAATTTGGAAGATGAAATCGCAGAAATTCACGAGCAATTAGACAACATCAAAAAGCAGTTGGATTACATTGCTTTTCGTTTGAAAAAGTAAGGGGGGCATTCAAATCCATTCAAAATCTTCCGACTTCTGCGCACCCGACATCGCCTCGGCGACAAACGGTGGTGGCACGGTCAATTTTCGCAGCTGCGAATCAATCCATGCCCCGTCCACATTCATCACCGCGCAAATGACGCCATCGGCGCGGGTGAGTTCGTGGCGGAAAGAAAACCGAGATGCGTCGCGGCGCATTTTTGTCACTAACACATTGATAAAGAGGCCATCTCCGGGGCGCACTTCTTTCCTGAAAATAGCTTCCTCGCGAAAAAGGATGGGGCCAAAATGCCGCTCTATCATCAACTTGGTGGATACGCCGTGCGCGGCCAAGAACTCTACACGGGCAGTGGCGGCAAAGTCGTAATAAACCGAGTGGCGCAGATGAAAATTGGGGTCAAGATCCGCCCAACGCAGAGAGACGGGGATTTTGAATTCGTTCATAGTTATTTAGTTGTTGCGTCATTGTCGCCATTGCACTTCCAAAACTGGAACACTGCAATGGCGATAATGGCGCACTCGAAATGTCACGGCATTCCTTTCGTCACATCTATCATCATGCTCAATTCGTCCACCAATGCATCAGAGGAGCCTGCGTAGCCGACGCTTTTGAACCGGATTTTGCCGTATTTGTCCACTACATATTTGGTAGGGATGCCCGACACACCGAAAGAGGACACTACTTTATTGTCGTTGTCCATGAGGACGTTGAAAGTATAGCCCTTTTCTTTGATGAAATCGGCGGCGTTCTTTTCTTTGTTGTCGCCGTTTTCCCAAGTATCCACAAAGACAAAAGCCACATTCGGGTCGGCCTTGTATTTGTCCACCGCTATCTGCATACCGGGGAACGAAGCTTTGCAGGGGCCGCACCAAGTAGCCCAAAAATCCACCACCACAACTTTGCCGCGTAGGCTTTCGAGGCTCACAGTTTCGCCGTTCAAGTTTTTGAGCGTGAAAACCGGAGATGGCTCGTCGAGCATTTTTTTCATCAAATCTTCTTGCATATTGGCACGTGCAACTTGCTCTAATGTAGCAAGATAAGCCATCGCCCCCGCGTCGGATTTGTCCTCGGCTATGTACAGTTGTTTGAGCTTTTCTTTCATTTTTGCCGTAGCCGCGCCTTTCATGATGAAACCTTCAAGTTGGTGACGCAGGTCTGGCGACCCAGCACGTTCGAGGTAGTCGGTGAAGCGCTCATTGAACTCTGCATTGCCGCCATGGTTGATTTCTACTACTTCTGCTTGGTATTCGGCTGCGGTCTGCGGGTCGCCGGTTTTGTCAAGGATGAAGGCATACGAGTCGGCGTACATAGCATAAGTGTACGCCCGGTTTTGTGTCCAATCGCTGTGGGTGACAAAAGATGGTTTTGCACTGGATGGGACAGTTTTTTCCATTTTCGCCCATTCGGTGGCTTGGGCAGAAAGGCTGCGCGCGCGTTCGAGGTCTTCGTTATTTTCAGCTAACCCCCAAGCAATGTTGTTGTAAAGGCTGGCACGTTGGGCGGGCGGGATTTTTCCCGAAACGGCAGTGAATTTATCCCAATTTTTTTGACTGGCATATTGGTTTGCCAAAGGGCTGTATTGATTGCCAATCAGATTTTTATCCTCGTCATTTTGCGGCGGGAAATCTTTGGCGATTGCATCAAGCATTGCTTCGCGTTTGGTCAAATCGGCCTCTTTGGAGGCTGCTTGTATACGCATCTGCCTTGCCTGGATACCTTTCGGGTACTTTTCCAAAAGTTTGTCTTTCAATGCTTTGGACTTATCGGGGGCGCCAATGCGCTCGTAAATAGAAGCCACCGTCGTAAGGTCTTTTTCAGAGGCGGAAAAGTCGCCAGATGCTTCATCCAACAACGCCCGCATCTCGGCTTTGCCTTCTTCGCCGCGTTTTTGATGGACGGCCATAGCTGTTCGGACATAAGCACCGAGGTGTTTGCTGCGTAGTTTGGCATTTTCACTAAAGGCATCTTTGAAAAGGGCGAGCCGGGCATTGTGGTCCCGCTTGAGTTCAAATACATCGCCACGTTCTGTGAGCAATGTTGCCAGCGCAGCTTTGCTTTGGGGCGGGATTTTGCCTTTGTCGTCGTGCATATTGACCACATACCCCATGCCGTTGTTATTGTCCCATTTTTCGCCATCTTTCAGAGCAAACACGAGCGCTTCTGTTTTGGACGAGGTAGTTATTTCGACTGTCCAATTGTTGGTGCCTTGCCCGAGTGCCTCTTCACGGAGCACAGCATTCTCGCCATCGTATTCCAACACCAGAAATTCTGGCTTTTCGGCTTGCCGGAGCGCGGTTTCGAGCATGGAATACCGAACGGTTATTTTTTCGCCCGGTTTGGGTTTCGCTGGGGTGATTTGGATGTTTTTCCAGTCAGATTGAGCCGTGAGAAGGGCGGGAACGGAAAGAAGGATGAAAAGGAGTTTTTTCATAGTTTGTTATCTTTAATTGTTGGAAATCAATCAATAATGACTGCTCAAAACTTGGGACAAACAATCCGCGCCCGTCGTTCGCCGGGGTGGAAGTAAGTGAGCGACACTTCAAAGGCACCCCGCGAGTTATTGGCATCCGTAAGGCCCGATACCGTGATGTCATAGCTCAATCCCAGCATCCAGCGGTTCAGTTCAAGCATCCCGACGACGGTGAGGGCGTCCATTTGCAGGCCTTCGTCCAATTTGTTGCCCATTCTGCCCCACACGCCCGCGCGGAGTGCGAGTTCGTTCAGGTCATTGTTTGAGTAGCGGAAGTTGATGCCCAAATCCGTCTCAAATGCGGGGCCCTGTTTCATCACCAGCACACCGGGCAACACGCCAAAATTTTCGCTCAATGGAAATTGGCCGCCCAAATGCCCCGACCAACGAGAGTATAGCGTCTCGCTGTCATCTTCTATAAGTGATATAGCGGGCTCGTTGATGTGGTGCAGCGCGCCGCCTGCGTAAAAGAAACCATTGTCGCCGAACAACATATACCAGAGCAAACCGGCATTGAAGTCCAAATAGGCATTTGTGCTGGCATTGGCATTTGGCTCGCCGCTCGATAAGCCTGTGTCGGGGGTTTCGTTCGCGGAATCGAATTGGCGGCTGAACCACAACCGCCCCCAGTCAATCGAATTTTGGCCGAATCCCAATTGCGCACCTGCCGACAGGTAGTGCGAAGCTCGGTTGCGACCGCCCGTAAGTTGTTTGAGGAATGCCCCGCCGAGTTGGATTTTGTTTTGTTGAAACTTTGCTGTGCCGGCCTCGTCGTGCATTGCCCCGATGCCAAAGGCGGCATAGTCGTCGCGCCCGACTTCAAATCGGGCATCGAAAGCGGCGGCATAAGTGCGAAACGGAACGGGCGCGAGAAAACTGCTCCATTGGTCGCGGTAATTGGCCGTGACGCGCCAACGACCATTGAACAGGCCGGTCATAGCCGGGTTTAAATTCCAAGGGGAAGCATAATACTGTGAAAAACGGGGGTCTTGTGCGGCGGTTTCTTGCAAAAAAGAGGCGAGCAAGAAAGCCAGGATGAAAATCGGTTTAGAAAATTGCTGCATGATTGGGAGGTGTGTAAGTATGATTAGTGTTTTTGTGTGCGAAAAGAACGAATTATTTTAGTTTGTGCAGCAGAGAAATTTAGAAAGTGATAAAAATGCCCGCATTTTTTCGGGCAGCACAAAATAATGCGGCGACAGAGCACTGAGCCCCTGCCGCCGCATTATGGCAAAAAATGAGGTTTGCTTACCTTATCACTTGCCCATTTTTCATCTTGAAATCTGCGACCCGAATTTTCAAAATGTTACCCAACGGGTTGTCGCCCAAGACAAGGAAACTGGCCTCGTAGCCATTTTCGATTTTGCCAATTTTGCGTTTGGGAAAAATGGCGTGCGGCGTGTTTTCGCACAACACCTTCAGCACGTGCGTATAATTAATTTCGCCGAGCATATACCAATAGGTCAGTTCGGCGCGGGCGCCCCGCTGCGAGTCGTCGGCACCCAGCACTACATTCACGCCGTTTTCCAGTAGCCGCTTGAGTGTTTTTGCGTGAAAATCCTTGACAACAGGGTTGTTCGCGAAAGCCTGTGCGTGTACGAGAAGGGTGACGAGCGCAGTTTTTTTCTTGGCCAACAACTTCAAATCCGCATCGGCGAGTTCGTATTTTTTCAAATCGCCCGTGCCGTCCCAGTCATGGCCGGGCAGATTGGCGAACCCGTCCACGCCGAGTTTGAGGCCCAATCGAACATCCGCTGCGGTCTCCACATGGGCAAACACATGAAGTTTGGATTTATGGGCTTTTTTGATAACGGCTTTTGCTATGTCGGCGGTCAGACCTTTCCCTTCTTTGCCCCCACTGTTCTGAGCGTCAAGCAGATAGATAGAAATCACGCCCGGTTTTTGCGCCAAGATTTTAGGCCAAGATTTATTGAGGGCATTTTTTGAGTCCACAAACCAATATCCGTCGCCCTCCATTTTCCGTTGCTCTTTGATAAAATCGTATCGCTGAGCGATGGTTTGCGGGTTGCGGATACCTTGCGCTGGTGCTTCGTATTTGACGAAAGGATAACCGAGTGTACATGTGATGCCACCGTTGGCAAATTGCGCGTCGGGTACTCCGGGTTTGTTCACCAGATTTTGGACGGCGGTGCGGCCTTCCTGTGTGTTGCCGAGTATTTGCAAATAAAAGGTGCCTTCTTCTGCGTACATTTTTACCATGTTGGCAGCAGATGGGTTGCCGGCCACGCTGGAGCAGTAGGCATCGCCCATCGGTGGGGTGACAAAACGGTTTTGAAGGTCAACAACAGTGTCTATTTTGGAGGGTGCTTTTTTGCTGAAAACGCCGTTGGCGACATACCAAGTGCCGGGCGTAAAGCCCGAGCCGTTGTACCAATTTCCGTTCCGAAATTCGTAAGTTTTTGTTGGTGTTTGGGCAAAAATGGCAAGCGATGCAAACGCGAAAATAAGGCAGGGTAGAAGTGCTTTCTTCATGGGAAAAATTGAAAATTAGAGAATTGGAAAACTGGATGTTATTGCGAAAAAACGACTTCACCCAAATTCCAAACTTGAACAATTTTGAGGCGCAAAAATAAGGCTACCCCCGGCATTTCAGGCAGGTTAACAAACCGTTCAGCACTATTTCGGCTGCAACTGCTGCACTTTTTGCAAGTCAGCCTGTGCCTTGTCGGGCTGGCCGAGCCGCGTAAAAATCGCCCCGCGTGTCTGGTAAGCACGCGGATAATTGGGATTGATACTCAATGCTTTATTCGCATCTTCTAACGCCTCATTTAGTTTTCCTGTTTGCAAAAATGCATTGGCGCGGTTGATCAAAATCATAGGCTGCACTTGTTGGGCAGCAAAGCGCAATGCCGAAGTATAATCTGCAATCGCCTCACCGGGGCGTCCGCCGTTGTAGTACTGCAAGCCGCGATTGACAAGCGCCTCCACATAGTTGGGGTTCAGTTGGATGGCGCTGCCATAGTCTCGGATAGCGTTTTCGGAGTCGCCAGTTTTTTCAAAAGCGACGGCGCGGAAATAATACGTTTCAGCGGATTTTGGCTCCAACTCTATGCTCCGGCTCAGATCGGGTATGGCCTCTGCCGGGCGGCTGAGCATCACGAGACATTTACCTCGATTGAGAAAAAGTTTGGGCGTCACGATGCCCGCCTCGATGGCATTGGTGAAATCGTCAAGTGCTTGTGGGATTTGTTTCAATTGAAAATAAGCCTGCCCGCGACCGTTGTATGCCTCTATGGTGGTTGGGTCGTATTTCAACGCCTCCGAGTAGTGATAAATCGCGCCCTGAAAATCGAGGCTGATGAGTTGGTTGTAAGCCAGATTGCACTGACAAAGAGAGGATTCCGGCGTTTTTTCTGTGCAATTTTTGAACAGCGCCACACCGTCTTTCCACACTTCCGTTTGCTGAAAAGCGAAAAAACCAAACACGACCACCGCCGCCGCCAGAATGCCATTGCGGAGCGTTGGTTTTGTTTTTTCCAAAAAAACTGCCGCGAGAAAAAACAGCCCGACACACGAAAGATAAACGTAGCGGTCGGAGCGCAACTCAAAACTGCCCACCGTTCGGAATGGCAACATGACGCTCAAAGGCAAGATGTACAATGCCAGACCGAGCAGCACATCCGGCTGGTTTCGTCCTTTTTTCCAAACCAAAAATGCCAGCCCGACAAGCACGAGCGGGGCAGCGTAATAAGTCCAATCCCATGTGCCGCCCATTTTGACAAAAGGATAGGAGACCGAGTAGCCGAGCGGGAGCAGCAATTTGACTGGATAGAACAAAATCGTCTGGCAAACCATCCAAAAACGGTCGAGTGCGGAGAAGGCCGCAGAGGTCGCCTCAATGTCGTGGCCTTCTTGCGCCCGGGTCGAAAAAGTGTAAAGGCCGAAGGCCAGCGCTGCCACAAAAAACGGAATTTTACTTAGCCAAAATTTCCGCAACTGATTGTTGTTCAAATAGTAATCAACTGCAATGAGGACGAGCGGGAGCGTTACAGCAGCGGATTTGGACAAACATGCCGCCACAAAAGCCGCCACGGAAAGTCCCAGCCAAAGTGGGGTAGGGGAGTGGCCTTTTTCTGTTGATTCGGATATTTGAGGATTTGGGGATTCAGGTTGACGCCATCGCAGGTATGCAAGCAGACTCAGCAGATAAAAAGTGGAAAATAAAACGGTGCTGAGCGCCGCCGCCCAACTCACGGCTTCCACCTGCATGGGGTGGACGGCGAACAACAACGCCGCAAAAAATGCAGCCCAATGCAGCCCGGTCAGTCGCCGGAGAAAAGTGAAAACGAGAACAACATTTAGCGCATGCAGCACGAGGCTCAACACATGGTAGCCCCATGCTTCTTTCCCCGAAATCATGCTGCCAAACCAGTATGCCAGCCAAGTGAATGGCGCGTACATACCGAGGTTTTGCCCGGAAAAAAAGGTGCTGAATGATGGGTTTTGCAATGCCCGGTTGTAAAGTATGGCTTTGTCGTCGTCGAAAAAGACAAAGCCGTTGCTGACCGACGCGCCAAATACGATGATGGTTGCCGCCGCCAACACCAGTTCGGGCAGCCAAGGGCGCTCAAAAAAAGAGAGCCCGGCAACGGCAGGTTCCGGGTGCTGGCTGGGTTCGAATTGTTGGGGGGGTATCTTTTTCTTCTTCGCCATTGCTCAAGTTTTCGATTGCTAATCCCTAACGGCCGCTCTTTTTGGGCGTATTGGGGTTTTCGTAGTCAATTTTCCCGCCCCACATCCGCATTTGGCTGAGCACCCACTGTTGGCGCTGGCGCACCTCGCCGGATGGCTTTTCTACTTTTCGCACCAAGGGGTTGGGCAGCACCGATGCGAGCAGCGCGGATTCTTGGCGGTTGAGTTGCGCTGCGCTTTTTCCGAAAAAATGACGCGCCGCCGCTTCCGCACCATAGATACCGTCGCCGAATTCGATGCTGTTGAGATAGATAGCCATGATGCGTTTTTTGCTCCAGAGCATTTCTGTGATGAACGTGAAATACACTTCCAAGCCTTTTCGCAGCCACGAGCGGCTCGGCCAGAGGAACACATTTTTGGCAGTTTGCTGGCTGATGGTGCTGGCGCCGCGCTTGCGTTTGTGGGTTTTGTTGTGTTCGTACGCTTTTTCAATTGCTTCAAAATCAAAGCCTTCGTGTTCCAAAAAGTCTTGGTCTTCGGCGCAGACGACAGCGAGTTGTAGGTGTGGGGAAATTTCAGCCAAGGAGACCCAATCATGCTGGAGGCGTACATCGCGCTTCGAATCCCATGCTTGTTGCCAACAACGCTGTACCATGAGAGGGGTGAGCGGCACGGGCAAGAAGCTGTACAACAGCGTCATACCGATGGTGATGCCAAAAAACCATAGCGCCAATTTGACGAACAGTCTGCGGAAGTATTTGCCCCACAAGAGTTTGCCATTTTCATCCTGAGGGACGGTGCGGTACCAGCGGCGAAGGAGTCGAGCAATAACATTCACAGGCAGCGACGGTTTTGCGGGCAAAAGTAGGGTTTCGACTGGAGTGGAAGTGTTCCTTACCGCCGAATTTTGAAACAATGGTGAATCTTCTCGTTCCGAAAATCTTGTGGAATGGTTTGTTTTGAAATATCCTTTATTTCGGATGCGCGGATCTCTTCCTCCCAAAGTTTGAAACGCCGGAAATTGGTTGAAAAATAAACCGTTCCGCCCGGTGCGCAAAAACGGAGTACCCTGTTGAGCAGCATCACATGGTCGCGCTGAATGTCCAATGTGCCGTCCATTCGTTTGCTGTTGGAAAAGGTGGGCGGATCCAGCACGATGAGGTCAAATTGCTCGCGCAGCGGCTGTTCGAGCCACGCCAGCACGTCGGCTTGCAGCAGCCGGTGGTTGCCGCCCGAAAAGCCGTTCAACTCCAAGTTGCGGTACGCCCATTCGAGGTAGGTGTTGCTCATGTCCACTGTCAGCGTTTCGGCGGCACCGCCCGCTGCGGCATAGACGCTGAAAGAACCCGTGTAGGCAAATAGGTTCAGCACCCGTTTGCCGCTGGCTTCTTCGCGTATCATCTGGCGGGTGATGCGATGGTCGAGGAAAAGCCCAACATCCAGATAATCAGAGGGATTGATGATGAAACGCAGCCCGTTTTCGCGCACGATGTACTCCGCGCCGGTGCGGGCGAAACGCTCGTATTGCTGTAAGCCTTTTTGCCGTTGGCGGAATTTCAGGTAAATCAATTTCGGCGAAACGTCCAATACTTCACCGATGACGGCAACGCAGCTATCGAGCCAAGCCGCGTGTTCGTCAGGCTCCATGCCGTGGTCGCGGGCATACTCCGCAACGTGGACGATGTTTTCATAAATATCTATCGCCAGTGGGGTGCCGGGGATGTCGTTGTCATAGACCCGGTAGCAGGTGATGCCCTGCCGACGCGCCCATTTGCCAAGATGTTTGTGCATCTTGGCAAGGCGGTTGGCGAAAGGTTCGATTTTTGGGTCAATATTCATCAGGTGTTTTTCCGTTAAATTCACTGCTTCACCACTTTTTCCACCCGTATCCCGACCTCCGTGCGCACCTGCACAAGATATACGCCCGAAGCCAATCCGCTCAAGTCAATCTGTTGTGTATAGGCACCCGCCGACATTCGGGTCGGGGCTTGTTCCACCCGCACCCGGCGGCCAAGCAGATTGTAGATTTCGATGCCAACTTGTTGCTCTTCAATTGTTTCAAAAGAAAGCCAAACGGCACCAGTAGTTGGATTGGGGAATACAGCAAGGTCAAAATTGTTGTTGGCAGCAGCTCCTGTTCCGACTGCGATTTGGTGCGGCGGCAGGGAAATTTCGTCCACCCAAGCGCGGTCTTGGCCTGCATTGCCGACTCCATCTTTTTCATAACTCCAGGTAAAAGTGTGCGGGCCGGACGATACGGGGTAGGTAACTTCTCCCCATGCGGTTTCGCCGCTCCAGCGCCCCATTTCCACATTGTCAATCATGAACCGCAAAAAATCCCATTCTTGCTCGCAGCTGGTGCGGCGGGCAAAAGAGATGGCACCATCTTCGGAGACGTTGAGCGAAAGTTCCATCACTGATTGTTGGCTTCCGCCTATGTTGCCGGAGCGCGAGCAGTTTTGTCCTTGGTATGGATTGATAGTAGAAATCAGCCAAGGTTTGTTGCCGCCCATGACCCAAGAAAAAGTGTTAAAGTTTTGTGACTCAAATGTTTCGAGAATGGCATTGATAGAATATGGCCCGAAATCGGACTCTAATCCGTAGTTGCCGGACATGAGTTCGTAGTGGAAATTTGTTGCGATTGATTGCGGGGCATCGAGGGCAACGGTGACTTGAAATATAGCCGTTTTTGTGCCGCCGTTTGCGGCGATCTGACCCAAAGACACCATGTCAGTCACCGTGAGCCACGGGGAATCTGCCGTCAAAACACCTGTTGCGTTCGGGCTTTCGCTATTGCCATTGTTCAGATTGGCGATGGTGACGGTGGCTGTTTCGCCACTTTCGAGGCGACCATTGCCGTTGCCACCCTGTGTGTCGTCAATTTTAAAATTTGTGGCGTTTAGTTTTGGCGCGTTCAACTTCACTGGCAGAATGACATCATAACTTTCAGTGCTATTGTACTCCACATGAAGGTTAAAAAGTACGGTATGGCCGTCCGTTACGTCGTCGTTCACCGTAAAAGCAAATGCGGAGGTTTTTGCCACCGCGCCAGCCGGGTCAATGTCGCCAAAATTTTCGGTGTTGTCTGTGACAAATACGTTGCCGTCTGTTGTGCTCAATGTCGCAGTGGTGGCGGAAGCAACTTCCAGACCGACATTTTCCAGCGCCACATCAAGTTTTACATTTTCGCCAAAATCGGCTTTTTGATTGTTGTTGCCAGCCGCGTCGTTGAGTACAACTGATTGATTTACAACAAACGCGCCGCCAGCAGGAACCACGGTTACGGTATTTTGATAAGGAATATAATTGAACTGAGTGGCGGTCACGACGAGTTCGCCCACATTGTTGAGCGCGGGGAAACTGAGGTTGGCAACGCCGTTTTCAACCGTGGCCACGGCCAATGTTTGTCCTTGCCAATAAAGGCTCACGAGCGCACCTTCCACACTCGAACTGACGGTCATGCTGCTTGCCCCGATGAAGGCTCCCGATGGGTGCGTGGCGGCAAGTGTTTGGGGGAGTTTGGTGCGCGGCATGGTAGAAGGTTCGGCAAAAGGATTCCAAAAATCAGCCATGACCTCGCCGCCCTGTGCATAAGCCGCTATCATCAATGCGTTGCCATAAGACAACATCCCGCCTATGCTCGGGCGAAGTGTCACGCCGTCGGCATCCGTCAAATATCGGTTCATGCCGTCTTGACCTTCCATCGGCGGCGACCAACTTTGGAAATCGCTGGAAAAAAAGCCCGCAATGCCGCCCCAGGCCACGCCGGTGGCGGGGTCGCCAGCGCGTTGCCAAGTCTCGCCGAGACATTCGCCGTTGGTGAAATTGCCCGCGCAGCAGGCGACTGCAATCAGGATTGGGTAGCGGTGTTCGTTGCGTAGGGTAGCGACCGCATCCACATTGAAATTGCCGCTCGAAAGCCCCTGCTCCCAACCATGCCCGGTATAATTGTAAATGCTTACGCCGCGATTGTTCATCACATCCACGAGTTGGGTGTTCACCGGGTTGCCGGGTTTGTCGGCGGTCACATCGCCCGGAGTGGGGGAGTCGTCGCTATGTGTGCCGTCGTAAAACTCCCAATATTTTTCATAGCCATCGGCTAAGTGATTGATTTTCCATTCGTTGCCGTGTTCCCAGTCCGCTTGGCCATCGTCGCCAAAACCCGCGCCTTCGTTGGAGCAGGAGGCCATGCCGGTAGCGCACCAGTTTTCTGTGCTGTCCACGAGCGGCGTTTTTTCGTAGTCGAGGTTTCGATTGACCATAATTTTCAATTGCTCCACGTTGCTCGCGTGGAAACGCCCGACGAGGATTTCGTTGAAATGGTCGTCGCCTTCCATGTAGCCGAAGCAATTGTCGCAAGTGTAAAGAGTGCCGCCGCTGGGCCGCATTTCCGATTTGATGGCATCCTCATCGCCGACGAGCAGGAGGTAGGTAATGCTGTTTTGCTGGTAATAGTCTTTGACAAAATTGTAGATGTCCGAAGACTCATTGGAACCTATTTCCGAAATCGGCACCACGGTGGTGTGAATACCCATTTGGCGTTTCCATGCCACCAATGGCCCGAGGTCGGCGAGGAATTCGTCTTTTGCGATGACGAGCATTTTTTCGGGGTCTAATGCGCTGCGGCTCTGTATGTTGTCGTCAAAGTTCAAAAACGCCTTTTTGTACATCTGCTCAAAAGCGAGGCTGCGGCTGCGGCCGCCCGGCACCAACTCGTTCTCGCCCTGACCGCCGATGTGATGCACCCGGAGGGTGATTTTTGTGTAAACGCGCATCGTTTTCGACACGGGGTTGTACTGCACGGGATAAATCCAGAGCGCCTGCCCTCGCGCGTCGCGCATGATGAATGGTTGTTTTAAATCAGCCAGTTGACCCGGGAAAAAAGCATCCTGCTGGTACACATCGCCGTATTTGAAAGGGACTGTGGCAGGGTCTATGTTTCGTTTTATGTCGCCTTTCGAGGGCGCTATTTCCACATTTGAAAAATCTTGAAATTCAGAGCCGAGGATTTCGACTGCCATGTTCCCGGTTTCGGGAATCATCAGCGCAGTGGCAAATTTTGGCACATCGGGCGCTCCCGCTTCCAATAGAGGTGTGCCCTCGGGCATGGAAACAACAAATGCTTCGCCATTGGGCGTGGTCACGGCGTGTTTGTCTGCGCCAGTGAGCGAGAGGCTAAGCACGGTTTCGGCAGGCGATTTGGCCAAAACGGTGACGCGGGTTTCGTTCGCCACCTGGCCGATAACAGCCGTCAATGAGATGCAAGAAAGCAGGAAAGTAATCAGATTCTTCATGTTGGAAAAGTTGTTTGTCGAAAGCAGTATTGGATGGTTTAGAGTAGTTTAGAATGGTTTAGATGGTTTGCAGTAGGATTCCTAAACTATTCTAAGCCATTATTTTTGAATCAAAATTTTTTGAACGTGTTGATCGTACTGCAAGAAATAATAGCCATTGGTGTAGGCTTGAACATCTATCATTGAATGGCCTTTCGGCTGGATTTTTTGCCCCCAGACAAATCGCCCCGACGAATTCAGCAGCCGCGCCAATTGGGGCGTATCTCCTTCATTTTCAATAAACAAATAGTCGAAAGCAGGATTGGGAAAAACCAATAGTGGCAATTTTTGGGGCTCGTCGGTACTGGTTGTGCCGCTTGTGAACAAACTGAAATAGACATCTACATAATTGGTCTCATTGTCTTTTTCGAACACGCGAAACCACATCCAAGCCGAGCCGGGGTTGGTGCCGGGCTGCACGATGAGTTTCAGGTAGGGCTGGATAGTGTCGAAAACGGGGTTCATCGTGCCGTTTTGTGGAATGCCGGAGTAGCACAAACCGTAGTCGCAGAGGTCAACTATCCAGCCATCTGGCAGGCTGGTCTCGAGGCTGCGCCAACGGAGTTGCAACGTATCGCCCGAAGGGTTGTTGAAAAAAATATAACATTCATTGGCTTGGTTGAAGGCGACCTCCTGTTCCAACACGGGAGCGGGAGAGGGCTGGAATGTTTGGGCAGAGCCAACATTTACCATCAAAAGCAGGGACAAAAACAGCCAATAGAACCTCATGCAGGGAAATAATTTACAGCAGGTGAAATTTCACGGAACAATGTACGCAGTATCGCTGCATCTGAGGGCGGAAGAAGTTGGTTTTTGGACAAATGCAGACACTTTTTTGACTGACTATCAAGACGCAAGCAACTGGTTGTAAAGTTCAAGATAGCGGCGCGCCACCGTTTCGTTTGCATAATTCTGTTCTACTTTCTGCCACGCAGCCAGTCGGAGATTTTCTAATCGAGTTTCGTTTCCCGTTACCCAATGAATCCCTTCCGCCAACATTTGGCTGTCGCCTTGCGGCGCA
Source organism: uncultured Saprospiraceae bacterium (assembly GCA_964481485.1). Taxonomy (GTDB): domain Bacteria; phylum Bacteroidota; class Bacteroidia; order Chitinophagales; family Saprospiraceae; genus M3007. The sequence goes on along the minus strand of CAYZVM010000063.1, from coordinate 722 downwards.
ATAAATCCCTCTTTTTGATGCCCCACCATCTCTGGGATTCCGCCCGTTTGAAAACCAACGACGGGGGTGCCGCAAGCCAGCGATTCCATCACGGTATTGGGCAAATTGTCTTCCAACGAGGGAATCGCGAACACATCCGCCGATCCGTAAATTCGTGCCAGATCCGCCTGTTCGCGCACCAAACCCAAAGCATGGGCAGGGTAGGGGAGCGCAGCCAGCGATTCCGCCTCCGCCTTGCCCAGCACGAGTATTTCGACCTGAAAATCAGGATGTTGCGTTTTTAAAATTTGCAATGCTTCCAATAAAAAACGAAAACCTTTGCGTTCTTCGCTGACTTTCATGGCGGCAAAAAGCAGGACTTTGGCATCAGGCGCGATTCCTTTTTCGGCGTGAAAAGCCCGACGTTCCGCTTCGCCAGAAGCTTTGAAAATCGTGGTGTCAATCGGGTTTTGAATCGCGGTCACGGGTCGGTCGCGGAGCAGGCTGCTCGACCGGGCCACCTCCGCCAGCCATTCGCTGCACGTCACGAATTGGATGTTTTTCGGGAAAAATTGCTGCTTGCGATGCCATACCCGGTTGGACAAATCACCGTCAGCAGGTTTTTTCAAAAAAGGGCAGTTGCCGCACTCGTTTTTAAAATGGTCGCACCCTTGGCTGTAGTGGCAGCCTCCGGTAAATGCCCACATATCGTGCAAAGTCCACACGATTGGCTTGTCGAGTTC
>CAYZVM010000062.1:0-28082 GCA_964481485.1 uncultured Saprospiraceae bacterium | reverse complement strand
GCTGGCCTGTGTTGGCGAAAATCGTGTCTGGGTCGCTCACCGGCGGCAGCGCAAATGTGGTCGCATTGACGCAATACAAACTGTCGCAGCCGTTCGCGGCCTGATAACTGCGGCAGAGTTGGCCGCTTTGGGTGAGTAAAGTATCCAGCACAAACAAAGTGTCGCCCGTGCAAAAAGCAAAGTTCTCTTCCGTCAGCGGGCGGGGTAATACGCTCAGGTTTTGATAAATAGTGCTGTCGCAGCCACTCGCATTTTGGAGTGGGAGGGAATAAGTCCCCGGCGTATCAGTCACGTTGCCCAGCACATCCACTGGCTCACCCTGACAGGTAATCAGCCCCGGCAAAAGGGTGGTGTCGGGTTGTGCTACATGGATGGGGGCCATGAGAACGGCGGTGCAACCATTTGAAAACGTGACGGTTACTTCGTAATTGGCAGTAAGGACAGGCATCACGGTTTGCGATTGCAATGCCGGATTCACGATGCCCGTCCCCGACCACGCGTACATTTCGCCGGGCGGGTTGGCCGTGAGCGTGGCCGATTCGCCTTTGCAAATCGCCGGGTTGTTGACGCTCAAAGACGCGACGTTTCCGAAGGTCAACTCAAAACGGTGTAACACCGTGCAATCCGCCGATTTTTCTTCCAAAATAAGCACAACGGGCTGACCAGGCATGGGCGGCGGTATGGGCGTAAAATCCGTAGTGGCGCAGCTCGCGCAAACTATACCGTTCGGAGTCAACCATTGATAGGTGAAGCCCGATTGCTCCGCCACGCCGACCGTAACTGTCTGAATTTCACAATATTCTTTCCGCTCGTATTGCAGCGCGATGTTGTTCAGCGGCAACACTTGGTCGGCGCAAATGCAGTTTTCTTCGGCGGGCAGCACCACGAGCAAATCGCAGAGCAGTGCCGGGTCAATGTTCAAATTGGCGGCCAAACCGAGGCTGTCGCCGGGAGTGAGGGTTTGACCGTTTTCGACGGTCGCCAGCAGCACGTCGGTGGCAGAAATCACACCGTTACCGTCCACGTCGTGCCAGATTTGGGCAGTCACGCCCGGGGCTGGCACCGTGCCGATGTTGTTGACGGAAATGGTCGTATTGATTTGATTGCCAACGATAACCGCGCCCGCGCCGCCAATTGAAAGTTCGGGATGTTGGAGGTTGATGTTCCAAATCGCCTCCCCGGTGGAAACATACACCGTGCATGGCGCGCCGAGGGTTTGGCAAAAAGCCTCCGAGCGCACACGGGTTTGCACGAGCAGGATTTGGTCAATGCAGCCCGCCGACTGGTCGAACCTGACCGAAAAACGAAACTCCACCACACTGCCAGCACCCACATTCGTCGGCAATGGCAGCCGGAAAATAGTACCGTCCAAATCAGGCGGCCCGGCGGGCGCATTTTGAATGGGCAGGTAAGAACCCGCCGTGTAACTCACTCCTTGTGGCAGCAAGACGTACACACTGTCGCCCGGCGACGGGGTGCCGAGCAGGGTCAGTTTTACCAAAAATTGCTGGGTGCCGCCGCAATATTCCGCCGGATTTCCGGTCGGCTGCAGGTTGACGATGACCCCATAAGTTGGGTTTAATCCGTTGATAATCACTGGCTCGCCGGGTTTGTTGAGCATGTTCGATGCCCGCCCGCAGGGCTCCGTGCCGCGTGTGCCGTAGATGATGGGAGAATTGGACACAAAACCACATTCGGCCAATACGCGGAACCGGATGCGGAAAGCATTTTGTGGGTCGAGATCCACGCCGGGCAAGCCGTTGGCGGCGATGAGCGGCTGGATATCTGCGACGGGCCACTGGTAGAGATTGCCGGGCAGGAGCGCGGGGTCGGTGATGGGGGCAAACGCACCGTCGGTAGGGTAGGCCATTTGGCAGGTGCCAGGTACGATGACGAGTCCGGGCGGCAATTTTACAGTAGCAAAAGGTTCGTAGGCGTAGCCAATTTTGGCGTTGTATATTTCAAATTCAAAATAGTCCGAGGTGTCGCAGAGGGCAATCGAGGCGGGTTCGGAGAGAATGTCCAATTCCAATTCGGGCGTTTGCAAACGCAGTTCAATCAAATAAGTGTCTCGCCCGCAGGTGGCTTGGTCGAGGCTGCTTACGGGGGCGCAATCCCAGCCAAAAATGACGCGCAAAGTATCGGGTTCGCACGCGACATTTTGGCCTTTCAGGCGGAAACCGAGTTGGTTGAAACCTGTGATGCTGCCTGTTTGGAAAATGCCGTTTTGCGACACAATCGGTTGGTTTTGAGGAAGATTGAACAACTCAAAGTTGCTCGCGTTGCCGCTCATGGACACCACCGACACCCACGAATTGAAGGCGGGCGACACCACATAATTTTTCAAAATAAAATCTATGTCAAACACTTTTGAGGGCGCAATCACGAGGCTGTCGCCAGTCTCCAAACGCAAATCGGGCGCGTTGGAAAAGAAGCCAATCGCATTGATTATCGAATCGGTGACGACGGTGGTGCTGTCGTAGCCGGGGTTGTACCGCATCGTAATGTACTGGCGCGAAGAGTCGGGTTTGTCGTACAGGCAATCGGGTTTGAAAATGATGCTCGTGCGGAGCGTGAAACCTTCGTCCACCGGGTCGGCAAACACGGGGTCGAAGTCTACATCGAGCCTACCGGGCGACTGCGTGAAAGGCAAATTGAGGTTGTTCAAAAACGGCACGCTGTCTTGCAGGGTTAGGTATTCCAATTTGGTGGACAGCACTTCAAGGCCGTCCGGCACGGTCTGCCAATACTCCGAAATGTGCGCGATGGGGCGCACCTCGTAGGGGAACATATTTTCCCGCGCGATGCGCAACATCTGACGGAACTTCTTGGGTTCCAGCGAGTTTTCGCAAGCCCGGATGCTGTGCTGGTTTGCGGAGCGCGTGGTGCGGATACCCGAATATTGCAGTTTTTTAAAAGGCTGAAAATTGTAAGCATAGGTCAATCCGCCCTCACTCAACGCGGTGCGAAAACCCACCAACGGCGGGTCGGGGTTGTTGCTCGAATTGGGCCGGTAATTCAAATCAATTTTGAAATCGGTATAGACAAAAATCGAATCGCCCAAGTCGAGCGTGCCTTTTGGCAGACAGCCGTCTTCAAACAAATCTTGCAGCGAAAAAGTAAACCGGAATCGCTGGGTCGAGATATTGTCAATATTCGCAGGCGGCCATGTATTCACTTGATTTACAGCAAAAAAGTTCTGGTCGTCTATCCCTTTCAAATCATCCAACGCACAACGAGCCTCCGTGCCGTCGGCATATCGGATGCGGATGCTGTCGCGCACAAAACGGAACCTGTTGGCATTGGAAAAAGTAGTCCTCGCGCCCTGCAGCAAGAATAAATCATTGTCTTGACTCAACAAATCGCTGCTCACGATTTCGTGCCAAATCGTCCGCCCAAATTGGAACAAACCGCCGCCAGAATCCACCGCGCCGCAATACTCTACCCGCAGCGTGTCGCCGGGCAAAAAGCGGTCGCGCCGCACCAACGCATTTTCGGAAGACGGCGGCAATAAATTGTCGGCGTGGCGGTCGTCATCGTCGTCTTGAAAGCCAAGATTGAGCCGATAGACGGAAAACCATTTTGTCAATCCCGGCAGCGGAAAGATGGTGTCTATGACCAAGGTGTCGCCACCTCCTTCGCCGGGGCCGTTGGGATTGCAGCCGATATCTACCACCATTTGGAGGGAATCACAATCGCCAATGCCACATTCGTAAGGTGTGTCCAGCGCGGGTGACCACCACGTTCTGGAGCCCATACGCAAAAAACACGTCGTCGGGCAGTCCGACGAATAAATCACGACGCTGCCATCGGGTGGCTGGATTTCGTTTTTGCAATCAATGTTCGTATCGCACACATAGCGCAGGCAAAAGTCCATCTCCACCGTGTCAAATGGCAAAGGCAATTCCCACGCGAGATGCACCGTGGAGCCGCCGCCCGCCAGTGGGGTCACGGTGCTGACGTTGGGTGCCACGCCGCCGAGCAAAGTCGCGCACGAATCGTCGAACGAAATGCCATGCGGCAAGTTGAGTTCGAGGTTCAAAAAGCCGTCATCCTCTACCAACCGCGTCGTACCGACCGCATAATGAAAAGGATAACTCTCCCCACTTTGAAGGCAAGCAGATACTTCAAACCCGACAAACGAACGGAGGATGTATTGCCCGTCGGGGCCTATGGCAAGTGTGTCCGACACAAAACCATTCACCGGGCAGGGCTTGCGGTAAAAATATTCCACCAGAAAATATGGCAGCACTTGCGAACAACTTTGCTCGCAAGTGTAAGTGTCGAACAGCAGCAATATGGAGTCGTTGGAAGCAATTATCGGGACTACGAGCGAGGCGCCCGAAACCACCGGCAGGTCGCACAAAACCAACGTGTCTGGCACAACGAGGTTGGGTGGCAAAGGCGTAGCGATGCCATTGCGGACGATGCGGAACGAGTTGCCATTCACCCCAATTTCGTCCAGATAGTCCAGCAAACTGATGCCGACAAATATTTCCGTTGCGTCCAGCGCCCCGATGTTTTTGATTTTCAGGCCCATGACCGCCGGTGTGTTGCCGCAGTAGTCCGTCGGCGGGTTCCAGATTTGTTCAAAAACCAAGTCCGGCACCTTCGTTGATTTTTTGATGTCAATGTTCACCAACGCGCTGTCGTAGCGGCACACCTCGCCGCCGCAGCCCCAGCCCACACGCAACATGGAAGGGCTGGTAAATTCGGGGATACCGCAATCCGTGATGGCGATTTTTTCGGTGAAACACACGGTTTCGCCCAATTCTAACCACACGTCGCCGTCGCCTGATTGCGCAAAAAAACTGCCGTCAAATTCGGCGGTCGAAAGGGTGGGGGAGTGACTTTGGCCCATTGAGCCGGAAACATTCACAACCTCGAAACCCGGACCGTGCTCGTCCTCAAAATGCAGGTTGCCGATTTTGCCGAGGCGCGTGTTTTTTACACAAATTGTACGCAGCAAGGTGTCGCCTTTTTCTCCGGCAAGCAATTCATCTTCAATGCTTTCAATCAAAATCAGCCCCGTCTCCACCGCGATAGAAGAAGTCAAGACCGAGGCATTGCCAGCAGAAGATTCGACCGAAATACTGGCGATGAATAGTTCGCCGGCATCCAATACATCTGCGGCCAAACAGTCGGCAGAAAGGAGCAGCGCAACTTGTGCAGTTGCTCCTGGCGCGAGACCCGGCAAGGTGAAAACGGGCTGTTGCAAATTGCCGATATTTTGCTCCGCCGCCCCAGAAATGGTGCCGGGCAGGTAGGCAAGACCGGAGGGCAATTCTAGGTTCAGGGCGGCGCCGGTGATGGCCGTCGTGCTGAGATTTTGCACCGAAACAAAAAACGTGTCCGTGCCGCACACGAACAGCGAGTCGCTTTTTTGAAAAGTAATGAGGATATTTTGGGAAAAAACGGGGACGGCGAACAGGCAAAAAAGGGCGGCAGTCAGAAGGCGTGTAGAAAATTTCATAGGCGAGTTTAGGAGAGCGTTTTGTGTTCAGATTGTTTGCGGATAAATGTAAGACGAAAGCTAATTGTGCGCAGTTGGGCGAGTAGATTAAATTTTCGAGCCAGTCGCTGCTTTAAAAACCGTTTGTCGTTCACCGTGCAGCGTCTGCCATTTTTCTACCTTTGCGGCCAATTTCAGATAATGTCTCTTTTTCGAAAATTTTGGGCTGCCTATGCGGTCATACTCTTTCTCTTGCTGATGACGCTGAGCCTGCCGGTATTGCTGATTTTTATGGCTGTCACGCCGGGCGAACGGGCATTGCGCAACAATATTTATTACCTGCATCATATTTTCACGCCGCTTTTTTTGACCCTTGTCGGCATCCGGCTGAAGGTGGAAGGCCGTGAAAAAATTGATTCAAAACAATCTTATGTCATCGTTGGGAATCACCGTTCGTCGCTGGATTTCATCGTCCACGCCCATGCTTTTCCCGGGGTGTTTCGTTTTTTGGCAAAACAGGAGTTGCAAAAAATCCCCGTGTTTGGCTGGGTGGTGAAAAAAATGTGCCTCATCGTGGATCGCAGCAGCGCCATGAGCCGTGCCCGCAGTGTGGTAGCGTTGAAACAACATTTGGCCGATGGCTGGAGCATTTTTATTTACCCGGAAGGCAGCCGCAACAAAACCGACGACCTGCTCGGCCCGTTTTACGACGGCGCTTTTCGCATCGCCATTCAGACCAAAGCACCCGTGGCGGTGGAGACGATTGTCAATATGTCGAAAATTGTTTCGGGCTACGACCTTCGCCCCGGCGTGGTGCGCATCATCTGGGATACGCCGATTCCGACCGACGGGATGACCGCAGATGATATCCCAGTGCTGAAAGATAGGGTGGAAAAAATGATGCGGGAGCGGCTGCGCGAATAATGAACACTGATTTTTCTGAAAGTCCCGATGTAGGGTCACCGATGCACGTCCATTACAAACAAGATGAAGCCATGACGGTCATTTATTTCATTGGTTCTTTGCTGGGCAAGTACGAAAAATTCAAAGATGCGCCCAAGATGTTTTAGGTAAAAAATGCTTTTCGGTGGTGTCGGCGTTTTCGGCAATATCGGTGTTCCATCACATCTAAATTTGATAAAAAATTGATTCTCAATACATGAACTACCGCAACAACATCCTCGAAACCATCGGCGACACGCCGCTCGTGAAACTCAACCGCACTGCCGCCGACATCCCGGCGCTGGTGCTGGCCAAAGTCGAAACTTTCAACCCCGGACACAGCATCAAAGACCGCATGGCCCTCAAGATGATTGACGACGCCGAGGCGCGCGGCGACCTCAAACCCGGCGGCACTATCATCGAATGTACCTCCGGCAACACGGGTATGGGCTTGGCGCTGGTGGGCTGTGTGCGCGGTTATCGCTGTATTTTCACCACCACTGACAAGCAGAGCAAGGAAAAAGTAGATATGCTCAAGGCACTCGGCGCGGAAGTCATCGTGTGTCCCACCAATGTGGAGCCGGAAGATCCGCGCTCCTATTATTCTGTGGCTAAACGGCTTAGCACAGAAATCCCCAATTCTTTTTGGTGCAATCAATACGACAACCTCAGCAACCGCACGGCGCACTACGAAAGCACGGGGCCGGAGATTTGGGAGCAAACGGACGGCAAAGTCACCCACCTCGTAGTGGGTGTCGGCACGGGCGGCACGGTGAGCGGCGTGGCGAAATATTTGAAAGAGAAAAACCCAAACATCCAGATTTGGGGCGCCGATACGTATGGTTCGGTGTTCAAAAAATACCACGAAACGGGCGTGTTTGACCCCAAAGAAATTTACCCCTACATCACGGAAGGCATCGGTGAGGACATCCTGCCGGCCAACGTGGATTTCAGCCTGATTTCAAAATTTGAAAAAGTATCGGACAAAGACGCGGCACTCTGGGCGCGGCGGCTGGCGCGAGAAGAAGGCTTGCTGCTCGGCTACTCGGCGGGCAGCGCGATGGGTGCCTTGTGGCAGTTGCGCGGCCAACTCAAAAAAGACGACGTGGTGGTCATCATTTTCCACGACCACGGCAGCCGTTATGTGGGCAAAATCTACAACGACGACTGGATGCGCGAGCGCGGGTTTTTGGAAGATGAACTGAAAATCAGCGACTTGATCGCCCGCAAAAAAGACCGCCGTTTCATTGCGGTACAAATGGGCGAAACGGTGCGCAATGCTTTCAACCTGATGAAATCGCACGACATCAGTCAATTGCCGGTGCAGGACGGCGAAAAGACCGTAGGCTCCATCACCGAGACCCAAGTGCTGCATTTCTTGCTGGAAAACCCGATGCAAAACTCCGAAAAGACCGTGGGCGACATCATGGGCAAGGCTTTTCCGGTGGTCAACGACGATTTGCCCATCAGCCAGTTGAACCGCTATATCAGCAAATCAATCCCTGCTGTGATTGCCACCGACCGTTCGGGGGCAAGCCACATTGTGACGCAATATGACGTGATTCAGAGTCTTTAAGTACTCGCGCACAATTAGTTAACCCAAGGTGTCACCTATGAAAGTCCACTCTCCAAATTTGTCATCCTGATCCGCCGGCTGGCGGAGAAAGAACTACACAAGCCAAACGACTCTAAATGCTGCAAAAAGGAGCGATTCTGGGGTAAAGGAAGTTGTGTAGATCCTTCTCCGCCAGCCGGCGGATCAGGATGACAGGTCTTGGGCTGGGTCGTAACTTGCGTTAGTTTAATACTATTTGGCTGGCAAATCTTGACCCATACTTCACCAAAAAGCCTCGACATAGTGCTACTATGGCTGCGTTTTTGGGCTTGTCTGGCCCAAAATTTTCTCCGTCAAATAGGCATCACTAATTGCAATCGAGTACTTAAAATAAAATCACTGCACCATGAAAACAAACATCCGCAACCACATTTTGTGGATGCACCTTTTGTGCGCGTCCACCATATTTGCCCAAACCGATACGGTGACGCTTCAGCTGAAAAGCGAAATTCCATTTGCGATACTGGGCTTGCCGCAGAAAGTCCTGCAAGACCAACTGGGCCGACCGTTTTGTTACGTTGCTGCCAAAGAAGGCGGGCTGCGGATCTTCAGCATCCAAAACATCGCGGCACCTGTGTTGGTAAAAACCCTGCCCCCCACCGATTTTCTTGCAGAAGAAGTGATGAACATTTGGCAGGAAGGCAACTATCTCTACCTCGCGCTGGGCAATTTTTTCAACACAAATGACCCGCGCAGGCCCGGCCTTGCCATTGTGGACATCACTGCACCGGAGGCCGCTTTCACGACAGACACTTGGCTTTGGGCCACGCCAGTTAAGGGCAGCGCATTCGTCACAGTATCAGGAAACTATGCATACCTCGGCGCCATGTCAAACGGGCTGATTATCCTCGATGTGAGCAACAAGGACACAATTTCGTTTGTGTCGCAATACACCCCCGACATTCATTTTCCGGTGCAAAACCCCAACTCCATTCAATTGCCCAATGTGCGTGGAATGGCTGTCCGGGATGATGTAGTATTCCTTTGCTACGACGCGGGCGGTCTGCGCGTCATAAACGTTTCCGACAAATCGAACCCGGTGGAATCGGGGCGCTACATCAATATCAACGCGCTCGGCAAGCAACAGGCGTACAACAACATCGTGCTGCACGGTGATACGGCTTTTCTTGCGGTTGATTTTTGTGGGATGGAAATGCTGGATATCTCGGACACCAGCAGTATCAAGGAAATATCTTGGTGGAATCCCTGGGATTGCCAATCGGCCACCAACACCTGGCTCAATAGCCCCGGCCATGCGAACCAATTGGACTACGATGCTGCCCGCCAACTCGTTTTTCTCTCCACCGGCAGGAGCGAACTGAACATCGTGGATGTGTCCAATCCCACTCAGCCTCAACAAGTTGGCAGTTATGGCTCCCCAACTGACACCTATTTCACTTGGGGGGCCTCGCTGCACGGTGACCGTATTTACCTTGCCTATATCAGTTCGCTTTTCCCCTTTTTCAGCACTTGGTCGGGGGTGAAAGTTTTGGAATGGGACGCGACGAGCGGGGCGGGAGAGGCCGGGCAGTTTTTCGCCCGACCGCCCTATCCCAATCCATTTGAGGAGAGATTTTATGTAGAGTTTGAGTTGAAAGAACCTGCCGAACTGCTCGCCGAATTATTTGATAGGCACGGGAAAAAGGTGGCCAATGTGGCGTCGGGAGATTTTGGTGCGGGGGCGCACATATTGGCTTGGGAGGGAAATTTGCCGCCCGGCTTGTATGTGCTGCGGCTGCTCACGCCAAAAGGCTCATTAGTTCTGAAAATGGTGCGGGTGGGAGAGTGAGATGAGTGAGCACTCATTTCCGACAAATCAAGGCAAAAAATAGAAAGGCGATAGCAACGTGCTACCGCCTTTTTTTGTGTTCAGGCGCTACTGTTTCACAAACTTTTTTGTCAAATACCCTTTCCCGCTGCTCACTGTGAGTGTGTAAATGCCTGCGGGAAGACTGTTTAAATCGAATCGGGTATTCCCCTGCGCTGTTTTGTCAATGGTTTTGCGGTCTATTAGCCGTCCTTGCGCGTCGTTGAGCAAGAACATTAATTCTGCTGGTTCTGATGTTTCAATTTGCACCCGCAATTGGTCTGTCGCCGGGTTGGGCGCGAGACTTATTTCGGCCTCTAAAGTTTGACCGGAGAAAAGACCCGTGAGCGGGCTTCCTACGTATTTGTACATCCGGGTAGGATGGTCGGCAGGCTGCCATTCACCGGCATAACCAACCGTCGGGCTGCTAAATTTTGCATTGCTGGCGAGTTCAGTTCCATCGCCAATTTCCATCCAGGATTGGCCGAGGTCGGTGCTAATCATGGTTCGGAATGGCCCGGCAATGTTGTTGGTGCGCTGCATGGCCAAGATGTAATGTGATTGAGGGATGAGGACGAGTGACGATATTAGCCCCCCGGTGATGGGAGGGAGGTTGGTCCATGTGACTCCGCCGTCGGCGGTATATTTCAGTTCGTAACTTGAGTTGTTGTGAGCACCCAGTCCGATACCATGCAAGGCATCGGCAAAAGAAAGGTCTCCAACTTGTGCGTCGGAAGCCGCCCAGGTAAGCCCCCGGTCGTTGGACCGAAAAACCCGCATCCATTCAAAGGTGGAAAAGTCGAAACTGGGAAACCAGACGTTGTCGCCGACCACAAAATAGTTTCCTCCTGACCCGTATTCGTTTGGTAATGCAGCCGGGATGTTCGCGCTGCTCACCCGTGCCCAATTTTGTCCGCCGTCATTTGTGGTGTAAATTTCAAAAAACGGTGTCGGTTCCGTGCCCGATTCAGCGGGGTCGCCTATGGCGACGCCATTTTGAGCATCCCAAAAATGGACGGCATTGAGATAAGAGGTCGCCGAAGCATAGCCATCCTCAAACTGGCGTTGCCAAGTCTGACCGCCGTCGTTGGTACGCATGATATAACTGACGAAATCCAAATCAATCCCGCTGGCCCAGGCAGTATCGGCGTTGATAGGGCAAATGTTGCTGGCGTAGGGTTCTGGCCCCATTGGGATAGTCCCGCCCGTCCATGTATTGCCGCCATCGGAAGTTTTGGCAAAAAGCAGGCTGTCCATTGCGACCCAAGCATAAGTGGTCGGCGTGACATCGTATTTCATGTGAATCGCCCATGCCACTTGGTCGTTGCCGTGAGCGATGCGCAAGTCGAAACTGCCTACGGTGTCAGGAAGTGCCGGCGCGTAGGCTTGCCATTGAGCCCGCAGGCTCGATGCAGCGAGGCAAAAAAGGAGTAGGGTTAAGCAAGCAACGTTGAGTTTTGGATTCATTGGATTTGATTTTTAAAAAGTGAAAAAAGTTGGTTGTTGCGTTGTTTTTACTCCTTAAACCAATCCCGCGTATCCGGCTTCTTAAATGGCTTGTCGAAGAAATCGGCTGCCAATTGCAAGAACAAATCCTTTTTTTCCCACGGGGAACTGTGCGTAGCTCCCGGTATTACGCACAATTGAGATTGTGGAATGGATTGGAATATCCGGAGCGTATGTTCCGGTTTTACCCAGTCCCGGTCGCCCGTGACGAGCAGCACGGGACATCGGATACCCGCCAGTTTTTCGAAGGAAAGACCGGATGGCGAAAGCATCCAACGGTTCAATTTTCGCTGGTCAGAGTCAACCGGATCGTTGGCGGTCTTTACCAGGTATTGATAAATAACCGGGTACACAGCCGTCGTATCGGGAAGGATATTGGGCACACCCGCAAGCAGTTTTTTTACCAAACGCGGGTGATTTACCGCCAGCGACAAGCCTATGATCGCGCCGTCTGAAAAGCCCCAGATGTACGCGGAATCAATGTTGAGTTGGACAAGCGCCTTTGCGATATCATCGGCCATTCGTTCATAACCGGGTTCGGTGTCGCGGCCGCTCGAATGGCCATGCCCCCGGAGGTCGAAAGCGACGACCCTGTGGTTTTTGGCCCATTCGGGGATGAACTGTGTGGCGTCTGCGATAGAACCGCCGGCGGTATGCAGCGCTACCAACGGTTGTCCCTCGCCATAAACTTCGTAATAAAGCCGGATACCGTTGACATCGAGGTATTTGCCGGCTTTTTTGTTCATGCCGTAATTGGGGACATTTTTGCCCACAATTTTCAGGCATCGCTGCCCTTGAAAAGGGTTGGTCGTGATGCTTGCTGTTTGAAAAAGCGTGTTGAAACCGTTCCCGGTTTCTTCCCATCGCTGGATGCCTTGTTTCCATTTTCCCAGATCGGCAGACTCGAAACCGTCCGACAACACCGTCGTCCATTTCCCCTTTTCCGTTTCGATGGAAAGTTGCACCGCATCACAAAAGAATGCACCGTTGTACTGACACCAGAGGCCGAATGCCAACTGATAAGCGCCGGAATCAATCTTGCCTTCGATGGTGTAGGTTTTCCATTCCCGGCTGCGGATGGGGCGATTGCCCATATTTTCAAAAAAACCTGTTCCCGTTTTTTTATCCACCCTTGCCCAGAGGTGGGCGGCGGCGCTGTCGTCTTCGATGTCGGCACGGACGGCGGCTTCGAAGCGAAAACGGCGGCCTTCGTGGCCTTCCGTTTTGATAGATTGGGAAAGGGATGTCCAATTTTCCTGGGCAGCCAGCGAGAGGCAGGTGACGGAAAGAAGGAGGAAATGGAGGACTTTTTTCATGGCTGAAGGTTTTGTTTTCCTGATTGTTGTCTTCAAGCCAAAAAATGTGGACGGGGGAGAGCAGTTTTATCGGCGAGCAGGCAGCTATTTCTTCAAAAACTTATTCTCTACCCGCAGGCATTGTTTCCCCTCAAAAGGGTTCCGACTATCCAGTGTCGCCGTAGCGCCCAGTACCCTGACCGGCACTCCCTGTGCAGTCTGCTGCCAGGGTGCGAGGTTTTCTCCCTCAAAGTCACCGTTTTGAATAGGAATCGTCGTCCATTTTCCTGATTCTGCTTCCACTGAAAGGCGCATATCGTCGTAATAAAATACCCCGTTGGAAAAGGCGAGGATGCCGAAACCGATCCAGGGCGCTTTTTCGTCCACGGTGTATTCTAGAGTGTATGTTTTCCAGGTGCTGTCGCGTACGGGGCGATCCATCATATTGTCCATATACACCCAGTTTCGCAATCCGCTCTGCGGAGATTCATTTCGGATAAATGCGGTGGCAAGCGCCTCTTTGTCGCCGGGCTCCGCTCTGATAGCAACGGTGAGGCGGTATTTTTTGCCCACATATTGGCTCATGTCCATGCGCTGCGACCAGACGGAGAAAGTGGAAGGCGTTAGGGGCGGCTCGGCGGGAGGGATGGTTTGGGCATACAAGGCATTGGTAAAAAGGAGGCAAAAAAAGAAGGAGGTGTGTTTCATAAAGTATTGATTTGTTTGTTCGATATGCATATTCGAATATTGCAAGTTGGGTTTAGCATTTTCCTGCATTAGCGCGTAGCGGATTTCAGCGTAGTTCAGGTAATTGGACGATTCATTTTTACCATGCGTTAGGTTATCTTTGGAATTGATATTGCCGGTCTTTTCGTATCTGTGTATCGGTCTTGAAAATCAAACTTCACTGCAAAGATTGGATTTGTCGGAGAGGATTATCGTGCTATACGTTGCACTTATGACAACACCAATTGCGGCGAGGGAAACACCAAGCGAGGCTAAAATACAACGTTCGGCTAAATTTTTTGTCTGATCCGGGTTTCAGGTTTGGCTGCTCACTCCGCCGTGCGCTTGGTCAAAAGACACAAGCGCGGCAGGGGAGGGAACACCAAGCAAGGCGGAAATGAAAGGGAACCTCGATCTCTTCATCTTGAATATGCTCAGTTCATCTCGGCACAACAAACATGAAGATTGCCATCCGCATCGAAAAATACCCGGATTTCATCGGGGTTAAATAAAATATTTTCAATATTCGCTTTACGCGCTCTCCCTATTTCTATTGGCGGATCAAAAACTCTTTCTATTTTTTTAGGTATGCCGTCCAGAGCGATACAATCAACGACAAAATCAAAAATAGGGTTTGCCAGAAACATGCCTAATCCTTTCCCTCTAAATAGAAATCCCGTGAGAATTGTTGCGCCAATAGAGGGCCTGCCGTCTATTTTAATATTATCCACTTTTGCGGAGCCTCCGAGCAAGAAAATAATCGTTGTGTCTTTTTGGCTGACATTGTTGATCACTGTGTCACGAGCTTCCAACAAGGTGTCTAATGTGAGTGATAATATGATTTCTCCGTCAATGGTAAAAGGTCCGGGTATAGCATCTTTTAACATGCTCACCAAGCGGGTATCGGTGGCATCCCCCAAGTTGTAGGGATTTAGTCGTAGAGAAAATTGTATGGTACTGCTGTTCTTTACCGTGATGTCTTTGGAAGTAAATCTGTCTTTCCATTCTAAGTTGAATGTTTCCATTCCATGATCCGTTTCGTACTCAATACCCCGTTCTCCATTATGCCCCACGATAGATTCAATTCGTGAAACTATTTCACTTTTAGGGATAAAAATTTCGAAGGTGTCACGTTCTACACGGTGTATTGGGAACATAGTGCTTATTAAGACGGCGTTAGTGGTATTCCGAAAGCTCGTTGTGTACTTGAGCCACTCAGGGTTGCTCCTGATTTCATTTAATTTGAATGTTACCGTTCCCAACCATTTTGATTCGCCTTCCCATTCCTGTTCAAAAAATTTATGAAAATCATTAGAGTCTGATTCTAATTCACCGCCGTCTCTGAAATGGTTTTTCCAATTAACCAAAAACTCCACTTTCGAAATCTTGACCTGGTCTTCACTGCCTGAACCGTCCTGTTTGTTGCTAATTTGAATCTCCGTTATGTCAAATAGATTTTTTATATCACCGATATTCAGGTCATAGGTAAACACACTGCCTTCTTCAAAATCGTCGTGGCTATAGTTAAGGAATGTCAGACTTCCAAACCCTTCAATCCATTGCCCTAAAGCGACCGACAGCGTACAATCGCAGTCGGCTTCGTTTTCATCATCAACCGTAATTCGTACTCTTAATCTCAGTGCGGGTATCTTCTCGTTGGAAGCGGAGTATATGCAGGTCGCGTTTGTCGCTCTTGATCCTTCATCATTGAAAGATACTATTTTGTAACAATACCTGGTTTCGGGGTCTATATCGAAGGTGTCGGTATAGTAGTGTTTTTCGAATTTTTCGAATGGCCCCAAGTTAGCCAAAACAATTTCTTCGCCAATAGTCGAATAACGTACCACAAGATTCCCCGTTTCGTTGTCCGACTTGTCGAACCAAGCAATTCTGATAGAATCCGCAAATCGTGCGTCGATAATAACCGCATCCGGAGGAATCGGGCCGGGAGGGGCTGGGGGCGGTGGGAAAATTGGGGGTTGTAAGTCATCTGGGCGTACTCCGAGGCCAAAATTATCTAAATTTACCCGCTGGGTAATAGAATTAGCAGTTTCAATTTCATCGGAATTATTCGGGGCGGCTTTCAGGGCTTTTAAATCCTGATTGATGATAGTGCGGTAATTTTCCAATACCGGCTTGTAACGGGCCTTCAGTTGTTTTTGTGCCGCTTTTATCAAAACTTTGTAATCATTTGCCGCCTCTTTCGCGTGGATTTTCGACTTTGCATAGTCTTTGTTGTTGGCATAGTTCCGGGCTTTTCTGTACTTGCTGTCTGCGGAGTAAAACGATGCCGGATTGTAGGCCCGGACAAAATCATTTTGTGCTGCTATTTGCCGCAAAGGGTATGCCTTTTTCAGGCACTTACTTGTTTTGGTTGCAATGCTTCGAAAATTTTTAAGATCGGATTGAAGGGCGAGTAAAGTAGAATCCGGGATTTTAATGCCTTTCAATATTTTACTGCGTAGGTCGGATATTCGGAATCGAATTTTTTGAAACTCTTCTGGTGAAAAGTCAGGTAGGTTTGTTTCTGTTAACTTTACGAATTGGTCTTCTACGTTTTTAAAAGTTAAACCTTTGTTCTGTGCTAGCATTTGATGACTACTAGATAAAAGCAAAAGTGTACACACAAAAATATATTTTGATAAAAAGCCCGGATGCCCAAAACTGCGTTGAGTGCCTTTGGCACATACATTGTCGCTCCTCCAATCCGGAAGCGTCCCAGTATTTACAGCGCGACACCTGAAAAAGCGTCCTTTGCTGGGACTTGCTGCAGGGCTATCACTGATGATAAAAACGTTTGAAACAACACCATCGAAATGTGTGTAGACCACATTAACGATGTTTTTAAGATTGATTGCCATGGTTTTTAAAAATTGAAAGGGTAAGCCGGTATGGTTCAGAAGCAGCATCTCCCACCGGTAATAAAAGAGGTTGCTTTTTAACTCAATTATTGTCGTCAATCAAAAAAATGTGGTCGTAGGTGAGGTGTTTTTTAAACTTGGATCTGCGAAATCAATCACATGAAGCGCACTTTTTGTCGGGTGGGCAATTGGCCGGATTGGATATGCAGCCCAAGCAGATGCCTCCCGGTTCGAGCAAGCAATTCAACTGACTTTGTGTAAAAAAGCCCGGCTGGTTTATTGCCTGCAGGCAGCTTTTGTTCTTGACGAAAGCGTTTCCTGCTGCCCTTGGGCCGGGTTTGAATCTGTTCCGGATAATTTTTACGCCGGACATACAGGGTTCCAGCGACAATCCGGTTTTCCGGGCATAGCCCAGAATATTGTCGCGGATGGTGATGTTTATGAATCGGTTTTTATTGGCCGGGTCTGCAAGGTTCAAATTTTGAAAAAAGACCGCTGCGCCCCGGTTGGCATCCGGGAAATCCGTACACACATCCCGGAAAGTGTTTTTTTCAAAAGTAATATCTGACAGAATACCGGGGGTGTTGCTGTCGTCATCTTGCGCTGTAATCAGATGGAGACCCGAGTTAAAAGAAACCGTCACGGTGTTGTTGTAAATTCTGACGTTGCGTAGGGTTTGGCTTATTGCCTTGATGAACATAGCGCCGTTTACATTCCTGATAAGTTGGCCCGAATCATTCGGGAAGGGTATCATGGCGTTTCTGGTCTGTGTGTTGTTATATACTTCCACGTTGGAGGTGGGCTGGTTGCCCTGGCCTGATAATGCCTGCACCGATATTGCCAGGTGTTGCGTGATGGTGTTTTCGTAGGCCTTGCTATTGTTGGATAGAATTCCTATGCTCGACCCCCTGGCCACGCCGGCTTTCGTGTACGATACCAGGTTACCCGGTTTGATTTTTGACAAAGTGCCTGCGGAAATATATTTATTAATGGAAGATACCTGCCCCACATCCAGGGTAGTGATCCTGTTGTTAAAAATAGAAGCCGCCGAATCGGGTACTGAACGAAGCACGGCGTTGCCGGCAAAATGCTGGCAAAAAATACCCTCCCCCACGTTTTCAAGCAGGTTGCCGGATATTTCCGTGTCGGTACAGCCGTTGGTTGTAATAGCGCCGCCCCTGCCTTTTCCCTGCGCCACGTCGTAGACGTAGTTGTTTTTTATTTTAACTTTTTTGGATACATTGAATGCCAAGCCGACATGGGGCGCATTCAGGAATACGCAATTTTTCACCGTCACTCCCGATACCACGTTAAAAAACACGCCGGCCGTTTGGTTTATCCGCTTATCCACTTCTGCCTGGTTGCCCCGGTAGTTGCAATCGAAGATGAGGTCTTGCACCGTGACATTGGTAGTAGGATCATCTACGCTCGTAAACTTGTTTCCCAACAAGAGCTGTTCGTGTCGGATGCCATTCGAGGTGGAACGATCCGCGATGCTGTTGTCTTTTATCTTCAAGACTGACTTTCCCCGCACTCCTTTTACGGTCATACCGCTGCGGATGATGTCCATGCGGCGGCTGGGTGTCGAATCAGGGTCAATCAGATACACTCCCGGCGGGAAACAGACGCAGGTGGTGGCAGCTGCGAAAGCCTGGTGTATGGCATCGGTGTCGTCGGTCAAGCCGTCGCCCTTGGCGCCAAAATGCTGGACGTTGGTACACGGCGCACTGTTTGTTCCACCAAAATGTAACATGGCCATACATGGCAGCAGGAGTGAAAGGTATAAAACAGGACGTATTTTCATGATCAGGTTTTTTTTGTAGACGGCACTTTGATATGCTGTCAGTATTTTCATTTTATCGGAGGAACGGTTTTCATGAAAAACTGGCTTGGAAAAACATGCGTCGAGGCTGCACGGACAGCCTTCATGCGAAATCCTACACATTCCAGCATTTATAAAAGAGGTTGCTTTTTTACTCAATTGTTGTCGGTGTTCAAAAAAATGTGGACGCAGGCGGGAATGTTTTTTTGAAAAATAAAAACAGTTTGCCTGCTTTACCGCATCAGACAATTAACATTGATGAGCGGCTGCATCAGCAATGCATCCGTGTCCACATCCTTCGTCAGGCGGATACCAAAATTCAGCATCACATTGTGGCCGATGCGCCAATCGCCGCCGAGGGTGAACATGAGGAATTGTTGTTCGAGCGTCAGGTCAGGCGCTTCGTCTAACGGATAGGATTCCCGGTCATAAAAAGCCTCGATGAAAAAGTTATACCGGTGGTTGCCATAGCGCAGATTGGCGCCGAATGAAAGTTGCTGACCAATGGTGTCCGTGAGCGAGGATGGCTTTTTCCCGTAGCGCAACATCCCGGCAATCAGGATATGCCTACCCAAGCCCCAACCACCGCTCAACCAGGCCGCGTAGCCCTGTTGGTCGAGTTTGAGGCTGTTCTGGGTGATGAACGCAACGGTGTCCACCTGACCCGGTACGGTGGGACTTTCGAATGTTTTGAGGCGAGTGGTTTGTGTTTGTTCGTAAGTGTGTAACTGCCCGAATGCAATGTCCAGATACGATGCGTTCCAATTTTTTTCGAGGTATTGCTCGCGGGTTTCGGCCAATTTTTGGCTTTGTTCGCGATCCAGACTGCGTATCTCGAATTTTATCTCCGTGATACTGTCCGCCAGTGCGTTGCGCTGTTCCTCATAGTTCTTCATGCGGCGGTTGAGGCGGGCTTGTCGCTGGTCGAATTCCCTCAGTTTCAAGAGCAAAGTGTCTTTAGCGGCATTGGTGGTCTTTTCGACTTCGCGCAAAAACTTGTCGTCGTCGAGCGGGTCATGCTCCCGGTAGAGATTGATTTTAGCGGCCCAAGCCAGCCAGTTTTTGCTTGTGGAGGCATTGGTGCCGGCGCTCAGGCTCAGGGTAGAAAGGGTGCGGGCCAGGGGCGACGCCCGGCGATATTTGGCTGCAGCCGCGCGGTCGAAAAAGATAAGCCAGACCGGTTGTACTTCGATGGCTAATCCAGGGCTGAGCGTATAACCCGCCTGACCATTCGTAAGGCTCCAATCTACCTTCATATTGTGGAGCGAGGCGTAGCGCTCGATACGGGAAGGTGTGTTGGCATTGAGCATATTAAAAGCCGGGGAACTGGGAATGGCAAACTCGGTTGCTTTGGCCGCGCGGCTGATAGCGACTGACTCGCCGTTGTTATCTTGTGCGAACAAAGCGACTGCGCTGAATAGCAGGGCGAAGGTGATTGTATTTTGCATGGCGTGGTGATGTTTGGCATTTAGTTCGTTGGCCAAGTAAAAAGCACCCAAGCAGATGGTCATTCTTGTAAATGGGCATCGCCACCACCGACAAAAGGTCAGGGTGGCGATGCTAATCAAAAACGCTGCGAAGATGCGCTTGTGGCCGGGCAAATGTTGTTGCAAGAGCTATTGGGGGAATGAGGCTTCAGGAACTCGGGTTATTGTTTTTTCGTCGTTGTTTTTGTAGGTGTCGTCGTTGTGGGCGTCGTTGTTTTGGGTGGCTGAGCGGGGGCTGTATTGAGCGGTTTCGGGGCCTCTATATCGGCTTTTGGTATAGCCCTTGCATATACGCAACCTGAGATACATTCGGTCCGCTTCAGCTCATCATTCGGATATGTGTCACGACATTTGTTAGCGCATTTTTTATAATCCTCAGTAGTAACGCCGGTGCCGGGAGACTGGTCCTCTTGTAATGTTTGTTGTGCCGAAAGCAGGTTTCCTGCGAAAAGAAAGCTGATAATCATCAAAACTTTTTTCATGGTGATAGAAGATTGGATGTGGTTGTTATTGCCTACTCTTTTCAAGGCTTTTCGGCAGACGGCCCGGTCATTGGAGTTACAAGTTTTACTCCTCGCAACTGAATGTTAGTTTAGCCGAGTTGTTAGTTTCATTCGATTCGGCAACCGCGCCGTTTTGATCGCTCGTGGCATGCACGGTATGATAGCACAGTGTTGCCGTATAGGTGAAGGAAAGAGAAACCGTTGCGCCGGGCGCGATTTCGGGCGTGGACAGGTTGAAGGCCTGCAAAGCAATGGCATCTTTGGCGACGACGACGCGGGTAACCGATGCAGCGGACCGGCGCACCCCGGTATTCCTGACTTTTAATTGATAAACACCTTTGGTGCTGCTATTAGTCAGGGCCAACCCGAGGGTGTTCGAAACCGGGCTTAAATCACATTCATTAAAAGTGTCCGTGAACACGTTGTTGTTTTCATTGGACTCGACCACGACTCCGCCTGCATCTACTTTCAGAGTGCCGATGAATGATTTGTTGAGCAGACTTGTGGGAATCGGGATTTCTTTTTTGAATTGACCGTCCGGTTGGAGTTCTGGCACCTGGATGGTTTGCTCCTGACCGTCCAAAGTGAGTTTTGCGCTCGAACCGCGCGCTTTGCCGCTCGCATTATTCGGATTGACAAGAGCGAGATTGTCAACTATAATGACGAGTTTAGTGCCGGATTGTTGGATTCTCCCGACAAGGTCAGGTTTTGTGACAACGCCTTGCGCATGGAGGAATGTCGTGCCAAAGAGGCAGATGGCGGTAGAAAAAATGAATGTTTTCATAATATGGAAATTGAATTTTGATGTACTGTTTCCCCGATTGTTGTCAACACCATCAAAAATGTGGACGGCTCAAAATATTTTTTTCAAAAAATAAAAACAGCCTGCCAGCGCACAAAGCACTGACAGGCCGTCTGAATGGAAATCTCGAAGAATTTTACTCCACCAACACAAACCCCGCCCAATAGAAAGGCTCGTACCGTTTCTGCCGCATTTCATCTTGGGCGGCGTGCAATGCCTGCCGGACAGGCATCTCTTTTTCCAGCATATTGCGGTAAAAAGCCGTCATCAGTTCCTGCGTCTGGTAGTCGGGTACTTGCCAGAGCGACATGACGAGATTTTTCGCCCCGGCGATTTTGAACGCGCGTTGCAGGCCATACACGCCTTCGTTGCCCTCGATCTGGCCCAGCCCCGTTTCGCAGGCAGAAAGCACGACGAGTTCGGTGTTGCGCAAGTCAAGTTGGCTGATTTCGTAAGCCGTCAATATGCCGTCCTCGCGGTTGCCGAGCGGTTGGCCGGTTTTCCAGGCGTGGTTGCCCCCAGCGAGCACGAGGCCGGCGCGAATCATCGGGTGGTCGCTGATTTTGAAAACGGGTTCTGACATCTCACTCCTCGCTGTCTCACTTCTCACTTCTGACTTCGGGTCTGGGAAAAAGAAACCATGCGTGGATATGTGAAGGATTCGGGGCGATGGATTTTTGTCACCCTGTAAAGGACTGCCGATTTGTTTGAAAGATTCCTCGGTGGCTTGCCAGCCTTTGCGCGTTTCAGTGACTATGCCGGCTTTTGCGAGAATGCTTTGCACGTTGTCGGCTTCTTTTTCAGACCATTTCAGATATTGCCAACTGTCGCCCTCGCCTTTGCCAAGGCTACGGCGGGAGAGTCGCAGGGTAGAGTCGCTTTGGCTGAAAGACAGTCCCCGGCGGTTGCTGGAGTTGCCGTCCTGCAAGTTGCTCCGAACGGGATATGCTGTGGAATCCATGTCGAACTGGATGCCGCCATACACAATGGCTGTGGCGGATTTACCCCCCGAAGGAACGAAGGCGGGAGCAGTAACCAATTGCCTCACCTTCGTTCCTTCGGCGAGTGAACGTGTGCTGCTCAGGCAAACAAGTTCGTGGCGGTCGGCAAGTATCTTGCCTTGGGCGAAAGGAATAGCGCCCAAGTTGAGCCGGTGCAGCAACCCAGCAGGAGAATAATAGACGGTTTTGACCCCTGCCAAATGTGGCTCTATTGGCGACCAGAGCAGCCGGTGGAGCGATTGGCTCGCCTGCCCGCCGTAGAGTTCGTTGAGGCCGCTGCTGCTCTGGTCGGAGAGCGGGGCAAGCAAGGCATCAAGTTGTTTCTCTTCAAAAAGGCTGATAAAGACTGGGCTTGCCATGCCGGGTTTCACAAGCAAGGCGGCATAAAGCGTACTATCGGTCGGGTCGGGGTTGTGGTAGTGAAAACGGATAAATTCAATGGCAGCTTCGCCGGGTTTCAGGGCGGCTTGCACTTCTTGCCAGTTGACCTGCCGGAGGGCTTCGCCAAAACCTGCCACAGTACGAGTGAGTTCTTTTTCGAGGGTGTTGGCTTTCTCTTCCAGTTCGGCGACGTTTTTACGCTGGGCGATAGGTTTGGCGTATTCGGCGGCGAGGCGGCGGTGGTAGGATTTGAGTTGGTAATAATTTTCGGTGGAAGCGGAATCGGTCAAGGCTAATTTGTTTACTTGGTCAACAGCGTTTAGGAGAAAACCTTTGTAGAACAGCGTATTATCGTAGCAAGTAGTTGAGATATCCGGTTGTATTTGGACGAAAGAAAAATTCCGGTTTAGTGCATCGACAAATTTGGTGGTATATAAGGTAAGTTCTCGTTCGGAAAGGTACTGGGTCGCTTTGACGAGGAGGGACTTTTCGATCTCACTAGCTTCCAGTAAGTAAGATTTTGCGGAATTGAAGTCACTTGAAGCCCAAGTTATAATCGCCAGATTGCTCAGGCTATAAACATAGTCGGGATGTTTTTTCCCCAATACTTTTTCTCGGATGGCTTTGGCTTCGAGATTGAGTGCCTCTGCTTTCTTATAATTTTCCATGCTCAAATTTAAATTCGCCAAATTGCTAAGGCTATTGGCATAATCAACATGTTCTTTTCCCAATGCTTTTTCCCGGATGGTCTTGGCTTCGAGGTTGAATGCCTCCGCTTTTTCATAATCGTCAATACGCCAATGCAGATCCGCCAAGTTGTTCAGGCAATTGGCATAAATGGGATGTTCCTTTCCCAACACATTTTCATAGATAGCTTTGGCTTCAAGAAATAGTGATTCGGCTTGTTCATAATTGCCTATTCGTACATACAGAGTCGCCAGATTGCTCAGGCTGTTGGCATAGTCGGGATGCTCCTTTCCCAATGCCCTTTCTCCGATGGCTTTGCCTTCGAGATAGAGCGGCTCGGCTTTTTCATAATTGCCCATTTCCATGTACAGAATTGCCAAGTTGTGCAGGCTACTGGCATAGTCAGGATGCTCCTTTCCCAAGATTTTTTCCCGGATGGCTTTGGCATCAATGAGAAGCGATTCGGCTTTTTCATAATTGCCCGTTCTCCAATACAGATTCGCCAGGTTGTTCAGGCTGTTGGCATGATGGGGATGCTCCTTTCCTAATGCCCTTTCTTCGATGGCTTTGCCTTCGAGATAGAGCGGCTCGGCTTTTTCATAATTGCCCATTTCCATGTACATAATTGCCAAGTTGCTCAGAATTGGGGCATAATCTGGATGTTCCTTTCCCAATGCTTTTTCTAATATGGCTTTGGCTTGAAGATAGATATGCTCGGCTTTTTCATACTTACCCATTTTCCAATACATAATTCCCAAATAGTTTAGGCTAAGGGCATAGTCAGGATGTTCCTTTCCCAACGCTATTTCCCGTATAGTTTTGGCTTGGAGGCAGAGCGGCTCGGCTTTTTCGTAACTACCCATTCTATAATACAGAAGCGCTAGGTTAATCAGGCCTTTAGCATAGTCAAGATGCTCACCTCCCAATGTTTTTTCTAGGATAGCTATGGCTTCTAAGTACCATTTTTCCGCCTCTGGGTAAGATCCTTTGAAAGAAAGCACTCTGCCATGATTGAGACAGGTGCTGCCATACATTGCTGACTCCTTGCCCAATTTTTCCAATGCCAGTTTTTCGGCAGCTGCATTGACTTCCAGTGCTTTGTCGAAGTCGCGCTTGCCTGTGAGAGCGCGTGAGATTTGAATAAGACTATCCACCTCCCGCACCACGGCAGCAGTATCCACCACTTGTCCAAAACCGGAAAAGGAGAAAAAGAAAAGAAAAGCGAGCAGGGAAAAAGATGTTTTCATGGTGCAAAAAGTTTTGGTGAGCGAATGTTTATTTCCATTGTTCCAGCAGCCTTTTGGCATCGGGCTGCCGGGGCGTTTGGGAGTCAGTTTCGATGGCTTGGAGCAGGTTTTTGGCCTCTTTTGTTTTTCCCGATTTCAGATAACTCAACGCCAAATACCATCTCGCTTCGTCCATAAAACGGGTGCGGTCGTTGCGGATGATTTGTTCCAATAACCTCGTCGCTTCAGCTGCCCGCCCGGTCGCCAATAGGCAATTTGCTTTGAGAAACAGGAAGTTGTCGTTGCCTTTATCGGTAGCGTTGAGGGCATCGAAGGCAACGAGCGCCTCGGGGTGCTTGTCGTCCCAATAGAGCTGTTGGAATTGCTCAGCAGGGGAAATCTTGGTAGTGCCTCTCCGCGAAGGCTCCAGCGAATCATCTTTATAGGGTTTGAAGTTTTCGGCAAAAAGGCGGTTTGGGGCGACGGGGTTGTCTGCCTGTTTTTTTGGGGGGATGGGAACTTCGGGTGCGGCAGAATCAGAAGGGGTCGAAAGATTGTTTTGCTGGTCGGGTCGCATTTGTTGTTCCGGCGCAACCCGTTCCGGCTTTTTTCCCCATTGCCACCAAACAATGCTCCCGACAAACAGCAGCAACAAACCACTCATCACCCAAAACCAGCGATTCCGATGCCTACGGGCGGATTCTTTTTTCCAATATGCCTGCTCGCCCGCCTTTATTCCCTTCTCCACAGCAAGCCACGCCAAGTCGTCGCGCACGCGCCGGGCATCAGCCACAGCCTCGCGCAGGGTCGCGTCGTGGTCGAGTTGCACCTCAAATTCTGCCCGCGCCTTTGGGTCGAGGGTGCCGTCCAAATAGGCCTCGATGTCGTGGTTCATTTCAAACTGCTTTTGTGTTCTTGCCGAAGTTCGCTATTATCGTTTATTGTCTTGTTTCCTGATTTTGTGGCTGCCGCCAGTTCTACAAGTTTTTGAAAACATTTGCTGCGTTTGGAGCGCAGCGCCATCGGGGTGGTATAGTGGGTCAGGTTTTGGGCGAGGATTTCTTCATCGCGGTAGCCGTCGAGGTATTTGAGCCGGATGAGTTGGGCGCAAGGATTGCCGAGGGTATCGAGCAGGGATTCGAGCAACTCGCGGCGTTCCCGGCCTTCAAGATAGGCGTGGGCGTGCTCGTCGGAAATGTCGAGGGAGTCGTCGAGCAGCAGTTCGGGGCTGCTTCTTTTGCGCCGCAGTTGGTTGGCGATGAGGTTTTTGGCGATAGCAATGAGGTAGGTAGCGGGGGCGCTTTCGGCGGGGTTGTAGGCGTTGTCGCGGATTTTTTTCACCAAAATAATCACCGCATCGTGCAGCACGTCGCGGGTGAGGCTTTCGGGGAGTTGCGCCCGGAGAACGAGATAACGCACAGAAGGTGCGGTTTTTTCCATGATGCGCTCCACGGCACTGGTCTCCATGTGCCGCAATCCTTCGACGAGCGACTCAACGGTCTCAAACGTCCCCGAGCCGGGACTGTCGAAAACGGAGCGATACAGGGTGGTGAGCGATGGAAGCACGCTGATATGGATATTTTGGCAACTCCGGGTAAAAGTAGTGGGAATTTTGATGCACGCACGAGAAACAGAATTTTTTATGTTACTGCGTTGAGCGAGCCTTTTAATGGCGCAGGCGCCTGCACCATATTTCCAAATTTGAAAAAGTGCCGGACGCTAATTGCCACGTCGTGTCAATCAACGCAACGCTTTTTTCAGCCTGTCAAAATCCTCCTGCGTGGCGAAGTAGTGCGGTGTAAAATTTTTAGAGGCCTCTTCAACGAGTGAGCGGAATGTTTTCCCGTCAGCCGTTTTGAAATTCGGGTCGGCACCGCGCTCGATCAGCGTCGCGCAAATGCCCCAGCGGTCCAGTTCGGTGGCTCGCCACAAAGGCGTGATGGGGCCTTGCTCCTCGTCGTACACAGATGTCGCGTTCGGGTCGGCACCGAAGTCGAGCAAAACCTTCACTGTAGCCTCCGGCTCACCGTGCGCACCGACGGCCTCGAAAAGGATATGCCGTTTGAAATGGTAATGTGTGGCGTTGGCATTGGCGCCTTGTTCGAGCAAGAGCCGCAGCAAAGCGGCATTTCCGACATCGGCGGCGGCAAAATGAATGGGCACTTCCAACCCGTGGTTCACGCTGTCAAGTGTTGCGCCCGCCCGAAACATCAGCCGGAGGCACTCCATCCTTTCCTCGGGTTTGTAACTTGAATGACCGACCGCATTGATGGCGTAAGCGAGCAATTCGCCGTCTGTATTGAGGTTCGGAGGAGGCGTTTGCAGGAATTCCCGCACTTTTTCAGGCTTCCCGTCGTAGATGGCCCGCGCGATGCGGTCGCGTTCCGTGTCCTCGAAAATGGGCTTGGCTTCCTCCCTTATGTTGCGCATATCGCGTTGCAAATTCCGCCACGAGGGAGCAATTTGTATGTAAATAATTGGCAACGCCACCAATGCTAAGGCCGTGTATTTTGCCCAGTTGTAAGGCAACAAATTGAGGCCGAGCAGCACGAATAAGGCAATGACAGCAAGGTAATAAATGGCCTGTCCTATGCCCCTGCCTGCAGCATCACCGCCTTTAGCGGGAGAGAGTGTTTCGGCGACGACCAGAAATCCGAGAATGGCAATGACAACCCAGTTGAGGACGGTGACGATTTTGACGATGTTCATGGCGGGATTAGTTGTACAAATACATACTCCGATTCCTTTCCAATTCCCTAAAATACGGGTCTTTCAAATCCTTGATAAAGTAAATCGCCTCGCCGGTGCTTTTCATTTCGGGGCCGAGGCGTTTGTCCACGCCGGGGAATTTGTCGAAACTGAACACTGGGATTTTGATGGCGTAGCCCTCCATCTTGTTCGTCATGTCGAAATCTTTGAGTTTGTGTGTGCCGAGCATCACTTTCGTGGCGATGTTCAGGTACGGCACCCCGTATGCTTTGGCGATGAACGGCGTGGTGCGCGAGGCACGCGGGTTGGCTTCGATGACGTACACCTCGTCGTTTTTGACAGCGAACTGTATGTTTATCAAGCCTTTAATGTTCAACGCACGAGCGATTTTTTCGGCGTATTCCACCATGTTTTGAATGACGATGGGGCCGAGGGAATAATGTGGCAACACCGCCGACGAATCGCCCGAATGGATGCCCGCTGGCTCGATATGTTCCATAATGCCCATGACGTGCAGTTCGTCGCCGTCGAAAATGGCGTCAATCTCGGCCTCTTTCGCGCGTTCGAGGAATTGGTCAATCAGCACCCGGTTGTCGGGCATGTGTTTGAAAATCGTGAGCACCTGCCGCTCCAACTCGTTGTCGTTGATGACAATTTTCATGCGCTGGCCGCCGAGCACATAGGACGGGCGCACCAAAAGCGGGTACGGGATTTTTTTGGCGATTTCCAGCGCCTCGTCCACATCGCGGGCGGCGCCGTACTTGGGGTAAGGAATGTCAAGTTCTTTTAAAAGGTCGGAAAAGCGCCCCCGGTCTTCGGCGATATCCATGTCGTTGTAACTCGTGCCGATGATGTTCCAACCTTTTTTGTGCAAGTCTTCGGCGAGTTTGAGCGCGGTTTGGCCGCCGAGTTGGACGATGACACCCTCGGGTTTTTCGTGTTCCAATATTTCTTCCAAATGCTCCCAGTACACCGGCTCGAAGTAAAGTTTGTCGGCAATATCGAAATCCGTCGAGACGGTCTCGGGGTTGCAATTGACCATAATCGTCTCGTAGCCAACTTCTTTGGCGGCCAAAACACCATGTACGCAGCAGTAGTCGAACTCAATGCCCTGACCGATTCGGTTGGGACCTGAACCGAGCACGACCACTTTTTTCTTGTCGGTGACGATGCTTTCGTTTTTGGGTTTTGATAACGTCGGAAGGGTTTGAAACCCTTCCGACGTTTCGTCCGACGTTTCCGACGCACCACTTTCAAAAG
>CAYZVM010000061.1:0-28091 GCA_964481485.1 uncultured Saprospiraceae bacterium | reverse complement strand
ATGCCGCAGGCCGCCCAATGTGGCAATCGGCATTGGAAGCGGGCAACTCGAAAACACGGCTCTGGCTGTCGTCCGAATCTTGGCCCGCCGGGGCATATCGGCTGGTGTTGGTCGGCGAAAAAAGGGTAAAAGTGCAGTCGTTGTTGCTGGCACGGTGAGTCAAAATCGCTACCACGACGGGACTTTCAGAATTTGTCATCCTGAACGAAGCGAAGGAACTACACAAGCCAGATTCCCACGAAATCTTCGGAGCATCGCGTTGAAGGGGTATTGTGCAGTTCCTTCACTTCGTTCAGGATGACAATTGCATTGTGACAGTCGTGCCGTCGTGGTGGTCATTTGCCTAAATCTGTCGCCGTTTGGCTTTACTACTCCGAGTTGTGTTAAAATGTGCGGATGATAACAGACCTTCGCACCACAAACCAATCCAACTATTTCAAACTTCTGTGTTCGATGCAAATCAAACTGTACACTTTCGTTTTCCTGCTTTTTTCCTGCCTAAATAGTGCTTTTGCACAGCAACCCGTATCCAATCAATGGTGCGGCTATACCGGCAAATCGCCCTGGCTGGAATGGTACCAGCAAAACCGCGACCAATTGGCACAAGAACGCGGAAACGACACCGCGTGGCTTTATGTGCCGATGACGCTCCACATCGTGGGCACCAACATCGGCTCCGGCTATTTCAAAATTGAACAGGCACTGCGCAATATCTGCGAAATGAACGGGCAATTTGAAGAAGCCCGCATCCGCTTTTACTTGAGACCCGACGATCCGGTGCGCTACCTCAACAACTCTGAATGGTACACGCACCAGTTCTACCCTGGCGGCGACGAAATGATAAATGAGAACTATCTATTCGACCGGCTAAATGCGTTTGTGGTCGCCGACCCCTCGGGGGCTTGCGGATATTCGTGGCAGGATGTCATCGTGCTTGGCACTGGCTGCTCCGGCACCGGCAATTATGTGTGGGCGCACGAAGCGGGCCACCACTTGTCGTTGCCGCACACTTTTAGCGGTTGGGAAGGCTTTAATTGGAATTACAACAATCCGGCACCAGAAGAAATTGACGGTCATCAGGTAGAAAAGATGGACGGCTCCAATTGTCTTTGGTCTGGCGACGGCTTCTGCGACACGCCGCCCGACTATTTGAACTACCGCTGGGGCTGCGACGCCAACCAACAAAGCCCGACCATCCAGCGCGACCCCGACGGGGTGGAATTCCGCTCCGATGGCACGTTTTTCATGGCCTATCCTTCGGACGAATGTGCCTCTCGGTTCAGTACCGAACAAATTGAGGCGATGCGGGCCAATCTCTACACCGAGCACGAGGTGTATATCCAGCAAACCCCACCATTCACAGAAATTGACGATAGTGTTGTGGTCGAATTGGTCAGCCCGATTGATTCGCAAGCCGTTCAGTACAACAACGCTACACTTACTTGGAAACCAGTGCCAAACGCCAGCATTTATACCATTGAGGTTGGCCTTGCGCCCAACTTGGTTCCCCGGTTCTACAGCAAAACGGTGTTCAATACCACTTCTGTCACTATCACTGGCAGCATCCCCAACAACCGGGCGCTGAAGTGGCGCGTCCGGGCTTACAACGAATGGGATCTCTGCAATCCGAACGGTGCTGTACAGACAGGTACTTTCACTACCACCAATCTTTCTTCCACCAACGATCTGGATCGTGCCATCTTGGCCGAACTCTCGCCCAATCCAGTGATAGCAGGTATGCCCGCCTACCTCACTGTCACCTCGGACGAAACGATGAGCGCAACCCTCAACGTGACCGATGCCGCAGGCCGGCTTTGCCACACCGAAAGTCTCCGCCTTGTGACTGGTGAGAACCGCATCGAAATCGCAACCGGCCATCTCAGCACCGGCATTTATATGCTGACTTTGCGCAACGAAAAAGGCTCTTTGATGAAGCGCCTTGCCGTGACGGAGTGATGTCTGGTTTAGAGGGGTTTAGATGGTTCAGATAGATATTGCGCCTGAAAATCAAAGATTTGGCTCTAAATCTAAACCCTCTAAACCCCTCTCTTGCCTACTCACCTTTTTGAGAAAAAACGAGCAACAGGGTGCTTTGCTCTGGGCTGACCACCCGGTCAACCCGCACGAACACGCCCGGCTCCACTTCCCTGTCTTCACCGAGACGCATTTCGCGGCGGTGCGATTCGATAACATCCGCCCACACCTTCAGCGGTGCTTGTTTTTCAGAAAAAGAACTGAGGAACACCAACTGCCGTGTGGCCTCTTTCAGCCACAACGAATCTGGATATTGGCTGAAATCACCTTGTACCATAAATCTGTATTCTTGCCGCGTTTCCGTGCACACATCTTGGTTGATTTCCAAATGAACTCCTGTATCAAGCAACAGGCTTTCCAGCGAAAAGCGACCTTGATGCTCAAAATTGTATTGCACTATATGCGGCAGCCCCTCCTCAAACATCGGCGCGGGTTTGTACTTGCATGGCTTTTCGGAAGCACAAGAGACAAAAACAAATACAAGGGTGGCGAACGATAGGTTTTTATTCATCTTCTACATATTGATTTTCAATAAACGCTCTTGCAGTTGGTTTAGAGTGGTTTAGATGGTTTAGAGACGTTATTTTCCACACATCCTTTGTTCATAATAGCTGCTTTGCGTTGGTCATACGAAACGCGGGCAGCTTTTGGGAAATAGGGCAAAAGACTGGCAAAAGTAGATAGTTTTGCGCCCCAAAAACATCTTGACCACCAACTGTTCGAAGTATGTCCAGCCTCCTGATTCGCGATATCCAAACTCTTGTGCAAGCCGAGACTACTCGCCGCCCACTGGCAGCGGGAGCAGACATGGCCGATCTGCCGTGCCTGCACGACGCGTATTTATTGATTGAAAACGAGCGCATTGCGGCCTTTGGCCCGATGAGCGAATGCCCCGACCGCGCCGACCAGACATTGGACGCATCCGGGCGGTTGGTCTTCTCAAGTTGGTGCGACAGCCACACACATATAGTATATGCGGCCAGCCGGGAAGAAGAATTCGTGGACAGGCTCCGCGGGCTTTCTTACGAAGAAATCGCGGAGCGGGGCGGCGGCATTTTGAACTCCGCCCGCAAACTGCAAGCGACTTCGGAAGATGCTCTTTATGAAAGTGCGCGCCAACGGCTACACGAAGTCATCGGGCATGGCACAGGGGCGATAGAAATAAAAAGCGGCTACGGCCTCACCGTGGAGAGCGAATTGAAAATGTTGCGCGTCGTTCGCCGGTTGCGGGAGAGTAGCCCGATACCAATAAAAGCGACTTTTTTGGGCGCCCACGCCGTGCCAGCGGAATACAAGGAGCGGCGGGGCGAGTATATTGATTTGCTTATCAATGAAATGTTGCCCCGAGTGGCGGCGGAAGGTTTGGCCGACTACTGCGACGTTTTTTGCGACCGGGGCTTTTTCACGGTGGAAGAGACCGACCGCATCCTGAAAGCAGCTTGGCACTATGGCCTTAAGCCAAAAATCCACGCCAACGAATTAGATTTTTCCGGCGGTGTGCAGGTGGGCGTGGCCAATCGTGCCATTTCGGTAGACCATCTCGAACGCGCGGGCGACGCAGAAATCAGTGCTTTGCTCGGCAGCGACACCCTCCCCACATTGCTTCCCTCGTGTGCTTTTTTTCTCGGCATCCCCTACCCCGCCGCCCGGAAAATGATAGACGCAGGGCTGCCGGTAGTGCTGGCCACGGATTACAACCCCGGCTCTTCGCCATCGGGAAAAATGCCCTTCGTGGTGTCGCTGGCTTGTATCAAAATGAAAATGTTGCCCGAAGAAGCCGTCAACGCCGCTACCCTGAACGGCGCAAAGGCGATGGAATTGGATGCCGATTATGGCAGCATTGCTGTCGGCAAAGTGGCAAATGTGTTCATTTCGAGCCGGATTCCATCACTTGCGTACCTCCCTTATTCTTTTGGCAGCAATCTTGTAAGCACGGTGGTGCTGCAAGGCAAAGTATGGGCGCCGCCAGTCGGCAATAAAAAAGTTAAGGCCGCGTTTTGACGCAGCTTCCGACTGCGGCATTTTTTTTGGAAACATTTATTTTGCGGTGATATGTCGGAAAGTCGCGCTTTGCCTACTTTTGCGCCCACTGTTCTGAAAATGGCTGCCGCAATAATCCTCTTTTCAGCCCCCCGAATGTTAAAACTGCCCGCCACAGACAGCACTGCCCCCCGAACTCGTATCTTTTTACAAGGTTGAAGCAGTAAACTGGTTGAAATCTTTGAAATTTATTTTCAAACCATTTCAGCCAATCCAACTATTTCAATCAATACGTCTTTTTTCACAATCCCTGTTTTTTGAACATATCCATCAACCTTTGTTAAATTTTTACACACGCAATGCACAAGTTTCTAATCCCGCTCGTCGCGTGCCTTCTCTGCACGACACTCCTCCATGCCCAGGTTCCTGAAGAAATCTCCGTCATTTATCCCTTCAGCCCGAACTATCCGAATACGCCCGCCAATGCACTGCCTTGCAATGCAGCTGGCACTTTTACCCTCGGACAGTTCATCGGCCAAAGCAATGATGTCACACTTGACACCATTTATCTTTGTGAAGGCGACTCGATTTTCATTGACCACAATGGCGACTTCGACCTGAGCGGCGACCCGGTCCCCGGCACTCCCCCTGGAGTAGCCTACATTTTTTACGATTGCCTGCCGACCGTCGCTGGCGATACGTGGTCAAATATCTTGGCGAACGAACCCTGCCTTGAGTTAGGCCCCGGGGGACAGCCAGTTTTCGCGTTTGGCCAACCAAACGGAGATATTTGGTTTTTCAACAACGGCAATTTACAGACGCTCAACGGTGGCCAACCGGTGCTGTACCATTTTGCACCCGCCACAGTAGATGCTTTTGCTGTGACAAACCCTTACGAGCAGCCCGCAGGAGGTGGCCCGCCCGGCCCGTGTGTCAACGTGAACACCTCGGTTGCTTTTCAGGTAGTTTACCTAAATGCTATCGTGGAAAGCGGCATCGTGACCAATTTCGGCGATGACTGTATCGGCAAATTCCGAATCAGCGGTGGCTACCCGCAATTTATGCCCGGCGCCAAATATTCGATCAGCATTTCGCTGGACGGCAACCCAAGCGTCAAAGCAGTGATAGAAACCCCTCTCACGCAGATGAACAACAACGTGGATGTTGTTTTTTATGCGCCTCAACCCGGCATCTACAATGTGACCGTAGAAGATGGCAAGAGCTGTGGCCATTCCTTCCAAATCGCCATGAACGGTTGTGACCCCAGCGACAATGTGTCAATTGCTATGCCCGATACCATAGCGCCGCCTGCTTCGCAAATTTGCGTTCCTATCAATGCAAATGGGTTTGTAATCATCGGTGCTTCATTTAACTTGGCTTGGGATCCTAATATCCTGCAATTCAATGGTGTGCAGAACTCTCACCCGGCCATTGGCACCTTCAATGCCGGCAATATCAATACCCAAAATGTAAACCAAGGACAATTAGGCGCCATTATCTACGACCAAGATGACCCTATTGGAGAAGTAATCACGATTCCAGATGGCGAGGCATTGTTCGAGGTTTGCTTCAACGTCATTGGGCCATTAGGCTCATGCTCGGGTTTGACGGTCACCAACACCCCGTCGCAAGTAAAAATTGAAGACCCAATGGGGGTCACGCTCCCGTTGTCTGTGGACACTGGGCGGGTTTGCGTCGGCTTTTTGCCATTCCAAATTGCGGTAGAAGTAGTTGACCCAACTTGTTTTGGCGAAGCTTCCGTCAAAGTGACAGCTACGGGTGGTTTGCCGGGTTATGATGTGGTGATAACGGAATTGGGCGGCGGCCCTACCACGCTTGGCACTATCGCTACCCCGGGCGGTATGTTTACAAAAGACAACGTGATGAACGGCGATGTTGAAGTTTGTGTGACGGACAGCAATGGTTTTGGGATGACGATTTGCACGACATTTACAATCGCCATTCCCACCTTAGGTGTTTCGTTAGAAAATACCAAACGTCCTACTTGCTTTGGCGACACGGACGGCATTGTCACGGCACTTGTCTCCCTAAATGGCGTGACAGTACCCAATCCCAGCCCTCCTCAATACCTTTTCAATTGGACACCCGCTCCCGGCCCGAATGGCCCGGTGTACAGCAATGTAGGCTCGGGCAGCTATAACGTCACCGTCACAGACGTTGCGACAGGATGTACACAGACGGCATCCGGCACACTTGACCAACCGGCACCGCTCAACGATGACGGCGTGGTTATTACCCCGGCTACTTGCCCTGGCATCTCTAATGGCGGTATCACGTTTGTGGTGGAAGGTGGTACGCCGTTCCCCAATGGCGAATACCAGTACAACTGGGAATACTTGTTCAATCCCAACACTGGGCAAGTTACGCAAGGCCCGAGCGGACAAACCAATATGAGCACCATCGTGCTGACCAATTTGGCGGGAGGGACATGGTATGTCACCATCACAGATGTCAATGGTTGCGAATTTAAGGATGAACTGGATGTCCCATTTCAGCGCAATGTGGAATTGATGCAAGTGAGCCTGAACAACACGTTGTGTGCCGGCGACAGCACAGGCTCCATTTGTGTGGAAGTGATAGAAACGCCGCCATCGCCCAACCCCACGTTTGCTTTCTTCTGGAGCCCGATAGGTTTTCCACAAACAACGCCGGGCGGTGACCCGCTCGCTTCGTGCTATGAAAATTTGCCAGCGGGCAATTACAACGTACTCACGATAGACGCTACTGGCTGTTCGGACACTATGAGTTTCACGGTGGGTTCGCCAACACCGTTTGTGCTTGATACCTTTTCATTCCAACAACCTAATTGCACCTTGCAGAACAATGGTGCTATCGAAGTCATTGGTACCGGTGGCTCTGGCGCACCGAACTCTTTCACCTACATCTGGTCGCCCGGTGGAGAAATGACGGCGAAAATCTCCAATCTTTTTCCCGGCAATTATTCCGTCACAGCTGCGGATGCCAACGGCTGTGAGGACTCCTTGAGTTTCATGCTGACACTCCCCGACCCACCATCTATCACTCAAGTTGACTCTTCCTCTGTGAAATGCGGCAGCGACGGCAGCATTTCTGTCACGTCTCCTACAGGTGTCGTTTATCAATGGATGACTATTGACGGCCAGCCGGTGGTAGGTGGTGATTCGTCAGCGATTTTCAACTTGCAGGGCGATACTTTCGTGGTCACGATTATGGACAATCAGGGGTGTACCACAATGGATACTTTCGCGCTTGCGCCGGTCACACCGATGTCGTTCTCTGATACCACGTTTATCGAACCAAGTTGTTTTGGATATGACGATGGCAGCATCAGCATCGGCGTGATGAACGGCAACCCCAATTACACCTATTTGTGGAGTGATTCTTTAGGCCAATCTACGCCGACGATGATTGAGGTGCCTGCGGGCGATTATACCGTGACCGTCACGGACGTGGAAGGTTGTACGTTGGAGGGAACATTTACGCTGGGACAACCACCACAAATAAGAATATTCTTCAGCGAACCAGATTCTACCTCTTGTTTTGGAGTTTGCGATGGTGGTATTGAAGCGGTCGTGCAATATGCGACTGTCCCGCCAACTTTTGGCGATTTCAACTTTGTCTGGTCGGACGGTGGCACGGGAGATTCGATACGAAACGACCTGTGTGCCGATACCATTAGCCTTATTGCCATTGATGCGAACAACTGTTTCGCGCTCGACACGGCCATCATACCTGGTCCGCCAGAAGTAGGTTTTGATACACTCTACACTATCCCGACCACTTGTTTCGGCAGAGCCGACGGTCAAGCCATCGTGGACGGTGCGGGTGGAAATGGCGGCCCCTACAGTTATGATTGGTCGCCGGGAGGCGCTACAACTTCCATCGTCAATGGCCTTATAGCCGATGAATATACCGTGACCATCACAGACCGAGACGGCTGCACAGGTGTGTATGTGGCGGAAGTGACACAGCCTGATTCCATCTTGGTGGAATTGGATACAGACACCTCTCAAGATATTGTCTGCTTTGGCGACGACACTGGTGTGCTGGCAGTGATAGCGATGGGCGGCAATCCGGGTGGTTATTCGTACATCTGGCAGGATTCTACCGGAATGGTGGTGGGCAATACTCAAGTTGTTGATATGTTGTTTTCTGGCGTTTATGCCGTCACTGTGACCGATGCGGCAGGTTGTTCTGGGCAACTTCAGAATTTGGCGCTCTATGACCCGCCTCGCGTTGACGGCGACTACCTGCCCTGGGAAGATTTGCTCTGTTTCGGCGACGAAACGGTGCTGTTTATTGACACCATTTTTGGTGGCTCGGGCGGGCCTTACAAGTTCAGTCTTGATTACGGTGTCACGCTCGACCCGGGTTTCCCTGTCTCCATGAGTGGCGGCGTACACTACATCACCTATTTTGACCGCCAGTTCTGCGAACACACGGACACAATTGTAGTCAACGAACCAGACCCGATTGTAGTCACTTTCACCCCTGCGGAGGTGGAAATAGAGTTGGGCGACTCCATCCAGTTGAAACCACTCATCACAGGTGCAGTGGTGGACACTTTTGTTTGGTCGCCGACCTCTACTTTGTTTGAACCGGATGAGCTCACGCCCTTCGCATATACATTTAACAACCAAACTTACACGCTCACGGTGTTTGATGCGAATGGCTGTGAAGGCATTGGCTCCATTTCGGTGACTGTGGACCCGAACCGGAACGTTTACGTCCCCAACGTATTCTGGCCGGGCAACCCAGGCGGGCTGAACGACCACTTTAACCCCCAAATTGGCCGGGGCGTGGAACGTGTCAATTATATGCGCATTTATGACCGCTGGGGTGCCCTGATGTACAGCCGCGAGGATTTCTTCCCCAACAACGACAACCTCGCCGAAGGTTGGGATGGCAAATACAAGGGCGACTATGTAAACCCCGCGGTATTCGTGTACGTCATCGAAGTCGTGTTCTTGGATGGCAAAGTCCTCACCTATCGCGGCGACGTGACGGTGGTGCGGTAATAAATTTGGCCATATTAAGTCTTCGTTAAACTGAACGACCTCGGAGTGCTTGCTCCGAGGTCGTTTCAATTGAACAGCTCAATTAAAGACTATGAATTTCCACAGATTGGTTGCAGGAACAGCATTTCGGACTGCCCTACCCCTTTTGTGGCATAGTTTATGTTTGAACAAACGCAAACACCTCGGAATCACCAACCAGCGTTCCTGCACAAAATCCGATTATCAATCCAAAACTTGAGGCCCCGCTCTCCTATGGTTACGACATATTTTATCTTGTTCCTCGCACTCACCCTCACTGCCTTTTACGGCCTTTCCGACGATCGCCCCACCGACACCGAACCTTAGAAATTCTTACATCCGAAAAAGCCGAACATCATTGATAAGTGGCGGTGATTTGGCCGTCAGTATCGAAATCCTCACCTTTCGGGTTTTCACTTCCGGGAACGTGAGGATTTTTCTTGCCCCAATGGTGGTGCTGCGTGCGATTTCGCGCCATTTTCCACATTTATAAATCTCAATTTTGAATGCTGCCACACGCTGGCCGTGTGTGCTTATTTTTTCTCTTATCAAGAGCGCGCTTATCTTCTTTTTCTTTTTCAAATCAATTTCGAGAAACGACTCGCCGGGCACAATTTCAAACTCTGCAAAAGTATTCCGGCTATCGTCTGTGAGGCCCGTGTCGAACCAATGCTTGCCGTTGCCCAAACGGCAGGATTTTCCCGCTGCCAAGTTTTCATCAAATGCCTTCCTCACCTTTTTCCCAAATGCTACCAACGATGCCGAGTCTTGCGCGTGAATCCGCCCCCGGCGGTCAGGCGGCACATTGAGTATCAGATTTGCCCCGCGCCCCACCGATTTCAGGTAAATATCCCAAAGTTGCTCCGGCGTTTTCACTTTATCGTCCTCCTCTGGGTGATAAAACCAGCCGGGGCGGATGCTCACGTCGCACTCGGCGGGGAGCCATAGTGCACCGTTCACGTTGCCCTGATTCAAAGTATCTTCCGGCGGCGCGCCGAGGCCGCGCTGGAATCCCGCTGTGTCGAGCGTACACCAGTTTGTTTCGGTCAAAATAAGCCCGCGCTCATTGCCCGCCCAGCGGCAGCCCGGGCCGATATCGCTGAAAATCACGGCGTTGGGCTGGAGTTTTGCTGCCACTTTTTCGAACCGGTGAAAGTCATAGACCTGCTTTTTGCCGTTCGGCCCCTCGCCGTTCGCGCCGTCCCACCAGATTTCAAACAACTCGCCATAACCGGTCAGCAGTTCGGTCAAAGTATTGACGTACACATCGTTATACTCGGCTGTGCCGTATTGCGGGTGGTTGCGATCCCAGGGGCTGAGGTACACGCCGAACTTGAGGCCGTGCCGTTTGCAAGCATCGGACAGTTCGCGCAAAACATCGCCCTTGCCGTCGCGCCATTTGCTCTCGCGGACGGTGTGTTTTGAAAATTTGGACGGCCAAAGGCAAAACCCGTCGTGGTGTTTGGCCGTAATGACCACCCCGCGAGCACCCGCTTGTTTGGCCACACGGCACCATTGGTCGCAGTCCAAATCCGTCGGGTTGAACAAATCCTCCGGCTCCGTGCCGTGTCCCCATTCGAGGTTGGTGAACGTATTTGGCCCAAAATGGAAAAACAGGTAAAACTCCGTGTCGTGCCAAGCCAACTGAGCGGGCGTAGGGATGGGAAAATGAGCATCGGGAGATTGGGAAAAGAGTGTTTGGAGCAATATGCTGCAAAACAGCGAAATGGCTAAAAGGTGACGCATAATCTTTGGCAGTTTTTTTGAAAAAGCAGTTTCTTCGCCGTGAAAGTACACATTCGGCGATGCCGTCGCATCCTCTTTTGACAGATATCGTTTCAAAAACAGAACTCTTTTAAATCAAAAATGAAAGAAGGTGTGCTTTCTACGGAGCATAAAACCATCAGGAAACCTCGCATTTATGAGGTTGTTATCTTGCGGTTTTTGATACTGGGCGGTGTTTTCTCTGTGTTCCAATTTCTATGGTGGTACTCCGACAGCGGGTTTATGGGGCATCGGGCGCTGTATTGGCTGCTTGCTGTATCGCTCGGTTACAAAATCCTGCATCTCGGTTACGAATGGTATTACCTCGCCGCCATCGGAAAAACGCCCGAATGGAGACCTCCAAAAGGCAATTGGGAAGTGGATATGCTCACCACATTCGTGCCGGGAGAGCCATACGGTGTGGTGGAAAAAACCCTCCGCGCCATGGTGAAGGTGCGTTACCCTCACACGACTTACCTCTGCGACGAAGGCGACGACCCTTATTTGAAAAAATTGTGCGCTGAACTCGGTGTCGTCCACGTCTATCGGGGAACGGACAAAACAGGCGCAAAGGCGGGCAACATCAATTATGCTTTGCGCAACTACGCCACTGGCAACATTTGTGTTATTCTCGACCCCGACCATGAGCCGGTGCCGGAGTTTCTCGACCGCACTTTGTCTTATTTCGACGACCCCGAGGTGGGTTATGTGCAGTGCATCCAAGGCTACTCAAACGCCGGCGAAAGCTTGGTGGCCAAAGGAGCCGCCGAACAAACCTACCTGTTTTACGGCCCGATGATGATGGGAATGCATCGGCGCGGCACAGTACAAGCTATTGGGGCGAACTGCACATTCCGCCGGGCGGCGTTGCACAGCATCGGCGGCCACGCTACCGGGCTTTGCGAGGATATGCATACCTCCATGCAACTGCACGCTAAAAAGTGGACTTCGGTGTATGTACCCGAATTGCTGACACGCGGCCTTGTACCTTCCTCACTTTCTGCATTTTACAAACAGCAACTCAAATGGAGTCGAGGCAGTTTTGAATTGTTGTTCGAGGTATTGCCCAAGTTGTTTGGCCGTTTCAACTGGCAGCAACGCATTCATTATTTGCTGACTCCTTTGTATTTTTTTAGCGGCTTTATCGTGCTCATTGATTTGAGTGTACCAGTCGCCTCATTGGTCTCTTCCGAGGTGCCATTGTTTATCAGTTTCACGGAATTTCTATTGCACGGCTTACCGGTCATGTTGAGCGCGACGGTCATCCGCCATTATGCACAACATTTTTTATTGGAACAGCGCGAAAAAGGTTTTCACGTCATAGGCAGCATCCTGCGGATGGGAACTTGGTGGATTTATCTTTTGGGGATGGTGTATGCTATTTTTCGCATAAAAGTACCCTACATCCCGACCCCAAAAGAAAGCGAAGGCGGCAACGAATGGGGAATCTGCGTACCAAATCTGCTCGTCATCGCCATGAGCATAGCGGCGGCTGGCTACGGGCTGTATCGCGACTGGACACCTTTCGCTTGGCTCATGGCGGGCTTCGCGGGCATCAACGCTTTGTTGCTCGGGCTGGCTGTACTGATTGGTCAGCAACGTTGGATTGCGCAGCTGTTCAGAAGCAAATTTTCTGTGCTGCGGCGATATTGGTTCCAATTCCGGCACCGCGTTTTGTACCGTTTTATCCAACACGACGGCGTTGTGATACTCTGCACCTGCATAGCTTTGACATTGTCTGCCAGTCATTTGGTCAAAATCGGGTTGCCTGCCACCTTGACTTCTGTGGACGAAATACCAGACACCAAAAAAATGCCGTGGCTGTTGACATCAGGCGACGACACGAGCAACTTGGGCGGCAACAGCAAATGGATCCACAAAAAATTGGCAGCGTTTCAAATGCAAGCAGAAAAGCCGGACAGTGCCTTGCGAAAAGTCGCCCACATTTTGTCGTTTTGCCGCGATGCAGACCAATTGCCCCTGATTCGCTGGAACGCCCGGTCAACGGCGGATTTTTCGGAAACAGGTGATACGGCCTGGGTGCGCCATTTGGCAGAAATGCTGAAAGACCACCAGCACCCCATCATCCTTAGTTGGAATTTTGAAAAACGTGCAGATTTCGCCAACGGCGATTCCGCTTGTCTGGCTGCGCATAAAAGGCTCAAAGATGAGTTCGACGCAGCCGGTGCGAGCAATGTGTCGTGGGCTGGCGAACTGCCCGCCGATTCGCTGACTCAACGCCATTTCAAACAAAACAAGGTGTTCGATTTGACATTGGCACACCTAAAACGCACAGACAATCAATACATTGGCACACTCTCGAGCCGCCTTCCTCCCAACCACCCGGTTTTGTTTTTCACGGACAATATTGCCGAAAAAAGGTGGTGTACCGAACTCGTTTCCCGATTACGCGAAGCCGAAAAGCCCGTCTTGGGCTGGCTCGACGCATCGCATTTTCGAGAAGACGCTACTACTTTCAAAAGCACCGGTAACACATCTGAAAACATAAAAAAATCTGCCCATGGGAAAATTTTTGAACAAGAAAAATTCAAACGGGGAATCCGCTTCGACTCCACGGCGGGGCAATATGTGTGGACGGTGGACGGCCAGCCTTTTTATGTTAAAGGTGTCGTCTATAACCCCCAACACGACTGGCGCGATGGCAGGTGGCCGCCCACCCGCCGACAATTGGAAAAAGATTTTAGCCGCATCAAGGCCATGGGCGCCAACACCATCGTCCGCGAAGGCCATTCTGTGTACGACCGCAACATTCTGAATTTGGCCGCTGAACACGGGTTGAAAGTGCTGTTCGGATTTTGGTGCGACCCCAGCATTGACTATTTGGCCGATACCGAACAAACCGAGCGTTTGAAAAAAGAGATTTTGGCAATGGTGGAGGACTACCGCGGCCACCCTGCGCTGTTGGCTTGGGTGGTGAGCCACGGGACTTGGAACGGGTTGGACAATCATTTTCATCAGCCCTACCTGACCCAAACCCGCCTCGCTTATGTCGAATGGCTCGAACAGGTGTCAAAAGAAATAAAACGCATTGACAGCCAACGGCTTGTGATAAAATCTATTGATGGCAGTCGGGAGATTTTCGGCGCGCTGGACGACCTGCAATGGGCAGTGCCATCCATTGATATCACGGCTTTCAATGCCAGCACATTGGAGCAATTGGAAACTTTTGACCAAGCCATGCACGCTTGGAAAGGCGACCAGCCCTATCTGGTCAGTGCTTTTGGCGGGAAATCACTCTGGGACACCCTCGTGAGCGGGGTGAGCAGCGACGAGGTGCTGCCGGACAAAAGCAGTTTTGAAAAAGCCCGTGTTTATGCCCAGATTTGGAAACAGGGCATCGAAAACAAACGCACCGCCAGCCTCGGCGGCGCGGCTTATTGCTGGCGCGACCGCATGGAAGGCACCGCCACCATGTCGGGCCTCAGCGACTACAAAGGGCGCCTCAAACCTGCTTACTTCACCTTGAAACAAATTTGGACTGGCGAGCCGCAACATTTCCCACTCGCCGACCTCTATTTGAAATGTGAAATCTATTTTGAAAACAACGACAATTATTTCATCTTTTCGGCCTTGACCCCCAACAACAATCCCAATCTCAACTATGAATGGTATATCTGCCGGGAAGAATACCTCGACCGCTTGGAAGAAGTGACCATCAATTATGAGCGATTGGGGCGCCGCCGGTTTTACCTGTTGAGCAACTATTATGAACACGTCCGTGGAAAATTCT
Organism: uncultured Saprospiraceae bacterium; assembly: GCA_964481485.1. GTDB lineage: Bacteria > Bacteroidota > Bacteroidia > Chitinophagales > Saprospiraceae > M3007. The sequence goes on along the minus strand of CAYZVM010000061.1, from coordinate 13,526 downwards.
CCCCGCAAGCCAAAGGCTCAAAAATAAAATTGTTGACCCGGCGTGCCGATGCTTTGCAGCGCGTCTATCTGCACATCTCCGACGAACAGGGGCACGTCGTCACTGCCTCATTCCCCATTCACCCAGAGCGATTGATACAGCGCACAAAATGAACAATTTATGAGCAAAAAACTCGCCTTCGCAATCACCGTTTCTGGAATACTGTGTTGCTTTGCTTGCAATGAAAGGACTTCAGCAAACGACAAAAAAATGATGGCTGCTACCTCTCATGTCGAACGAAAAGTAGAAGTACGAAAAACTGCCAGCGGCTTCCAACTTTACCGCAACGGCTCGCCCTATTTTGTAAAAGGCGCTGCCGGCACAGAACATCTCGAACTGCTGAAGGAGGCTGGCGGCAACTCGTTTCGCACCTACACCACCGACGGGCTGGACACCTTGCTCGATAAGGCGGAAGCCCTCGGGCTTACGGTGATGGCCGGTATTTGGGTCGGCAGGGCGCATGAAGGATTTGACTATCGAGATACCGCCGCCGTCGCCCGGCAAAAAGAAGAAATCCGCGCAATCATCAGGCGTTACAAATCCCATCCCGCCTTGCTTTGCTGGGCGATGGGCAACGAACCCAACAACGGTATGGAAAAATCTGACGACCTCTGGCCTGCCCTCCGCAAACTGATTGATGTCGCACATGAAGAAGATCCCGACCACCCCGTCACCGTGCCAATATACCCTTTTGCCGCAGCAGAGCTGGCAGAGCAATGCCCCAACATTGACTTCATTTCGGTCAATGCTTTTGCCAATATCATCGAATTCGTCAATACCTACAAATTAGACAAGCCCTTCTTGTTCACCGAGTTGGGCATCGAAGGCCCGTGGGAGGCCCCCACCACGCACTGGTATGCCGTCGTTGAAGGACACGCAGAGGAAAAGTGTAAAAGGGTAGAAAGTCATTATCAGTATATGCTTGTAGATACTGCCAGAAGTCTCGGCAGTTATGTTTTTTATTGGGGACAAAAGCAAGAGTACACGCCGACTTGGTTTAGCCTTTTTGCCGAAAATGGGGACAAAACGCCCTTGGTTGACCTCATGTTCAAACTGTGGAGCGGAGGCCAACCCGCCAACCGCGCACCTTTCCTTGATGACCTCGATATTGATGAACTGCGCGATTCGTCGAGCCGCGAACTCACCGCCGGACGCACCTACTCCGCCTCCGTGCGAGCATCCGATGCGGAACAAAACCCGCTCCGTTTTACATGGGAAATCCTGCCCGACGGCCCTTTTTTCACCTACTTGCCTGGGCGCGGAAAAACGGAAATCCGCCCCAAACAATTGGAGAAACTTATCATCGAAGACCGGGGTGAGCACATCGTGTTCCGCGCACCGGCAAATTTCGGCCCTTTCCGATTGTTCGTCCATGCCTACGACGGCCATGGCAACGCCTGCTGTGCCAACCTGCCTTTTTTTGTGAGCAACAATGCCCTCCTTGATGATTGATTGGCTTTTCTTTGCCGCACATCGCCCATTATGACGAACACTTTTTGGCCAGCATCAGTCATTTCCGCTTACCACCAACAATTCGGCAACGCCCCTGCCATCGTCGTCCGTGCGCCCGGTCGCGTCAACCTCATCGGCGAGCACACCGACTACAACGAAGGCTTCGTGCTGCCCGCCGCCATTGACAAAAGCATCTGGTTTGCCGTGTCGCCCCGCACCGACGATTTGCTTCATTTTCAAGCACTTGACTTTCAGGATTCGTTTTTGGGGGAAATAAAAAATTTGAAAAAAACAGAAAAACGCTGGCCGAATTACCTGCTCGGCACCTTCTCCGAATTGCTGAAAGACGGTCATCGGCCCGGTGGAGTCAACGTCGTGTTTGGCGGCGACATCCCCACCGGCGCGGGGTTGTCCAGTTCGGCGGCAGTGGAGAGCGGGATGTTGTTCGCGTTGAACGAATTGTTTGGGCTCGACCTCTCTCGCCCCGCCCTTGCCCGGCTTGCACAACGCGCCGAAAACAACTTTGTGGGCATGAACTGCGGCATCATGGATATGTTCGCCTCACTCATGGGGAAGAAAGACCACGCGCTGCTGCTCGATTGCCGCAGCCTCGAAACGGAGTATTATCCCGTCCACCTGCCCGACCACACCTTTATCCTATGCGATTCGGGCGTGAAACACCAACTTGTGGACTCAGAATACAACACCCGCCGCCGGGAGTGCGAAGCGGGCGTGGCCGTTATAAACAGTGTTTTTCCTGGAATCCGCAGCCTCCGCGATGCCACGCCGGAGATGATTTTTTCGGAAAAAGGCCACCTGAGCGAGGTAGTTTTTCAACGCTGCAAATTTGTCGCGGAAGAAAATGCGCGTGTGCATACAGCCTGCAACGCATTGAAAAATAACGACTTGGTGTTGTTTGGCGAACTGCTTTACCAATCGCACGAAGGGCTGCAGCACGCTTACGCGGTTACTTGCCCGGAGACTGATTTTTTGGTGGACGAAACGCGCAACAATACTGCGGTCTTGGGGGCCAGGCAAATGGGCGGTGGTTTCGGAGGCTGCACGCTCAACCTTGTCCGCCGCGATGCCGTTTCGGATTTTCAGCAACAAATGCAAAAGGTTTATCGGGAAAAATGGGGGCGGGATTTGAGAACTTATGCGGTTGAAATTACAAACGGTGTCGAACGGCACGTTTATGAAGGTTTATGGCCGATGAACGCAACTGCTTAAAATCAGGTTTGTTTTCAATCTCACATTTGCAGCCTATATTCACTTTTTAATCAACGAACACATTCGCATTACATGAACATTCTCGTTACCGGCGGTGCCGGATTCATTGGTTCGCACACCGTTGTAGCTCTTTCTGAAGCTGGCTTCACGCCAATTATTGTTGACGATTTCTCCAATTCCAACCACAGCGTTTTGCGGGGCATTGAAAAAATCTTAGGCCACAAGCCCCGTTACTACCCAGACAGTTGTCACGATGCCGAAGTGCTGCGACGCATTTTCACAGAACAAAAAATCGGCGGGGTTATCCATTTTGCGGCCTTCAAAGCCGTGGGCGAATCCATGCGAGAGCCGCTGAAATACTATGACAACAACCTCGGTTCGCTCATCGTGCTGCTCCAAACGATGCTCGAACACGACATTCCCAACGTTATTTTTTCGTCATCAGCTACGGTGTATGGAGAGCCCCGTGTGCTGCCTGTGGCGGAAGATGCGTCCACCCCGCCCGCCGCCTCGGTATATGGCAACACCAAACAAATCGGAGAAGAAATTTTGCGCGACGTGGTAGCCGCCGACAAACCTATGAAGGTAATTTCATTGCGCTATTTCAACCCTATTGGGGCGCATTCTTCAGCAAATATCGGCGAATTGCCCATCGGTGTACCCAACAATCTGGTGCCATTTATCACTCAAGCCGCAGCTGGATTGCGACCTGCGTTGACGGTATTCGGCAACGATTATGACACGCCCGATGGAACCTGCCTGCGCGACTTTATACATGTCATGGATTTGGCGGAGTCGCACGTAGCAGCGTTGCAGTTTTTGATAAAGAGCAAAGAATCAAGGGCTTACGATGTTTTTAATGTTGGCACAGGCCAAGGCGCGAGCGTATTGGAATTGATTAAAACTTTTGAAGATATCAGTGGCCAGCCATTGAATTACCACTTTGGCAAACGCCGCCCCGGCGATGTAGCCGCCGTGTATGCCGATGTAACCAAAATCCGCGAACGACTGGGCTGGTCAGCCAAGCGCTCTATGCGTGAGGCACTGGAAGATGCCTGGCGCTGGCAGCAAAGTTTAGCACAACCATGAACCGCACCCCAAACATACACCGCCTCCAAAGCGAAACTTTCGACCTCTGCATCATCGGCGGGGGCGCGTCGGGAGCAGGCTGCGCGTTGGATGCGGCGTTGCGCGGGCTGAGAGTCGCCCTGATTGAGAAAGATGATTTTGCGGCCGGGACATCCTCGAAAAGCACCAAATTGGTACACGGCGGGGTGCGCTATCTGGAGCAGGCTTTCAAAAAATTTGACTTCGCGCAACTCCGCCAAGTGCGGCACGGCTTAGAAGAGCGCCACATCGTGCTCCGCAATGCGCCGCACCTTGCCCAACCTTTGGCACTCGTCACTCCCGTGTTCAGTTGGTGGGAAGGGTTGTATTTTTCTATCGGGCTGAAACTCTACGACTGGTTTGCGTCCGGGAAGGACACTCTCCCCAAAAGCCGCTGGCTCACCAAGTCGCAAACCATGCGCAGAATGCCAGGGCTTACGCCCAAAATCCACAGCGCGGTGCTTTATTATGACGGCCAACTGGATGATGCCCGTTATTGCCTCGCCCTCGTGCAAAGTGCCGCCGAAGCGAGCACTGTCGTTTCCAATCACTTGGAAGTCCTTGATTTTCAAAAAAATAAAAACGGAAATTTGGCTGCCGCACTGGTGCGCGATGGTCTCTCAGGAGAAAAATTTATCGTACGCGCCAAGTTGTTTTTAAACTGTACCGGCCCGTTTGCTGACCAAATTCGCCAACTTGTAAACCCCGAACTCAGCCCTCGCATCCGCCCATCCAAAGGTGTCCATGTCGTGCTGCCATATACTACGCTCGCCAGCGACGATGCCCTGTTGATTCCCAAAACAAAGGATGGCCGCGTCGTTTTTGCGGTTCCTTTCGAAGGCAAATTGTTGCTCGGCACCACGGACGACGATTATTCAGATTTGAGAAAAGAACCTATTTTAGAGGCCGCCGAGGTAGATTTCTTATTGGAAACCTTGCAGCCGTTTTTATCAGAAAAACTTGAAAACGAACAAGTTAAGTCGGGGTTTGGCGGACTCCGACCGCTCGTGACCTCAACAAATAACCAAATAACCAAACTCTCGAATCACCAAACCCAATCCCTCGTCCGCGACCACGAAGTAGAACACGACCCCACATCCAACCTGCTCAGCCTACTCGGCGGAAAATGGACGACATACCGCCTGATGGCAAAAGACGCGGTAGATGCGGTCTGTGATTTGCTCGGATTTTCTGCGGAATGCCATACGGAGGCTCACTTCTTGGCAGGTGCGAAAGGATATAGCTCGGATTTATGGAAAAAAATCCAGGCCGAGCACGGGTTTGAAACAGATATTTCTCAACATTTGGTGCAGAAATATGGCATCAAGGCTGAGCAGGTAGGCGCAATTGTGCGGCAAAAACCGGAACTGGCGGAACGGCTTTTGGCAGGGTTTCCATTCATCAAAGCAGAAATCGTTTACACCGTTCGGGAAGAAATGGCCTGCACCTTGCGCGACTTTTTGGCACGGCGCATCCGGCTGGAAATCATGGACTGGCAAGCAGCAATACAGGCGGCACCTGTGGTAGCAAAAATCATGGGCGATGAACTGGGTTGGACTGCCGGCCAACAGCAAAACAAAGCCGAGGCGTACATAGAACTGTTGGAGCAATTTAAAAAAAGTGCCGACGGGAATCAATGAATGAGGTGATTTTTTCTGTCTTCAAATTCCCTATTATTGACAACCTTGCGGTCAAAATCTAAACATTCACTTAAAAATCAACAAAATATGGCAAACAATCATTCGAAGAATTTTGCTTACATCACCGACCTCCACTACGAACACCGGCTGTGGTTGAACGAGTTGAAATTTTACAAAGAAGAACTCAATATCCTCCAAGAGCGACTGGAGGAAATCGTTTCTAAAAACACCAACAACGAGGTGGAAGCCGGCGTCGAGTCTTTCCAAAACCGTTTTGAACTCCAACGCAACCACATCAGCGACCTCAAGCATCGCATCAAAAAGCACGAAACTTTCCTCGCTGATTATGCCAAAGACCATCCAATCGCGGTAGACCATGTCCACTTCACCGACCATGCCGATATTCGGGAGAATTACGAGCGATTCCGAGATTTGTACCAAGAGATGAAACACGAATTCAACCGTTTCGCAGTCAAGTGGATGTAACACACTTCCTCCCCTACTCTTCTGATTATGAACAACTTCCTCGCCGAATTCCTCGGAACCGCCCTCCTCGTTTTGCTCGGCAATGGCGTGGTGGCGGGCGTGGTGCTCAAAGGCACCAAAAATGAAAATGCTGGTTGGATAGTCATCACTGTGGGCTGGGCGTTGGCGGTCACATTCGCCGTGTACACTGCCGGGCACATCAGCGGGGCGCACCTCAACCCAGCGGTGACGCTCGCCCTCGCAGCCACGGGTCAGTTTGATTGGGCAAATGTGCCTACCTACATCCTCGCGCAGGTTCTCGGCGCGATGCTTGGCGCGGCGCTCGTGTGGCTGCATTACCTGCCACATTGGGAGCGCACCCCCGACCCCGCCGCCAAACTCGCCGTTTTCTGTACGGCACCGGCCATCCGACACACGCAGGGCAATTTCATCAGTGAATTTTTGGGTACGTTCGTCCTCCTGTTCGGGCTTTCCGCGCTGGGGGTCAATCGTTTTGCAGAAGGGCTCAATCCCTTAGCGGTGGGAGCGCTTGTCCTTGCCATCGGCCATTCGCTGGGCGGCACTACGGGATATGCCATCAATCCCGCCCGCGATTTGGGGCCGCGTATCGCCCATGCCATCCTCCCAATTTCCGGCAAAGGTGGCTCAGACTGGGGCTATGCCTGGATTCCGGTAATAGCACCCATTTTGGGTGGGATATGCGGGGCAGTGGCGTATCAGGTTTTGTTGGGATAAATTAAAAAGTTTATGGAGGTTGATATAATTTTATGAAATAATTCTATAAAATTCTATCAACCTCTGTCATTAATGCCCAGACATTCCATGTTGTTAAAAACATGGAATGTCTCCCATCTGATAAATGTCAAAGACCGATATCTAAACCATCTAAACGCGACAAATTACAATCATTATTTTCTGTGAAAGACAAACTCAATTTTCTATTAGACACTGCCAAAACTGCTGGTTCCGCTATCCGCGAAAAGGCAGTCGCTGCTGGCCAAGCCGCCATGGACAGCACCGTGCAAGCGATAGAAAAGTGGCTGGAAGAGTTCCCCAAAATCGAATCCTACGGATTGCAGGTTTCCAACTTTGCCTTCAATATGGGTCTCGCGCCTTCATTGGAAGTAGAAATGACGGGCAGCCATTTTTCTTTCCCACCAGAAAAACTGGCCGAAATACTCGACGAAAATAAATCAACCAGCCTGACCGGAATGGTTTTCAATGCAGTGAAAACAGCTTACCGTTTGCACGGAAAAATTGCCAAAACACAAGAAGAACCGCTCATCGTGAAAATTCGGCTCTCCATATCGCCCGAAATTTCGGTTTTCATCGGTCAGCCAAACATCTGCTGACATCTGCTGTTTAGGAGCGGGCGAAAGAGAACTTTCAAAAGTTGGCTCTCCACGAACAACACCATGCCGAAAAAGAAAAAACCGAACACCGACAACGAGGTTTTTGTCAACCCGATTGACAAAGACAAAGTAGCCGAGACCCCCGGCCTGCTTCCCTACGCGCACACGGCGGGCAGTGCCGTCATCCGCCCAGAGGACAAAGGGCGCATCCGCGGCAACGCCATGACCGCGATGTACGACCAGACCGACCGCCAAATGGAGCAACTGCGCCAGCAAATGGAGACATTGATGAAGCAGGCCAAATCGCTCAACGCCCGCATGGGAGTTTCGGAAGTCATTTATCAGGCCGACATTCCGTTCCAACCAGTCATCCACCATATTTACCATCTTTATCAACGCAAATCGGATGGCTCGCACGTGCTTTCCATGATTTCACCGGCAGAATGGGGGCGCAAAATGCCTTACGAACACCTCGCCACCGTTCGGCTGCTCGGCGACCATACTTGGGAGGTGCTGGAAGGCGGGGTTTGAAAATTGCTGCGCATTTATGGAGTTTCCAAATTGAGGGGCAACGCGAACAAGATGTGGCGAAAGCCGTTTTCTTTCAAAAAAACGGCCATGTTCCTGCTCTCCAAACCCAACAAAAATCAAATTCGCGCTTTTGCCGAAGCCGAGAAAAATCTCCCCTTCAGTTATCCTGAAATTGGCCGCACCCGCGATAGCGAACCCGTGTACGGGTACAACAACGATTTCAATTTCATCGAATTAGGCCGGGGCGAAGCCGCATGGGAGGCTGCCAAAAATGCCGTCCGCCAATGGAAAATGTTTCCCGGTGGCTGGGCTTTTGTTGCTCCCGAAAATACGCCCATTCGGGAAGGCGAGGTGGTGGCGATGGCGGCGAAAGTACTCGGCACTTGGTGGCTCAATTCCTGCCGAATCGTCTATGTGCTTGACAATGAGCGCCAATTTGGCTTTGCTTACGGTACATTGCCCGGCCATGCCGAGCGCGGGGAAGAACTTTTCCTCGTAGAAAAAGACGACGACGGCAGGGTGTGGTACCGACTCCGGGCATTTTCATGCCCCCGACATTGGCTTGCACAGCTGTGCTATCTGGTAGCGCGGGCGTATCAACGGAAATTTGTGCGCGACTCGAAAAAATCCATGCGCGACTTCGTCCAAAATAGCAGCCTGACCGCCAGGGAATTGCTCAACCATTGAAAACCCATCCAATGAAAACAGCCCTCCCCCTCATCCTGTGGATTTTGTTCCTCTCGCTTGCCGGAGAAGATGTTTTGCAAACCCACTGGGAAGGCGCGATGGTCGTGTTCGCGGCGTTGGCGTTGGTGCCATACGGATTGCAATTGCTGCATCTGCCGCAAAGACGTTGGCACTTGTTTTCGGCCATCGGATTGGGCGCGGCATATCTGTTTTTCCCCAATCAGTATGCGCCGATTTTGGCGTTGCCGTACCTACTTTCATCAGCGTGGCTAACTGTTCGAGAATTTGCCAACTTGTTCATTATCAAAAAACTTGAATTGCTCCAATGGGTGCGGATTGCCGCGCTCGTTTATTGGGCGACGGGAGCATTGTGGGCGTTGTGTTTTTTAGCCGACATCCGGCCACTGGGTTTCGACCCGGTCATCGTCGGGCTGACGGCAGCACATTTTCATGTGGCGGGTTTCGTGCTGGCGACGGTGGTTTATTGCCTTCTATCCGATGCGCCCTATCTGACAAACAAGTTGCTCGGTTGGACGACTTTGGCCGGGATGCCGCTCGTGGCAGCAGGCATTACGCTCACAAAATTCGGTTTTTCGCCAATCTTTGAATGGGCTTCGGCACTGAGTTTTGTGGGGTTTGCACTCGTGGTTGTTTGGCAGCACATCCGGCTTTTTTCTCAAAAAAACAATCCGCGCATGGCTCGGCGGCTCTGGCTCGGTGGAGCAAATTGCCTGCTGGTCGGCGGAGTTTTGGCATCGCTTTATGCCATACGGTTTTCATTTCCAATGGATTGGGTCAATATCCCGAACATGAAAATCTGGCACGGCACGTTGAATGCGATAGGATTTGGATGGCTGGTGTTGCAAGGCTGGAACCGCCGTAACGCCGACAGTTTGTCGGCTCAATGATTTATACAAATAGACCGTGGGCGTTACAGGCGGACTGACAAGATGTCGGTGTTACGGGTGTGGCACATTTGATTCAACAGCCATCACCGCCTGCTGATGCGCAATACTTTCTTGATGCACCGCCGACAGGAATTTTTCGATAAACTCGTCATTCAGCCCGCGCTCGCGGCCTTGGCCGAAGCCTTTTTCTAAAATCTCGTTCCAACGTGTGGTTTGCAAAATCGAAATGTTGTTGCGCAATTTGTACCGGCCAATATCCTCGGCGATGCGCATCCGGCGGGCGAGCAGGTTGAGCAGTTCGAGGTCAACTTCGTCAATTTTGTGGCGCAGGTTTTCGATATTTTCCAAAAACTCGCGGTTGTCCGTGGTCTCGCGGCGCACCACGAGGCTGCCCACCAACTCGCTGTAAATGAACGGCGTGATTTGCTGTTTGGCATCGCTCCAAGCCGCGTCGGGCGTGGGATGCACCTCCGTCATGAGGCCGTCATAACTGAGGTCGAGTGCCTGCTGCGCCACTTCGAGGAGGTCTTCGCGGTTGCCACAAATGTGCGAGTTGTCGCAAATCAGGGGCAAATCGGGCATCCGGCGGCGCAATTCGATGGGAATTTCCCAGTACGGGGCGTTGCGGAATTTTGACTTGGCATAAGCCGAAAAGCCCCGGTGAATCGCGCCAATCTGCGTCACCCCGGCGTTGCGGATACGCTCGATGGCTCCAATCCAAAGGTCGAGGTCAGGGTTCACGGGGTTTTTCACCAGCACCGGCACATCCACGCCGCGCAGCGCGTCAGCGATTTCCTGCACGGAAAAGGGGTTCACCGTAGAGCGCGCGCCCACCCACAATACGTCCACGCCGTGTTTCAGGGCTTCATAAACTTGGTTGCCATTGGCAACTTCAATGGTGGTACGCAGACCGGTTTCTTGTTTCACGCGCCGGAGCCAGGGCAGTGCCACCGCGCCGTTGCCCTCGAACGCGCCGGGGCGAGTGCGCGGCTTCCACACGCCCGAACGGAATAGGTCAATGCCCAATCCGGCCAAGCCGTGTGCAGTTTCCAAAACTTGTTCTTCTGTCTCCGCCGAACATGGGCCGGCGATGAGAAATGGGCGGGAGTCTGTTTTCTTGAACATGAGATTTTGAATTATGAATGATGAATTATGACGAAATGCTAGAGCATTTTTGACGGTTTTGACCAACCACCGATAACCATTCAACCAATAACCAATTTCACTTCGGGTCAATGATTCTGCGGATGTCGTTGGCGTGTTGAATCAGTTGCTCAAAAGTTTTAAAGTCCTTCTTAATCAACAAAGTACGAAAACGGCTGACGGTGTTGATAAACTCGTCGAGCACGTCCAGCACGTTGTCGCGGTTTTGGCGGAAAATAGGGATCCATGTGTCCGGGTTACTTTTGGCAAGACGCACCGTGCTTTGAAAACCGCCGCTCGCCAGTTCAAAAATACGGTTTTCGTCTTTTTCTTTTTCCAAAACCGTGAGCGCCAGCGCAAAAGAGGCGATGTGCGAAATGTGGCTCACATACGCCACGTGCAAATCGTGGTCGGCACCATCGAGCGTCGTGATGTGCATACCGAGTGCGGCGTAGAGTTTTTGGCAAATGCCGAGCGCGTCCGGGTCGCTTTTTTCAATATCGGTGAAAACGCAGCATTTCCCCTCGAACAAACCCCGGACAGCGGCCTCCGGACCCGAATATTCCGTACCGGCCATCGGGTGTGTCGCCACAAACCGCACCCGATTCGGATGACCTTCCACTGCCAACAAAACGGGCGTTTTCGTAGAGCCGACATCCAGCACAACTTGTTGGTCGTCAAGCAAATCCAGCACTTGTGGCAGCAGTTTCGTCAGACTGTCCACTGGCGTGGCGACGATGATGATTTTGCTTTGGCGCACGGCTTCGGCCAACTGCAGTACTTCGTCTACCAAACCGAGCGCAATCGCCTGTTCGGCGTGTGTCGGGCTGTTGTCCACGCCAATGACGCGGCTTGCAAAACCGCTTTCCCGCAGCCCGATGGCGATGGAGCCGCCGATTAGTCCGAGGCCGATGATGGTGATTATCATGGGTTGGTTGTTAGTTGTTGGTTGTTGGTGTTGAAATGCGTGACAACGCCTCATTTAAAGTTTCCACCGGGCTGCACAGCGACACCCGCACATACCGATCGCCGTTTGAGCCAAAAATGCCGCCGGGGGTCAGGAACACGTTTTTTTCATACAGCAATTTGTCGCTCAGTTCAAACCCGTCGCGATAGTGGTCAGGGATTTTTGCCCACACGAACATCCCTTGTTGCTGGCTATCGAATTGACAATCAAGTGTTTTTAAAATTTTGAAAGCCGCTTTTTGGCGTTCGGCATAAATAGCGTTCAGGTCAGAGTACCAACTATCAGGCAGCCGCAGCGCCTGGATGGCGGCCTGCTGCACGGGCAAAAATTGCCCCGAATCCATGTTGCTTTTGAACCGTAAAATGGCCTTCAAATAATCCGCATTGCCAGCCACAATGCCCACCCGCCAGCCGGCCATGTTGTGCGATTTGGAAAGCGAGTTGAGCTCCAGTGCGACTTCTTTGGCACCGTCGGCAGCAAGTATGCTGCGCGGGTGTTCATTCAGGATAAAACTGTATGGATTGTCGTTGACGATGAGAATGTTGTGCTGTTTTCCAAAGTCCACTAATTTTTGAAAAACAGCCTCCGAGCCAGGTGCGCCGGTAGGCATTTGGGGGTAGTTCGCCCAAAGAATTTTCACCCGCGAAAGAGTGTTTTTTTCCAAACTTTCAAAATCGGGCAGCCAACTATTTCCTTCTTTTAGGTCATAATATTCTACTTCTGCTCCCGCCAACAAAGAAGCCGCCCGATAGGTCGGGTAGCCAGGATTTGGCACCAGCGCCACGTCGCCGGGTCCGAGGAACGCCATGGCAATGTGGAGAATGCCCTCCTTCGAGCCGATGAGCGGAAGTATCTCGTTTTCAGGGTTTAAAGTCGCGTGGTAGTAGCGAGCGTACCATTCCGCCCATGCTTCGCGCAATGCCGGAGTGCCGGTGTAGGATTGGTAGCCATGTGCCTTCGCGTTTTCCGCACCCGACTGGAGCGCAGCGACGACCGAGGGATGCGGCGGCAGATCGGGAGAGCCGATGCCGAGGTTGAACACGGGTTTTCCCTCGCGCTGCATCTGCGCGATTTCGCGAAGTTTGCTGGCGAAGTAGTATTCCGAGACGGATTCGAGGCGGCGGGCAGTTTGTATCATTGATGGTTGATTATTATTGGTTGACTCGGCGATTCGACAATTTGAAAACTTCCTTCTTCGTATATTCCAAGTGATTGCAAATCAGTCGTTTGGTTTTTCAAGAGTTCGATGACACGCCGCGGTTCGGCGGCAGTGAAATCTACAAAAAACTGGTACTCCCAGGGCTTACCAAGAACGGGGACTGACTGAATTTTGGTCAGATTGGCACCTTCCGCAGCCAACAATGTCAACACACGGGCAAGACTTCCGGGTTCATGGGTAGTGGTGAAGCAGACAGAGGCTTTGTCCGCATCCGGCACTGGTGCAGCCCCCTCTTGTCTGCATACGGCAAGAAAACGGGTGTAGTTTTCCGGCACTGTTTCGATGGCAGGAGCTAACACCGCGAGACCGTAAATCTCTGCGGCCAATGTGCTGGCGATAGCTCCGATGTGTTTGGCCCTATGGCGCATAATGTGGGCGGCGCTTTCGGCGGTGTCGTCGGATTCGACGAGGCGGGTGCGTGGCCAAGGCTTGAAAAATTCGGCGCACTGCGCCAATGCCATCGGGTGGCTGTGGACTTCGCGCAGGTCTTCTATTGACACGCCCGGCATAGCCAACAGGTTTTGCTGAATCCGCAAATAAACTTCTCCAACAACCACCAAGCCACTGTCCACCAACAACTTGTAGTTGCCCAGAATGCTTCCGGCGATGCTGTTTTCAATGGCAACAACTGCCGCATCTGTGTGGTTGGGGTCGGCAGTTTTTTCAAATAATGCGGAAAACGAAAGGGCTGGCACAATCTCTACTTTTTTGCCAAAAAACTGCCGGGCGGCAATTTCGTGGAAGGCACCGCGAACGCCTTGGATG
>CAYZVM010000060.1:0-28123 GCA_964481485.1 uncultured Saprospiraceae bacterium | reverse complement strand
AAACCATTCTAAACCATCTAAACCACCTTATGATACACCCTCGTTCGCTTCAATTTGATTTACAGATAATTACGACAAACATCCGCAATGCGTTTGGCCGATGTGCCGCTGTTCTGTATTGGGCGCAGGGTTTCGGCAAACGCAGGTTCGAGGTCGCTGTACACGGGTTTGCCCATCGCCAACGCCACCATGAGCACGGAGGAATATTTCGTGACCATAGCCGCGCAGTTGGCAATCATGGGGTTGATGTCGCCGGAAGTGTAAATGAGCGCTTTCGGGGCGTGTCGCTCGATTTCGCGGATGGCGCGGGGCTGATTTTCGTTGGGGTGCAATTTGAAAATGACCTGCCTGCCGTCGGCTATTTCCAGCACTTTGCGGATGAAGGCCGGGCGGTTTTCGTACTGAAAGCTTTCGCGCAGATAGCTGGTGGCGCCCAATACAAAATCGCGGTGCGGGAAATCGTTGTCGCGGTATTTGTCCATATCGTCGAAGTTGGGTACACCGGTGACGACGATTTTTTCGGGTTTTATGCCTTTTCGCACAAACATTTCGCGGAAACCATCGGATGCCACGCAGAATTTCTGGTAGGCGTGCGAAAGCCCGGTCATAGAAGTATTGCCCAAAAAACGCGGCAGCCGCAGGTTTTTCACTAAATGAAAGACGGCGTTTTCGGGGGTCATCATACCTTCTTGCACCAGCACAATCGGTTTGTTGCGAATGTTTTTTGGCACAATCAAATCGGCGCACATCACTACGAGGTCGTAGTTGTTGCGCTCCGCCCCATAGTCCACGCGCACTTTTTTTTCTGCGTAAAAAGTTTCTGTCATGCGGCGTGGCACTCCGCCGAGGATGGTGAAATCCGCCAAGCCCCGCTCTGCCGCTTTTTTTATGACTCCATCGGCATAAAAAGGGGAGAACCAACAGTCGTATTCGGTCAATTCTTGCGCCACACGATAGCCCATGGTCGTTTGGTTGTGCGTGCCGCCGAGAAAAAGTATCTTTTTTGCCATAAACCCTTCTATAATTACACTTCCACTACTTCCTCGCGCTGTACCCGGCGCAGTTTTTTTCGGCTGCTCATTTCGCTCGTGTACACACGTTTCACACCGTCGCCCAAAGCTACTTCGATAGCGCGGATATCTTTTACGAGTCGGGACATGCCAGTCGGCTCGACGGAGGCGGCTTGGTCGCTGCCCCACATCGCGCGGTCGAGGGTAAAGTGCCGCTCTACGAAACAGGCGCCCATTGCTACGGCAGCCACCGTCGTCGCCAGCCCGGTCTCGTGGCCCGAATAGCCGATGGGCGTGTTGGGGAAAAGTTCTTTCAAGGTGTGGAGCATCCGCAGATTGAGTTCTTCGAGCGGACAGGGATAGGAGGAGGTGGAGTGCGCTATCAGCAGATTGTCGGTGCCGATGGCTTCCACTGTTTCGAGGATTTCATTGAGCGTGGACATTCCGCTGGAGATGATGAGCGGCTTGCCCGTGCTTTTCATTTTTTCCAATAGGGCATGGTCGGTGAGGGAAGCGGAGGCTGCCTTGTAGAGCGGCGGGTCGAATTGTTCGATAAAATCCACCGAAAGTTCGTCCCAACAAGAGGCAAACCAGTCTATGCCGCGCTCGCGGCAATGGCGGTTTATTTCCACAAATTCGACAAACGAAAATTCCACCTTGTGGCGATATTCCATGTAGGTCATGCGCCCCCAAGGGGTGTCGCGCTCAATGTTCCATTGGTCGCGGGGGACGCAGAGTTCGGGGGTGCGTTTTTGAAATTTGACCGCAGAACAGCCCGCTTCGACAGCCTCATCAATGAGCTTTTTGGCGATGTCAAGCGAGCCGTTGTGGTTGATACCGATTTCAGCGATAATGTAGGCGGGCGCGTCGTGGCCGATTTTTTTATTGGTGTTGAGCCAAATCATAACTCTAGTTGCTGGTTATTAGTTATTGGTTGTCAGTTGTTAATCATTGGCTCTTGGAAGGGAAGGTTAGTGAATCACGTTTGCGAAACTTTGAAAGTTTCGTAAACGTGGCGTTCGGTTTTCGACGGGAAATCAAGGCCAACAAGTTGCGATTTTGCCTGAATAATCAACTCCGCGAACTCGCGGAACGCACCGTGGCCGCCGGTTTTTTGGCAGATGTAATCGGCTATTTTCAGGATGTCCTCCATTGCGTCGGCGGGGCAGGCGGTGAGGCCGACGCTGTGCATGATGGCTTCGTCGTTCATGTCGTCACCGATGTAGGCTACTTGTTCGGGTTTGAGGTGGCGGCGTTCGAGGATGTCAAGCAGGGTTTGTATTTTGTTTTTGGCACCGAGATGCAATTCCACAATCTGGAGTTTTTCGGCGCGGCGGGTCACGATGGGAGAATTTTCTCCGGTGATGATGCCCGTCTCCACATCCGCCAAATCACGCAGCCTTTCCACACCCATGCCGTCGCGCATGGAGAAGCGTTTGAGCATTTCGCCGTTGGCCGAGTAGTATACACCAGCGTCGGTGAGCACACCGTCGCAGTCAGTCAGGAGCAGCCGGATAGCTGCTGCCTTTTCAATAAATGAATGGGATAGTTTAGCCCCGTGCATGGCAGCAAAGGTCTTGGCAGGGTGTTTTGTGGGGATGAAGGGGCGGTTATGTTACTTTTAAGTTTTGAGGTGCTGGTTTTACCTGAAGTTTACACAACAAAAAACGCCCGGTAGCAATAGCCGCCGGGCGTTTTCCCTATAAAATAATTTGACTGTCAAATGTTTACCGCACCACGCTGAGTTTTGCCACGCTGGCTGCGCCGGAGTTTTTGTTTTCCAAACGGATAAAATACGTCGCGGGTGGCAGCGAAACCACGTCGAGATAGAACGTGCTGATGCCCGGCTCCACACGCACGTTTTGTGTACTCACCAGATTTCCGCCGAGGCTATGGAGCGTGAGCCGCGCATCGAAAGTGGCTTCGCTCTGGAAATTCACTTCTGCCGTGACGGAGGCCGGATTGGGGAACACGGTGAGGAGTTTTGGGCGGGCCGGTGTATCGAATACGCCCACCGTCTGCGGCAAATAGCAATCGGGTGTGACAACGGCGGCATCTTCCAGTATCGGCACTTTGGCATAGCCCTCAAACATGGTTTCTACCAGCACATTGTTGTTCGCGCCGAGCCAGTCTTGGAGCAAGGTGGCGAATACTTGGCGGTAATCGTGCTGCACGCCTTGCAACTGGTTGTCGTTGGTCAAGTTAGAAAGGTTGACGTTGGTGCCCTGCACACCGGTTTCAATGTTTTTCCCAAAAACAAACATAGGTGCGAGAGTACCGTGGTCGGTGCCGTCGGAGCCGTTTTGGCGGGCGGTGCGGCCAAATTCTGAAAAGGTACAGGTCACCACTTGGTCCGACAGGCCCAGTCCTTCGAGGTCGTCAACGAAGGTTTTGACCGAATTGGACAGGTCGGCCAAAAGGCTTGCATGGGTGCCGTCCGTCGGCAAACCACTGAGTACCTGAGCGCTGTGGGTATCGAAGCCTCCGATTTGGCAGAGGTATATTTTAGTTTTGCAGCCGCCTTTGATGAGCCGGGCGATGGTTTTCAGCTGATTGGCCAGCAGGCTGTTCGGGTAAGTGATTGAATTCGAGCCTGCATTGAACACTGAAGTAATGCGCTGCGCATAAAGACTGGTGCTTTGCTCCACACCCATGATGAACGAAAGTTCGTCGCCGTGCTGCGAGTCTGGCACGTTCAAGATGGGCGCCCCGCCGATGGTCTGGATGAGCGAGTAGAAGCCGGAGGCATCTTGGCCGCTCAGGTTGATGACGTTTTGGTGTTCCGTCTCGGTGTGAAAGCCGAGCGAAGGGCTGGAATCACCGATTTGGATACCGAGCGGGTCGGGCATATCGGGGGTGGGCGTTCCGGCCACATCGGGGAAAAGGGCTTGCAGAGAGCGTCCCATCCAGCCAGAAGGGATGTTGTACGCATCGGAGGAGGAGGTGTCGCCGCCGCTCAGCCACAGGTCGGTGCCTTTGAAGTGTGACTGGTTCATGTTCTGATAGCCAACGCCTTGCACGATAGAAGCCTTGCCTTCGTCGTACAAAGCTTTCAAAGGCAGGAGCGAGGGGTGCAATCCTACCTGCTCGTCGTTGCCCAGCGTAGTGTCGAGATTTATCAGATTAGCCTCAGGGATTTTGATGGACGGGCGCAGGTTGGCGTAGCTGTCGTATTGATTGATGGGGATAATGGTGTTCACGCCGTCGTTGCCGCCTTTGAGTTGGATGAGCACGAGCACGCGGTCTTCCACGCCTTCGCAGGAAGAGAGGACGCGCGCCATTTTGCTGTTGGCAAATGGGCGCAACGGATGGCCGTTGACCACGAACGGTGTTACGCCCGCAGCAGGGAATATTTTGAGAAAAGACCTTCTTTTCATTGCTTTTAATTTGATAATGAGAAAATTAGAGAATTTGAAAATTGCTCGACACGACATTTCATTGTCACATTCGGGCATTGTCAAATTATCAAATTAGAAAGTTTGGTACTCAGGCGAGTACATCACTGCGTTGATAAGTCGCTCCAGAGCGAGTTTGACCTCCGTTTCGTTGCCCGTCGTCAGATAATTCTGCCATTCATAAGTCCAGTCGGCTGGCGGCAATTCGTCGAGAAACACCTTGATATAGAAGTAGTTGAAACGGTCGGTGTCCACTTCTTCGGGCAGCATATACGCGAGCAACTCCTGCACCAGCAGGTATGGGTCGGAGGGGTCGGTGAAAAAGCCGCTGTCTTTCACCCACGGCGCGATGTTCAGTTTCACACCAATGGGTTGATTGATGCCTCCACCAAACTGCCGGGTGCCGGTGAGCAACATGGCCGGCACCTTGTAGCGCGCCACGATGGTACTCGAATTGAACCATTGACGACTCAATTCCGGCTCGGAGTACAGCCCCGGGTAGCCCGCTACATCGGAAGGCAGGAAAATCGGCAAGTTGGCCGCGCCAAACATCCGCGTCGTGATTGCCTGCTCGTAAAAAAGCCGGTAATGGGTGCGGGGCAACGTGAGCGGGTCGGGGATTTGGACATCGAAGAAAGAGATGGACTGCAACGCCAGTTCGAGCGGTGATTTTATCATGCCGCCCACGATTTCATCCGCCACGTTGGAGTCGTCCGCATCAAAGAAATGCTCGCTCTCCAGCAGTTGCGCGAGCACAGGTTTTATTTCAAAATTATTGGAAATGAGCGTGTTGGAAAGTGGGGCGATAACATCGTTTTCGATTTCGCTCGTGATTTCCCGATAAATGAAATAGCGATACAACCGACGGCATAGATTTTTAGCCGTCTCTGGTTGAGCAAAAATCATGTCCACAAAAGTATTCAGTTCGGTGAACATCCCCGCTTGCGTGTTAGAGCCCTGAATGACAGTTCCCTGAAATTTGTCGCTGAATTTTTTTTCCTCATCGTCATGCTGGCCGACAACGGCGCGACCCATCGGGATGCCTGTTTCGGGGTCAATGGTGTCGCGTTGGCCGCGCACGCGGAAGCCCGTCAGCACCCGCGCCGCCGCCACAATGTCGTCCTCCGTGTAATTGGTGTAATCGCCGGGGCCGATTTGCGGGCCTTTGCCGATGGTGAACAACTCGAAGTATTCGCGGGCGAAATTCTCGTTCGGGTTGGCCGCCGTGTTTTCGTTGTTGTTGAGGTAGCGCAGCATCGTGTTGTCCAGCACGATTTTGGTGGCCAATTTTTTGAAATTGCCAATCGCACCCCAACGCAACAAAGCCAAATAGTCGAAGTAAGAAGCCGTCAGCCCCGTGCCGATGATACTGGTTGCGAGAAATTGGTGGAAGAAAAAGGTCATTTTATGGCCGATGCCATCATCTTTCAAAGCCTCATGTATCCACCAACCGCGCAAGTAGGGGCGCATCATAAAATCCTGAGTGCCAGTGGGCAATGGAGTGCCGGGCGGGTTTATCCAAGTGACCGGAGGCACATCGTCGGTAGCACTGTAAACGGGCTGGTCAAGTTGGAGCGGTCGGAGTGCCAGCAGGGCAGAAACGGCCTCTGCTGCAGGGAGCAGTGCCATTTTGTCCACACTGTCTTTCGTGTAGTGGTAACTCGTGCGGCGCAGCAGGTGTGCGGCACGGCGATGACCCAACGAACCCTGTAAAGGTGAAAGTGATGCCATAAGAGGAAGATTGTTTGCGTAAAAATACGGGGTTGGACGCTCTAATGAATTAGGGGTTTAACGGAGTTTCATTTTTTTCTGACTTTGCTTTACTTTTGTCCATTATGAACACGACTGCCGCAGAACAACTGCCACTTGCCAACCAACAGGCTAAAAACGTGGCCTCCAAATCCGCCTCCAAACGATTGGTCTCACTGGAGTCCTTCCTCGCTCGTTATCCCAACCGGGAAGACCCCTACAAGTACGAGTGGAACAACGGCGTGGTGGAAAAAAAACCTCGTACCATGAACAGAGACCAGCTTAAAATCCTCCAAAACCTTATGCGCCTTTTTACTCGCACTACTGCCTATGCAGCGATGGGCGAACTCCTCAGCGAGGTGGATATGCTCATGAAAACCGTAGGGCGCACAAGGCGTGCCGATATTGCCTACATGAGCGGAGAGCAGATGAGAGTCGCTTCTAACGGCGAATTGAGCGTCTGCACCTTCGTCGCAGAAGTCATTTCTAAAAATGACCAAATCAATGAAGTGGAAGAAAAACTGGCGGAATATTTTGACAACGGCGTACAGGTGGTATGGGTCATTTTCCCAAAACTCAAACAAGTAAAAGTCTATCGCTCCGTTCGGGACATCACGGTTTGTTTCGGCGACGATGTTTGCTCCGCCGCGCCCACGCTGCCGGATTTTGAAATATCGGTGAACGATATTTTTGCTTGATAAACAAGCAAACCCTCCGAGTGCCAAGTCCTTTTCCACCAAGGCTTCACTGTTTCTTCATCATTCCTTAATGCTGGCTTTACGACCCCCGGCGGGCGGCCACTCTACTTTCGTGCCTTTCACCAAACACTTAATTTGATAAGGCATGATGCAATCTTTCCACAAACCTTTTTTTCTAAAAATGCTCTTGCTGCTGCTTGTAAATCAAGCTTATGCGCAGCAAACCCGCTTTCAGGGCTTCGAACATACCATGGACGACAACTGGGTGTTCGCGGCCTCGCCAACGGCCTACAACGTCCCGGCTTCCGAAGATTTTTGGGCGGACACCACGGCGACCAACCAAATCAGCCCCGCTTCGGGCAGCCGTTTTTGGTTTATGCTTGATTTGGAAAACACCGCAGGTGGCGGCCCGTTTTTCCACACGCTCAGTTTCGAACCAATTGACGTGTCGGCGTTTTCCAACAACACCCTCACCTTTAAA
Source organism: uncultured Saprospiraceae bacterium (assembly GCA_964481485.1). GTDB lineage: Bacteria > Bacteroidota > Bacteroidia > Chitinophagales > Saprospiraceae > M3007. The sequence goes on along the minus strand of CAYZVM010000060.1, from coordinate 20,790 downwards.
TATTATACCATCGGCTACGAGGCCAGCGACTCTATCGGCTACATCCTCGAAACGGACAACGGTACGACCTGGGATTTCTCGCGGTATGTGGATTTGGATAAAAGCACATTGGGCTGGACGACAGTGGACGTGCCGATTCCGACGAATGCGCAATTTGTTCGCTTGCAACTTTTGGCAAAACAAAACGGCGGCTCCGACTACGCGGGCTTTGACGACGTGCAACTTGTGAGCGCCAACGGCGACATCGTCGCACCTGAAATTTTGAACGCTAAAGTGCTGAACGCCACGACGATTCAACTTGCGTTTTCCGAAACATTGGACGCGACAACGGCAGAAAACACGGCCAATTATACAGGCTTAGCCAACCTCGCCTCGGCCTCGCTGAATACTTCCGGCGATACGGTTATTTTGACTTTTTCCGCGCCATTCGTGAACGGCCAGGCCAACACATTGACCGTCAGCGGCGTGCAGGATTTGGCCAGCAACACCAACGTTCCTTTCGCCTTCCCTTTCATTTTCAATAACTTAGTCCCCAAACTTGTTATTACTGAAATCAATTACAACCCGCCAAGCAGCGACCCGGATTTGCTCGAATTCATCGAAATTTACAACGCCGAGACCCTGCCTGTCGCCATCGGCGGCTTGCAACTCGGCGGTCTCGTGAGCCTGACTTTTCCCGAATTGACCTTGCAACCCGGCGGCATTTTCCTCGCCGCAGCTTACAAAGCCGAGTGCGAGGCGTTTTTTACGGGTCAGACTTTTTACCAGTGGAACAACAGCCAAGCCCTCACCAACGGCGGAAACACCCTCACCATCCGCAACTCGGTAGGTGCGCTGATTGATTCTGTTCAATATGACGACGTATTCCCTTGGCCGATCGAACCCGACGGACTCGGCCCTTCCGCCGAACTGCTTTCGCCCAACCTCGACAACAACGATGGCGCAAACTGGAAAGCCAGCACGACGGCGACTTCTAATCCCGGTATTTTCGCCAGCCCCGGCTCGGTGACGGTAGTGACTTTGCCGACGATTGGCTTTGCCACGCCCCGCACATTGGTTCAGGAAAATGACGGCTCTATCACTGTTCAGGTGAACATCAACAACATGAATGTGCCGTTTGCGGAAGCAAAACTGCGCGTCATTTCGGCCTCGACTGCCGTTGCTGGTGTAGATTATGTGCTGTTCGACACGATGGTGACTTTCTTGCAATTCGACACGGACCCCGCCTTGCCTGCTGTAATATTGATTGATGATGCCGACACCCGCAACAGCCGCTACCTCATCCTGCAATTGACTGATTTTGTGGCTTCTGAAGCAGGCAGCATCAAAGAGCACGTCCTGCTCATCAACGACGACGACACGCCCGCGCCGGAGGCTCAGGCCAACTCGCCGATTTCGCTCACGCACCTGAGCAGTTTTTTTATTGACCCGACTACCGACGCAACGGCGGAAATTTCTGCTTACGACCCAACGAGCAAACGGCTTTTCACCACCAACATCGAGCAAAACCGCCTCGAAATTATTGACTTCAAAAACCCCGTCGCGCTCTCGAAAATCGCCTCCATTGATATTGACGCGTATGGCGGCGGCATCAACTCGGTCGCATTTTCCAATGGCGCGGTAGCCGTCGCGGTGGACGACACGCTCATCACCAATCCCGGCAGAATTGTCTTTTTCAACACCGATGGCGGCTTTCTGAGCCAGGTCACCGTCGGCGCTTTGCCCGACCATGTGAACTTCACGCCCGACGGCACGAAACTGGTCGTCGCCAACGAAGGCGAGCCCGCCGACGATTATTCCGTTGACCCGGAAGGCTCTGTCAGCGTGATTGACATGACGCCCGGCGCGGCGAATTTGACGCAGGCCAACGTGACGAACATCGGTTTCACGCAGTTCGACGCTGACATTGACGCACTCCGCGCTGCGGGTGTGCGCATTTTCGGCCCAACCAACAATGTTTCACAAAATATTGAACCTGAATATATCACGGTAGCCGACGACGGCCAAACGGCTTGGGTGACTTTGCAAGAAGCCAACGCAGTGGCAGTGATTGATTTGGAAAACAACGTTGCAACGGCCATCGTGCCGCTCGGCCTGAAAGATTGGACGAACTTCAGCCTCGACGCCTCCGACCAAGCACCCGGCATTTTCTTCAACAACTGGAATATCAAGGGGATGTACCAGCCCGACGCCATTGCCTACTGGAGCGCGGGCGGCAACGAATACCTCATCACCGCCAACGAAGGTGACGTGCGCGAGTGGGATGCTTACGAAGAGGGTGTCCGCATCAGCTCGTCGTCATATAAACTCGATTCGGCAGCTTTTCCCGATGCGGCCTACCTGAAACGCGCCGAGCTGCTCGGTCGCCTCAACGTGACCACCGCTACTGGCGACACCGACGGCGACGGCGATTTTGACGAAATTCACACACACGGCGGGCGCTCTATTTCGATTTGGAACGCCACTACCGGCCAACTTGTGTGGGACAGTGGCGACGACTTTGAGCGCATCACGGCGGCTGACCCAACCTTCGGTGCCATCTTCAACGCAAGCAACTCGAACAACACGCGCAAAAACCGCTCGGACGACAAAGGCCCTGAGCCAGAAGGCATTGCGCTCGGCACCATCGAAGGCCGCAACTATGCTTTCACCGCACTCGAACGTATCGGCGGCGTGATGGTCTATGACGTGACCAACCCCGCCGCACCCGAATTTGTGCAGTGGATAAACACGCGCATCACAGGGCCGGACGAAGGCGGCGACCTCGGCCCGGAGGGCATTGTTTTTATTCCGAAAAATGAAAGCCCGAACGGGCGCAATTTGCTCGTGGTGTCAAATGAGGTCAGCGGCTCGCTCTCCGTTTTCCAGATTGACATTGACAAAACGCAAACGGGCGAATACGGCCTCATCAAATACGCGTTCGACAACACACCTGAAATTGGTTTTTATGGCGATACCATCCGCGAGGGCGGTATTTCTGGCCTGATGTACCGCGATGGCTCGTTCCGCTTCATCGGCGACCGCGGCCCGAATGCCGATGCCATCAACAGCCCGCTTTCCGGTGGACAAACGACGCTGGTGTTTCCATTCCCCGACTACGCGCCGAAAGTTTGGCAGGTGAGGCCGAACGGCGGTGCGTTGGAGGTAGAAGATTTTGATTTTGTAAAACGGCCTGACGGCACGGGCGTTTCGGGCTTGCCGCTCCCCATTGGGCAAGGCAACACAGGCGAAGTGGCTTGGTCGGACACATTGGCGACCATCGTGCCGAACGACCCTTGGGGACTTGATTCTGAAGGACTTATTCAGGACAACGAAGGCAATTTCTGGGTATGCGACGAGTACGGCGTGAGCATCTGGAAACTCGACCAGGATTTCAAAGTGCTCAATCGCTACACGCCATTCCCGAACGAACTGGAAGACCTGCCGCTCGACACGATTCTCGGAAAACGCCGCGCCAATCGCGGTCTCGAAGGCATTGCTTACACGCCCAACGGCAAAATCTACTCCATCATCCAAAGCCCGATTGACAACCCGAACACGGCGACGGGTAACACTTCGCGTATCCACCGCCTGATTGAACTCGACCCGGCGACCGGCGAAATGAAAACTTTTGTCTATATCCATGAGCCTGTTTTGGGTGAAATCCGCAGCCGCGACTGGAAAATCGGTGACATGGTGGCGGTGAACAACGATGAATTCCTCGTGCTCGAACACGCCGAGCGCAACGGCTGGAACTCGAAAAACATTTACAAATTCAACATTTCCAACGCCACACCGGTCGCGGGCAACGACTTCGGCGGCAATACGCTGGAACAATTGAACGAGGTCGGTTTAACTGCTAATGGTATTGTCCCCGTTGAGAAAGAATTTTTCGCCGATCTGCTCGAACTCGGCTGGGAACGCCAGCACGACAAGCCGGAAGGCCTCGCTATTCTCGATGATTCGACTTTTGCCGTCATCAACGACAACGACTTTGGCATCGCCTCGCCTGCTGCCGACGGCAAAATCGTGCTGACCGGGAAAACGACGCGGCTCTATGTCTATACCTTACCCGCCGACAAACACCTCGATTACGTCAGCCCCTACTGCAAAGTGGAACTCGGGCAAAACCTCGAGACTTGTGCGAATGAGCCCGTCATGCTCATGGCTGGCGGCGACTCATTTGCAACATTTGATTGGTCGAACGGAGAAACAACGGAGACAATCGAAGTGGACACATCGGGCGATTACATCCTGCAAGCCACGACGGCTTTTGGTTGCAAATCATCCGACACTGTGACCGTGAACGTGCTGCCGACTTCGGCTTCTACTTTGAACGCAAATGCTTGTGCAGGTGCATTTTACGACTACAACGGAACTCAAATTCCGGCGGGACAAACCCAACAATTCACCTTTGCCAACTCGTCAGGTTGCGACTCCGTCGTCACTGTCGTCGTGGCATCCAACCCGCTGCCCGTCGTTGACCTCGGACAAGACTCCACCGTTTGCGAAGGCCAAACCGTGACGCTTGACGCGAGCAATGCGGGCGCGACCTATAATTGGTCGAACGGCGCGATGACCCAGACCATTACGGTGAGCACTTCCAACGTGTACACCGTGACCGTCACCAACTCATTCGGTTGCACGGCTTCCGATAATGTGGTGGTAAACGTGGTCATCTGCCCCGGCACCGACGAGCCTGCGCTGCGCAATGTGTCGGTGTTCCCGAACCCGACGAGCGGCGCGTTGACGGTGCAATTTGCCGAATTGCCTTCTAAAACGGCACACCTGACGGTGGTGAATGCCGTCGGTCAAACCGTGTTGGCACAACAACAAGTCACTGACCTCTCAACTTCGCTAGACCTTTCTGGCTTGCCGAAAGGCTTGTACCTTTTGCGTTTGCAAAGCGGGTCGAGCATCAGCTCGGTGCGCGTGGTTGTGCAGTAAAAGCAGCTTTTTGGAAAAATTTTGAAAATGAAAAATCCGGGCGCGCAGTTGCGTGGCCCGGATTTTTTTGAAAAAAACTCTCTGAACATTTGCCGTTTAAAAAAAGGCGCGTATTTTTGTTGCAAAATCAGTCATTTCAAAATCAATGAATGATATAAAACTTGACGAAGTGTTTATCTATCTGCTCGAACGTACAGAGCGGCAGACTAAACGCTACGCTAATGCTGCTCTGAAAAATGCTGGATTGGAAATTACGCCAGAGCAATGGGCTATTCTCAAGCGCGTCAGCGAGCGAGACGAGGTGAATCAGCGCGAAATCGCTGAATTAACCTTCCGCGACCCTGCCTCCGTTACCCGCGCGCTCGACGCACTGGAAGAAAAAGGCTGGGTTCGCAGGGTGGACACTGCCAATGACCGCCGTGCCTACAACCTGCTGCTCACCGATGCGGGGCGCGGAGTCGTGGCACGCATCACGCCTATCGCTCAAGCCGTGCGAGCGCATGGGCTGAGAAACATTGACGATGCGGAATTGGCACAGTTCAAAGCCACGCTCAACAAAATTTATGAAAACTACTCCTGAAAAAAATTTAGCCAAATTATTGATTTTTCAATTATTTCAAAAACAACAAAATGAATTTTCCATTCCTCTTGCTGCTCGCGTGGGTTTTTACGACGCAATGCAGTTTTCAAACCCAATCCAATCAAAATATGCGTAAAATCACCAAAAACGGCATGACTGTCAACTGGCAAATTGAAGGCGAAAGACTCCGCCTGACCATGAGCGCGCCGACTCGAGGCTGGGTTGCCATTGGGTTCAACGACCGCGAAGGGTTGGCCGGTACTAACCTCATCATGGGCTGCGTGAAAGAGGGCAAAGCAGAGGTTTCTGATCGCTATATCGTTGCACCTGGCGATCATCGCAGCATCATCGGCATGGGCGGCACGGCGGCGACACAATTGGTGTCGGGCCGGGAAACCGGCGATTCGACGACGCTCGAATTCACGCTCCCGCTCCACGCTCCCGACCGGTGGCACCACGATTTAAAAACCGGAAAGATTTATTACCTGCTCATGGCATTCAGCCGCGACGACGACTTTGCGCACCACTCGATGATGCGTACTTCCGAAACAATTTCACTCTAAACATAATTTTTGTAACATGAAAAATGCTCTTTTTTCAATGGTGCTTTTTGCGCTCGCGCAATTTTCCTATGGCCAAGACAGTCAGGACCTGACCAAAATCGGAGAGACTGTCCGTGCTTTTTCTCTCTCGGGCGACCAGCAGGATGTTGGCCGGCTCGACGCGCTTTTGCACCCGCAATTTCGCGCTGTGGTACATCGGGCCATGGGTAGCGCCGACCTGAGCTTGATGGACAAGGCGACGTATCTACAGTTGATGCGCGACAAAAAAATCGGGGGCGACAACCGGGAAGTTCACATTTTGCAGGTGGATGTGATGAACAATGTCGCACAGGTGCGGGCCATTTTTCAGGGGAAGGTGCTGCGGTTCAACACCTACATTTCATTGGTGAAATTAGAAAACGGAAATTGGCAGATTGTGGGCGATATGCCTGACATTTCGAAGGCTTGACATGGCACCTATAAAGCCTTGACATTTTTTGTGAATTTGGACAGAGCAAAAAAATCCGGGCGTGCGGTTGCGTTGCCCGGATTTTTGGCTAAAAAAAACAGACAGCGGTGCCTTGCCGTTAAAAGGAAGCGCCGTCGAATGGAACAAAACATTCCTTCCGGCGGCGCTTTTTTGCCATCTACTTTCCGGGTTTAGTTGTCACTTTCGTTATTCAGGCGGTCCTGCAGTTCTTCGTAGGCCTCAAACTCAATTTCTCTGTAAGGGGGAATGATAATTGTCTCGCCCGTTTTGAAATTGCGGCCTTTGCGCTCGGCGCGTTGCACGATGTGAAAACGGCCGAATCCGCGCAGGCGGATTTCGCCATCGTCGAAAAGACCGTCTTCAATGGCTTCGAGGACGGTTTCGAAGACTTCGCGTGCTTTGTCTTCAGTCATTTCATGTTGGTCGCGGAGTGCGTCCACTACTTGTTGAATCATAGTAAAACTGGTTTTGAAAATGGAAAAAAGAGTGTGTGATATTTACAGGAATGAGCGGTAGAGCAATTTTACCGCTTCGCCTTCCGACGGGTCGGCGCTGAAAGCGCCCAAGCCGGTCGCCTGCCAGTCCGGGATGTTGACGAGCGGCACCACTGCTTCCCATTCGTCAGGTTGGTCGTCGAGCGCCAACAGCCAAAAACTTTTGGGTGTCCAGCTGTCTTTGCCTTTGATTCCCACCTCTACGGAGCGTATTTTATTGACAAAAAACTTTTTCTCAATAAAATGCAGGGCAGAAAACGCTTGCCCGGGCTGATGCAGGCGAGTGGCCGGAATATCAAACTGTGCCAGCAAACCGTCTTCCGTGTTTACTTTGACCACTACTGGATCGTTAGTGCCGGCATAGCGTTTTTCGTCGTTCACCACGATAAGCATCAGCCGGTTGAGCAAATTGTAGCTCCCGCCCAAGTGGCAATGGCGCAGACCTATCGAGATACGACCTTCTTCTTCGTCGGTGCTCAGTTTGTAGGGTTGAAAGTAGTCTATGCCCATTGGCACAAATTCAGTTTGGTCGTATTCCGTCGGGTTGGAGTTTATGCCCCAAAGGAAAATGTGTTCGGGCCACCAGGCATCTGCGCCGCGGATACCGATGCGCCTGCTTTGGAAATACAGCGGCAAGTTGAGTTTTGCCACATCGAGGGTGAGCAGGTGGGTAGAGCCGTCCTCAATGCCGCTTTCCGGCAGATGAAAAGTATGGTGCAACAGGTCGCGGTTGTTTTCGGTCAGTATGAGCACGGGCTTGCTTTTCGTGCCGCTTTCCCTGACTTTTTGTGTGGTGATGAGCAGGTGCAATTTTTCTAACATCGGAAGTAATGGTTGTATAGATGAGTGATGTACAAAAAATCACCTAAAACATTAACTCCACGCTATAGGAAAATTAAGTTTTCAGTAATAGTTTGTTATAGGGTATTTTTTAACCCAAACTTCACGCGCAAGGCCTGAACTGCAGCCATTAGTTTCGGATTTTTGATCAAAATCTCGGCGCGATGGCTTACTACAAAATCATCAACGGCATCCGATACGACCGGGCACTGCTCGAAGTGGCGGAACTTCAAACACAGGGGCGCGGCGAATGGAGGATCTCGCTCGACGAAATCAAAGGCATTTATGGGATTGCTACTAATGGGAAAAAATCACGGGAGAGGCTATCAAGCAACTGATTTTAAAATACTTGAACTCAGGAAGTCTCGAATTTTTGCCTATCGAACTGCCCGATAACAACCCCGTGGACGGGGAGCCTGTCGAGCAATTCTGGCAATTTTTCAGTTTGCTGCCCGATTTGGCAGACATCGGTTTTTGGGTCATCATCCCGCGTTTCCCCGACGACGGAGAGTTGCCTTATTGCTACGGGTTCAATTGAAAATATCCAACGGTTCGAGTTTCCCGGCACTGCGACCTGCTGTCGGTATGCGTGCGTTTTCAGGGTCAATCGCAGCAATTGAGAATGATTACCGATGTTTGCGTGTTGGTGGCTATCATACGATGGGCGCGCTTCAATCAATTTCACGAAAACATTAAAGAAAATGAAGCAAAAAGAACTGTCAGAATTAACAGAAAAAGAGCTATCTAAATTGTCAGACCAAGAACTGCTGGACCAAGCAAAAAAAATGAAATCATTTTCCATTATCAATGCTTTCATTATTGGATTTTTGGTAGGAATCGTAATTTATAGCTTTGCGAAAAACAGTTGGGGCTTTTTGACATTAATTCCTTTGTATTTTGTATATAGAATGGTTAATGACCCCAAAAATATCAGATTTAAAGTCTTAGAAAAATTATTAAAAGAACGGAATCTGAAGTAAACAATGATGATTGGAAGTGAATAGTTGTACGGCTGGAAACAGTTTCTTAGGGTCTCTTACATTTTTATCCAAAATCCAAGCGCGGCACCGTGTTGTACATAGGCGGTGTAGCGCTAATTTTTTAGTTCCTGGATAGTAGTTAAGGGCTTGTTTGATTTAGAAACGCTAACATCCCTGAAAATTTGAGCATCGAAATGTTTCGCGACTTCTAAAATCTTTTCTTTCCCAATTTTCAGGTGCCTATTCAATTCAAAGGTCAGACAATGCCCCGGCGAACCATGTGTAATTTTTAATGGCGCTCCTCCTTCTTTGCGGGCTTCAAAAACGGCGCATAACTTGAGTTGTTCCTCCGGATAATCAGGGAGTTGTAAAATCTCATCCCACCATTCAAAAGAATCGTCACTTTCAACGTATGCTCTGAATTCTTCAAGAGAAATTGGGTTTTCCTTACCATTGACCGGATAAGATGCTCGGGTAGCGTATAATACTGTAGGCATAACGCAATGTGTTTTGCAAACAAAGAAAAATTTTTTCGAGTAGAAAAACGGGCTTAAAGCACAGATACGCAAGTGTATCTGCAAACACATTGTCGGGGAGTTTTCACTTCCGGCGGTATGGGGATTGGGTTACAAATAAGTGCGTTATACTTGCCCTCCAAATCTGACACGCCAACATGAATCAACTCCTCTGGGACACCTACCGAAAAAACGCCACCGCTTTCGTACATGAATGGGCGCACGAGCGCGACGAAAAAGGCGAGGCGCATTCCTGCTGGGATGCTTTCCTGAAAATTTTCAACCTTGAACGCCGCCGCTTCGCCCGCCACGAAGGCCGGGTGAAACGCGAGGCGATGGATGTGCGCTACGGGCTTAAAAAGCCATTTGCGAGCGAGGCGAAGCGGGTGGCGTATTTGTTTGGGCTTTACGCGACGTTTACGAAACCTTGAAGGTTTCGTAAACGTGGAGTCTCAAAGTCTAATATTCCCCCCCGATTTTCCGCTCGTTCCAATCTGCTTTTTTCTCAAACTGCGGCAGCGCATCAGGTTTTTCTTGCAAATGCGCCGGATTATCGGTCAGCGAGTGCAGGAAAGCAATTAAATCTTTTTGCTCCTGCGCTGTCAGGTTGAGCGGCGAGTCGGGCAAAGTCTGGTAAGGCACGTCCGTTCCCATGCCGGCCCCGCCGCCGCGATTGTAAAAATCAATGACTTCTTCCAACGATTGGTACACGCCGTTGTGCATATACGGCGCAGTAAGGGCGACATTGCGCACCGTCGGCGTTTTGAAAGAGTGTTTGTAAAACGGTGCTTTGTCGCGCGGTTTGCCGCCAGCATAACGGCCCAAATCCGCATCGAGCGTGGCATCGAGCGTATCGGGCTGAAGCGGCACACCGAGCACTTCCGATTCCGACTCTTCGTAAGCGGGCGGCACGGTGCCGTTGAACACGGGCGCAAAATGGCAAATGCCGCAGTTGGCTTTTCCCATGAAAAGGTTGAACCCGCGATAGGCCGCCGGGTCGAGGTAGGCCGTGTCGCCGCGCACATAGCGGTCGAACGGGCTTTGGAACGAGGTCAGGCTCGCCACATACGAGGCCAACGCGTCGGAGATGGAGTATGTGGAAAGCACATATTTAGGATTATCAGAGTAGGCCTCGGCAAACAATTTTTTGTATTGGGCGCTTTGGTTGAGTTTCTCTATGATTTGCGGGTAGGTGGTGGCAAACTCCGCCGAATCCACCACGACGTGCAGGATTTGCCGCGCCAATTGCGGCTCGCGCAGGTCGTAGAAGAAGTTTTCGGAATAAACACAATTGAGTAAAGTCGGCGCGTTGCGTTTGATGTGTCCTTTTCCGTCCATGCCCATGCTTTTCGGCAAGCCGTCGGTGAATCCTTTTTCCGGCTGGTGACAAGAGGCGCAGGCGCGCTGGTTGTTGGCCGAAAGGATGGGGTCGAAAAACAGCAGCCTGCCGAGCGCGGCGCGTTTTTCAAAATCGGGATTTGACAAATCGAGGTTGGCGAAATAGCCCGCGTTCAGGAATTTTTCATCGAAAAGACTGCGAGCAGCCTGATTCACAGGCACGGGCAAGTCCGTCGTTTCGCTCACTGTTTCGATGCCGAGCGCCATTTGCGCCTGAAAGAGCAATTCGTAGAGCGGGTCAATGTGTTTTTTCAGAAATGCCAGCCGGTCGAATGTTGAAAAATCATCGGATTGTGCCAGAAACTGCGCCGTGTGCTCAAAACGGGCATCGAGCAAAATAGCCAAGCCGCGCTCTTTCGATTCGAGCAAAGGCTGGTAGGCGCGAAAAGCAGCGTTCAGGCTGCCGAACGCGGCGCTGGCTTCGGGCAAAGCATTAAGCGTGCCAGGCGTGTCGAAACCCGTGACACCGAGCGTGAACATCCGCACGAGTTCTTGACGCATGGCTTCAAAAACATGGCGGTGTGTGATTTTCAGTTTCGACTGGAACTGGCGAAGGCTCTCGAAATCTTTCGCCAACTGCTGTGTGAGCCGCACGATTTCGGCTTTTTCGGCAAAAGGGTTTTCTTCCGCTACCAATTCGTCGAGCACTTGCAAGCCGAGCGGCTCGACGGGTATCACTTCGGGGACATTAGGTTCTACAAAAGGAAGCGGCGGGCCGTTGAGGTAGCGTTTTACACCCGAACGGTCGAAATATTCTAACAGGAATTCGACTTTTTTGAAAGACAAGCGAGCCTCGGCGTGGGCTTTGCGCAACTGTTGGATGGAAGATACGCTGTTCGTAAAGTCTTGTGCCACAGATTCATAGACGGCAATGGCCTCCGCCGTTTCTTCTAGGCCAAGTTGGAATTGTTGGGTGATTTTTTGGAGTGCTTCGGTGTCGGGGCTGTTTTTAAAACTCATCAGCCCTGCGAAAAAAAGGGCTAAAAGGGCAGTGATTGCAATTGTCTTGTTCATACGGCGCGATGCTTGAATTGAAAAATGTCGGGGCGACATGATGCCGCCCCGACATGGATTTTTGGGAAAGAAAAAATTACTGGATAGCGAGTTTCAGGATTTCGCCTTTTGCATTCTGGATGTAATAAGTGCCGGGCGTGAGCGACGACACGTCCAGTTCGCTTGTGTTGCGGCGCACCATTACGCGCTTGCCCTGTGCGTCGAAGAGCGCTACGTCGGTCGGCTCGTTCATATACACCATGCGCGTCGTCGGGTTCGGATAGACTTTGAAAATGGAGGTGCCGCTTTCAGAAGTGTTGTCGGCGCGGTCGGCTACGATTGACTTTTTGCTTCTCAAATCTTGTGAGCCGATTTGGTCCAAACCGTGAATAGCGTAGGTCAGCGAGTGGTTGTAGGGGAAAGGATTGGCCGTGTTCGGGTGCTGCGAGTTGATGAGGATGGATTTGCCGTCGGGCGTTTGGATGGCGCCGGTGATTTCTGCGCCTCTGGGTGTAGCAGTCAGGCGAATCAAATCGTCAATCGTTGGGTTTTGGATGCTCAAATCCAGCAAAAATGCTTCGCATACAGCCTGAGCAGCGCCAGCGGGCAAACGGCCAAAAGAAGTACCGTTCAAGTCTTCCTGAATGAGCAAATATTGCTGGCCTTTGATGGTCACGACCCCTAAGCCATCGGGGTTCGACAGGTGTTTTTCCGGGTAGTTCGCTTCATCGGGGCTGGTCGGGAAAGCAGGGCCAGCTTCGAGATAAACCGTGCAAGTATCCTTCACGGGGTCGTATTTCCAGATGCGGCCGTAGTAGTCGGGATAGTTTGCGTCGGCAGGCGAGTCGAAGTCGAGGGCTTCTGCGCGCTGAATGTGGTAGGGGTCGAACACACCGCCAGCTGCAAACTCATCAGCCCAACGCGGGCCGGGTTTGTCCACGCCGGTCTCTGTGAAATAAACGTTGTTCAATTTATCCATCGCTACCCATTCGATGCGGTTGAACATCGTGGCACCTTTTTGCACGGCGAATTTTTTGTGGTCGAGCAAAGAGCCGTCTTCCCAAATCGGCACCCAGTTGTAGCCGGGTTTGTCGTGTTTGTATGCGAACAAAGTGCCTTTGTTGTAGTCGCCAGCTGTGTTCGACACAAACATCCCGAAGAAACCGGGCGTGTCATCCGGGCCGAGGTACACGAGGCGATTGCTCGGCTCAATAGCACCGCCTTCAAATGGCTGACGGCCCCAGTTGTACTGCTTGCGGATGGCTTTCGCTTGGCGCGGGTCAATTTCCACCATCCAGTTCAGATTCTGGTAGCGTTTCAGCGAGACACCGTTCCAGCCGGCAATGTCAGAGTTGACGATGAAATCAGAAGTGTCGCGAATGCCCGATACGATGCCAGCATTGGAGTTCTGAAACCACTCTTCAGCAGTCCAGATGCGGCCGTCCACTTGCGAAGAAATACCACCGCAGTTCATGCCCGTTTCGCCTACGGTGTTGGCGAAGTCCACGTTGAAAAACTTGCCCGAACGGCCATCGGCGAGGGTCTGGTTCAACACTTCCAAAGTTCCGTCGGCTTTGCGGGCAACTTTGAAAGAAGTCATGCCGCCGCCGTCGCCGATTTTGTCATCGGCATAAATCATCTCGTGGTTCACCGTCACCCAGCCAAGGCCTTGGCCGCCGTTGTCGGGTGTGAAGCCGATGAAGTCGTGCCATTCTTTAGCCACTTGCTGGCCAGCCGGGTTGCCGTAGGTCGGCGTGGTTTGTACCGTATCGGTGCCGCCGATGAACAGCACTTGAATCGTAAGCGGCGAAGGCGGCAATACCACTTCGGTCGGTTGGTAGCCAGCCGGGATTTGGATTTCGTTGTCGAACAACGTTTGGGCATTGAGGCAGAAACTGGCCATTACCAGCATCGCCGTCAGCAGGATGTTTGTCTTTTTCATTCTTTAAAACTTTTGTGTACTGATAAAATGATGACAAATCTACCTGCCTTCAAAAGGGACGACGGCAGCCGGGGCATTAAGCCTTTATCAAATTTAGGTGTGTAAAGTGTAATCTCTGGGATAAGTGAGTGTAAAGCCCTAAGGCGTTGATTTTCAGGACAAAAACAGGTTTTAAAAAATGGGAATCCTTGATTTTGCGACTTATCCTTATCTGGACTTTTTACATCGTAAAATCTATGTTATGCCCGCAAGTATTTAAGGTGAACAGGATGAAAATTCAGTGAAAAAACCCGTACGTCAACGCACCCTGTTTTCCAGCACAACAAACGGAATGCCGTCGCGAACCCACTGTGCCAAGAGAGTGGTTTCTGGCACCGTTTCCATCGTCAGGGCACCGAGCACCAAGTCCCAATCGCCGTCGCCATCGAGGTCGCCTGCGTCCATCACAAGCCAGCGGCCTTTGTTCACAGCGGGGAAAGTGCGGGCTTTGAATTGCTGATTTCCTTGATTTTCTAAAAAGAGAAACGACTGCTCCGGTGCGTTTTTGAAATCGGGGAAAAACGAAATCGCGGCGATATCGAGGTCGCCGTCAAGGTCAAAATCATGCGGGATGGCCGAGTAAGCGCCCGGCAAAGGGTAGAATAAAACTTCTTTGAACTGGTTTTTTCCGTCATTTTGAAAAATGCGGATGCCGTGATAGGGCTTGTAAACGGGCGGGAAGTCCGCGTTGTCGCCACAGGTATAAATGATGTCGGGATGTGCATCGCCGTCGTAGTCGAACAGTTGGAAAAAACTGGAACCGTAACTCGGCGGCCACTGTAACACTCGTACTTCTTCGAATATCCCGCTGCCGCGATTGTAAAAAATAAAAATGCCTTCGTCGCCCTGCCCAAACAAAGCCATGATGTCGGACTTCCCGTCACCGTCAAAGTCGTGGATTTCCGTGCGAATCGAGCCGGGCATATCGCGCAGTATTTTTCGGGAAAAACTCCCATCGCCGTTGTTTTTCCACCAGCACAGCGAGCCGGTCCATTTGGCAAATTCGCACACCACGAGATCCCACAGGCCGTCGCCGTCCAAATCTGCTGTTTCTGTGTGTACCGGGCGTTTCAGGCTGTCAATCCATACCTTGGGTAGTTGGCCGGAGCGATTGGGAAGGAAAAAAATTTGCCCGCTCGCCACATCTGTCGGCGAAAAAGAACCCATAACGGTGACGATATCGCCAGCAGGCAGGCGATTGAGACCCACCGCGCCTTCGCCGACAGAGGCCTTTCTTTGCAGGTTCAAATCCGCGTCGAAATGATAAAGCCGCTCGGAGTTGGCATCGCCGACGAAGAGTTGACCGTCCAGAATTTTAACCATCGTCGTACTTGGCGGTGAGCGGAAATAATTGGGAAAACGAACCTCGAACTGCGGCAGATTTTGCTCCACGATTGGCTTCGGCGGTTCCATTTTTTCCGGCGCATTTTGCAGATAAAAATCCCGGATGGCCGCCCAATCGTCGGCAGAAAGCGGCGTGTTTTTCCGAAACACCAAAGGGTTTTGAAACACCAAATCGAATACTTCCGGTTCAATAAAACTTTGATTGCCAATCTCTAAAGGCAACACGCCGAGCATTTGCCCCATACGCGGCAGGATGTGTTTTTCCCAGCTTGTTTTATCCAAAAGCCCCGGTTCCGGCCAGGCGTGGCAGGAGGCGCAATGGATTTTTGAAAGTGCTTCGCCGCGGGTTGGCTGCTGCGCCGCAAGGCTGGTCAGTGCCGGCACGGTCAACAATAAAGCGGCGAGTCTTTTCCACATGAGTTTTGACGGCGAGTTTTTTTAACAAGGGAAATGAGAGGCGGAATCACAGCGTGCCGCAGTTCAAAAATATAGAATCTCCGGTTTCAAAATCACACCGTCGTCCACCCGCCATCCACCACCAAGTTTGCACCGGTCATGTAGGCCGAGGCATCGGAGGCGAGAAACACGAGCGCTCCTTTGTAATCAGTGGGTTGCGCCATGCGACCGAGCGCGGTGCGGCGGCTGTAATTTTCTGTGAACCAGCCTTCTTGGCCGTTTTCCACCCCGCCGGGCGAGAGCGAATTGACACGCACACCGTTTTTGCCCCAATAGGCGGCGAGGTAGCGGGTGAAATTGAGCACGGCTCCTTTCGTGGCGGGATAGGCGGGGGATTTGTAAAAAACCTGCTCGCCGTCGGGTTTTTGGTACAAAGACTGGTCGGGGCCGACCATGCCGTAAGTGGACGCGATGTTGACGATGCAGCCGCTGCCACGTTCGGCCATCGGTGTTCCAAAAATCTGTGCTGCGAGAAAAATGCCGGTGACGTTGACTTCCAGCGATTTGTGCCACATTTCGATAGGGTAATTCTCAAATTTCGATTGCTCGGCGGCCAAACTTGGATTTTCGAACATATCGTTCACAGCAGCATTGTTGACCAAAATATCTATACGTCCGTATTTTTCCAGAATAGCGTCGCGCGCTGCGGCGAGCGAAGTTGGGTCTGTCACGTCCGCCCGCAGCGAGAGATGGTCGCGGTCGGGCAGTTTTTTTTCTACTTCGCGGCAGGTTTCCAGGTTCAAATCGGCGACGACGACATGCGCGCCTGCTTCGGCCAGCGCGAGGCAGTGCTGACGGCCCAGCAAGCCGGTGGCGCCAGTGACGATGGCAGTTTTGCCGTAGAGCGAAAATAGCGCGGGAGCGGACATGGTGCTTACGTTTTTTAATCGGCAAAAATCCAGCGCATTAGGCCGTGTGGGCAATGGAAATATAAAACTTAGCGAAAACTTATTGTGCGTGACGTTTGTACGTGACGTTTACGAAACCTTGAAGGTTTCGTAAACGTGGAAAAACGTAAGTGGAACTTTCCACTTCAAGCAGACCGTTTGTGGCCGAAATTAGAAAGCCATGGAAAATCAAACACAACTTGCGCAGAACGAAGCGCTCCAACAAAAACTGGCGCGGCTGGAAATCATGCGCGCCACCATGCAACCTTCTCTGCGCGGTCGCTGGACGCGCCTCTTCATCCGGGAAACACTTACGGTGGCACTCTACATCATTTTCTGGAAATACGCATGGGTACGCTGGTCGCTCTACGTCGTGGTGCCGTTGGTGTTGCTCAATTTGGGAATGCTCTCGGCACTCACTTGGGGGCTGCCGCGCAAGATTGAAAAGTTGAAAGCCCAATTGGCGGAAGGAGAAAATGTTTAATCGGCAACCCTGAAACCAGCAACTTTCAATTCATCACATCCACATCCAGCACCATTTCCAGCAGCAGGCGAATGTCTTGGTAAAACTCCACGACGGTCTCGAAATTGGTGTTGTTGGCAAAAAGCGAAGGTTCGAGCAAATCCTTGTCTTGCGTCAGGGCGAGGTATATTTTGTCGGCGATGATGGAGAAATAAATCTCCTTCTGGCGGTTTTTCAGTAAAAATTGCTCTCTGAATTTCAAGACGACGCGCTGCATATCCTCCGAAATTACTTCATGAATCTTGATGTCGGGCGTGGCGTATGTGTCGAAAAACGCCTCAAATTCGGGCAGCAAATTGTCCTTCACCCGCCGCCCGCCCGCGAGGTGGAAAGCGCGTTCGCTGCGGCTCAGGTATTTGCGATAAGCGTCGGGCAGCACGAGCACCCCCCCGTGCAAGTCCCATCGTTTGTAGTCGCCGATGAGAAAAACCCCGCGAAAAACGTAGTCGAGCCGGTTGCGGGCAGCAGAGAATTCGCGCACCCGCAGTTCGCTGAGTTCAAATGGTGTTTCGCGCACCTGCCCGACTATCAGGTCTTCCCCCATAAAGTCGTCGGCGGTGGTGAAAATGCGGCTTTCGAGAAATTGTTTTTTGGAAATAGAGCCTTTCGGGTCGTAGCGGTCAAACGAAAAATTCACGTCGTTGTCAATAAAATCGAGAATCAGCCCCACGATGCGCGGTTTGAATTCCTGAAAAAACACCCGCACGCGAAAAGCCAAATACGACATCCACATGGCCACTGGAATCAGCAAGAACAACGTGAACACAAACACACCAACAAAAATCTGCAACGCCACCGCGCCCGCGAGCAACAAAACTGAAAGGGAGAGCAATCGCACTAATCGCCGCCGCCGCTGTTCGAGGTGCAGCAATTCCGGGTGGATGTTCTGGTTGTAAAAAAGGCGGAAGTCGTGGTAAGCGTTCTGCATTGCAGAATTATGAGTTATGAATTATGAATGAAAAATGTGAATGTTCGCACGCCGTGGTTCATCATTTATCATTCATAATTCACAAATCAATTCCTTTTTGCTGCGTGTACTCTTCGATATACTCGTCAATGAGGCTGACGAGCAAATCCTTCATGTAAGAATTTTCCAGCCGGGCAATAGCCTTGAGTTTTTCCAGTTTGGTACGGTCAACCGCTACGGTCAGGCGTTTTTTGCCGGAGGCTTCGTCGGTCGCAATTTCTTGCACGTCAATCGTTTGGCGGATAAGCGCGTCCAAGCCGCTCATGGGCGAGCGGTAAGAAGATACCGATGAAGAAGTCGCCTTCGTCTTGCCGCTCGGCGTGGTCGTGTCCGGTTGGTTGGCATCGAAACGTTCGAGGCTTTCGTCCAGCGCCTCTTGCAGCAGCGAGTCGAGGTCGGACATGAAGTTTTTATGTCCCGAACGGCGCTCCGGCGGGCGCACGGCTACCGCGGCCTGCCCTTCGTGGGCATTGTTGAACAGGTCGTCAAGACCTTCCGAAAATGTTTTTTTGCTCATCGGTTTCCTCGTTGTTAGTTGACCGTTGTTCGTTGTTCGCTCGTCGCAGTCACGCCATTATTTTCCACTCTGTCCAAAAATTCGCGGCTGAGCGCGAGGTAATCCACCGCGCCGGGGCTTTTCGGGCTGTATTCAAAAATGTCCTTACGCGAGGCGGGTGCTTCGGCGAGCGCCACATTATCACGGATGTAAGTACTGAACACCTTGTCGCCAAAATGTTTGTGGATAATATCCACCACATCGCGGTTGAGTACCCGGCGGCTGTCGTACATTGTGGCAATCACGCCCGCCATTTCCACCTGCTTGTTTAGCCGGAATTTTACCTTGTCAATCACCTGCTTTATTTTTGCAAGTCCCTGAACTGCAAGGAATTCCGTCTGTAACGGAATCAAAACGTAGCGGCTGCTCGTCAGCGCGTTCAGCGTCAGCAGGCCGAGCGAGGGCGGACAATCAATCAGCACATAATCGTAATCATCAGACACTTGGCCGATCAGTTCGCGCAGGATGAATTCGCGTCCGGCCTCATTGATGAGTTCCATTTCCGCGCCCGAAAGGTCGAGCGAAGAAGTGACTACATCAAGGTTGGGTTTGTAAGTGAAGGGCGCCAGTTCGCTCTCGCCGCGCAGCGACTCGTAGATGGTGTGTTTTTGACGCGGGATGCCGAGCGAAATGGTGAGGTTGGCCTGCGGGTCGAGGTCAATCAGCAGCACCCGTTTGCCGAGTTCCACCAATCCGGCACCTATATTTATAGCGCTCGTCGTTTTGCCGACGCCGCCTTTGTGGTTGAGAAGAGAAACGACTGTACCCATTTATGAAAGGTTTCAGATTTGAAGGTTTTTGGCTGTTTTTGTGAACACGGTTTTCCGAGCATTGTCAAATTTCGAAAAACCCAAACTCAATTTCCACCAACAAAAGTACAAAACTTTACCAAACAATATCCCCGCCAAAAAAGGGAAGGATGCCTCCGCAGGTCTGTTTGTTTTGAAAAAAAATGCAACGAATAAAATGCGCAAAAAATTGATATTCAACGCACAAAAAAATCTTTCGCAAAAAAATCGAGGTTCGTGCAAAAAAAATCTTTGACATTTTTTGTTTTTAAAAACTCTTTGTTTTAAGTTTGCATCGTCAAATTTTTAAGAAAACCCCAAAACGCCACTCATCTCACATTTAAATATCACGCGCCATGATTAAGGAAGACCGCATCGAACTCAACAAGCGTTTCATTCAAGCTTTCAAACTTTTGGAAGACAGGGGCGCTATTGTCAAAAACGACCGCAGCGGCCGGGGTGTCGGCGATGTCGCCGACAAAGTACTCGGCAACAAAGCATACGGGCACATTATCCGCGCCTTTCTCAATCCTGACAGCAAGCGCGTAATTGACTATGGCCAAGCAAAATCCTTTTGCCGCGCCTACGACATCAACGAAGCATGGCTCATATATGGCATAGGCAATCCCTTTGGCTTCGAGGTGCCGAGCGATGCTTTCGCTGGCGACCGGATGAATGTGTCTGGCGGCGGGAATATCCTTTTCACTACCCAAAGAGCCTTTGCAGGCGGCACCATTGGCTCTGATAATCAGGAAGATAATACCTATTTTTCCATTCCTGGCGTGAGCGGCCCCGGCTTGGTAGCCTTCCAAATCGAAGGTAATTCAATGGATCCTGTCATCAAGCACAACGACATCGTGGTCTGCAAATCAGTGGAAAACCTTAATGACATCCGCGACAACGAAATCTACGCCGTGCGCAGCAACGGCAACGTGTGGGTGAAATATGTTCAGAAAATTTTCAACAACCGCGGGCGCATCACTCGCCTGAAAATGATTTCGGCCAATTACTTCGACAACGACCCCTTCGAAGAAGACGTGAACGAAACGACACGCCTGTACAAAGTGGTTAGGAAAGTCAGTAATGTCTGAATTGGTTATTGGTTATTAGTTCTTGGTTGTTTGTTAGTCGAGAGAGGAAAACCTTAAGCGACCAACAGCTAATAACCAACAACCAATAACCAGAAAAAAATCTATCCTGCTGTTTATTGTTTTCGGAGCCTCCCGGCGCAACTGCCGGCGAGGCTTTTTTTATTTTTCATGGCATCCGCGCCATTAAAATCGTCGCTCAAACCTCCGTTGCCGGATGAGATGCCCAATATTTGTCCATTGTGTGTACAAGTGGCAAAAGGTGTCTCGCCAACACTCATGCCAAATGCAGCAGAAAAAAACCAACAATTTATTAACCCCGTATTCCCCTTTTCTCTGCATACATTTGCCCATTCTGTTCATTCACAACACACCACATGGCAACATCAAAACTTAAAATCCTGACCCTTGACGGCGGCGGTATCCGCGGCATTCTTCCCTG